>JAAXHW010000092.1 GCA_012270675.1 Candidatus Latescibacterota bacterium | reverse complement strand
AGTGGTTAGTGGTCAGTGGTCAGAGGCGGCGCTACCCCTGATTCAGATTTGCGCGAGATGGGTGCGGCTCCGGTGCTAGCAGAGGCATGGGGAAGTTCGCCCCCATTTGGGAGGCACCGATGGAAAAGGGGCGTTTACGCGTATGTACCTTTGGTGCTAGTATGAATTTTGCTTTGGAGAGTTGGGATGGACTCCTTTCAAACAGCGTCAGTTTCCGGGAAAGCGAGGAGCGGAGCATGATACGCGTAACCAAGCCCGAGGGATTTGGAAATATCGTTCTGGAGGAGGTCCCGATACCGCCTGTGGGGCCGAATGAGGTGCGGGTGCGGAGCAAGGTCAGTCTGATCAGCCGGGGGTCGGAGATCCTGCGGCGTTATATGCACGAGGAGGCGATCGACCCGCGGATCATGGGCTACTCGCTGGCGGGCGTGGTGGACGCGGTGGGGAGCGAGGCGGCGCAGAAGTTTGAGCCGGGGGCCCGGGTGATGGCGGTGGCGCCGCATGCGCAGTATGTGGTGCAGCCGGTGGACTCGAATATCGGGCCGCGTGTGTGGCCGATTCCGGACGACATATCGTTTGAGGAGGCTACTTTTCTGCCGCTGGCGAAGAGCGGGGTCACGTGGGCGGCGTCGCCGGGGATCCGGCCCAGTCATACGATCGTGATCATGGGGCAGGGGCTGGTGGGCAACCTGGTGCTGCAGGGGGTGCGGCAGCATCTGTGCGAGCAGATTGTCGTTGTGGATGCGATCGCCAAGCGCTGTCAGATGGGCCTGATTTTCGGCGCGGACTACGCTATCGACGTCAATGAGACGGACCCGGTGGAACGGGTGATGGAGCTGACGGACGGGCGGGGCGCGGACATCGTTTTTGAGTGTGTGGGCGGCGCGCCGGGGCTGAAGTCGTTTGCACAGGCCCAGGAGATGGTGTGCGACGGGGGAACGCTGCATTTGATCGGTCTTTATCACGGGCAGGCGTTGCCGCTGGACGCGGGCAAGATCCAGCGGCGGCGTCTGATAGGCGGCTATTACGGCGAAGATCCGCCTGAGTACATGCTGGCGCGGACGGTTGAACTGATGCGGGAAGGGCGTATCCGCGTGGAGCCTCTGATCAGCCACCGTTTTCCTTATCAGGAGGCCAAAGATGCTTTCGATCTGCTGTATGGACGGCTGGCGGAGGCGATGGGCGTGCTGTTGGTGTGGGAGGAGTAGGGTCCACTGACATTTGGGAAGGCCGCTCATGGTTCCGCAATATGGGCATGTCTGCAGGCCCGTCGGGGATGCTCCTCGCTTGAAGGTTGTTAGAGACAAAACCGTTCGATCCGCGAAGGAACGCGAAGGGGCGCGAAGAACAAAAAGGTGTACCGGATTTTCGTTGCGCGGCCCTACGCGGCAAGGCAGTTTGCGCCCGCAAATCGCTGATATGGAAAACGTCAACGAAAGCTGAAGGGCGGGAACGGGATTAAGAGAAACCGGGTAGCTACCAAGTCATGTTCTGTGTGTGCGGTCTGCCTGGGCGGAATGTACCGTCAGGATTTCTGCAGCGGGCTCTCGATGGTCATCGCGGTGAATGTTGGGCATATATGGTAGCTGCCTCGCCTGTCTTGCTCGCGCTGGCACATTTTCGGAATCTGCCAGTAGGCTGGGGGAAGCGCGGGCCGAAACGGGACGGCAACTTCGTATTGCCCACCTACTAGCTACG
>JAAXHW010000091.1 GCA_012270675.1 Candidatus Latescibacterota bacterium | reverse complement strand
CCGCCTGGACCGCCACGTTTTCGCTCTCGCTCGGGAACTCACCGGGAATTTTAAAACAGCTTCTGAAGGGGTTTGAGGACGCCTGGATGCACGCAATGGTTTTATTGGCCCGTCGTACAGGCAATGGTTCGGGGGGAGATTTTTTGGTTGCAGCATGGGTCGGGATTGAATAACGATCAGTGAGCATTTCATTTCCAGCAGGAGGTCACGGATATGGCAACCCGGAACGGCATTCCATTTGGTGTGGGGACAGTGCGGGTTTTTTCGGGACGAGAGACGGTAGAAGACCTGTTCGATATCATCGACAATGTGTGCCCGTGGATGGAGGGGGAGATCGCCCGGGCCGGTCTGCACCCGGTCTGCGAGGTGCGGCTGACTGCGGGTGTGGTGGACAGCCTGCTGGTGGAAGAAGGGGAGGGTTACGGGCCGACGCCGGCGCTGGAAGCGCTGGGAGAGCGTCTGGCAGAGCGCAGACTGCTTGCCGTTGGGATCGCAAGCCCGATGAGGGGAGGGGCCTCACGAGAGGCGTTGATTGCCCGGAATGGAATCACCTGGGCCCATGAGGGGAAATTCGAGACGATGCGGAAGGGGCTGCACCTGCTCCCGTACCTCCACAACGGTCGGGTGCCCTACGTTTTTGTGCAGCAGCTGGCGGGTATTATGCGGCGGGAGATCGAGGGGCGAGAGGCGCAGCTGAATCCGATCATTGCAAAGAATGTCGCCCGGGTGGCCGCGGAGCTTTACCGGCTGAGTGAGGCGTTTGGAAAGAGGCTGGTGCTGGGGTTGGATCCGACCCGGGGACAGAGTTTGATGTATGCGACCGAGGTGGTGGATTTCTGGGAGAACTACCTGATGGGGGTGGGGAGGGAGGCGCTTCAAGATGCCTCCGGAGTGGATGCCGGCAAGGCAGAGGAGGTTCTGCGAACGCACGTGCAGATCCGCCTGGACGCCGGGCACACACGGATGTGTTTTGCAGATCCGGTTGAGGACGCACGCCTGTATATGGAGAACGGGATCGGGGTCTGCGGGATCAATCTGGGGAATTCACCCAGGCTGGAGCATCCGTCGGACCATCCACATCTGGAAGATTTTATTTTGCACTACGCGGGTGGGGCGGGCACCCTGGTGCAGGTGCTGGGGCGGAAGGCGGGCTGGAAGGGCTTTGTGACCGAGCACCTGGGCGATTTGCGCGAGGCGCCCGGGCTGGTGGAGGGGCTGGAAGAGCTTGGCATCCACGCGCACCTCCGGCTGGACCAGACGCAGGATCCGAAGTTCGGCTTCAGGCACGTGCAGGCCGAGGCGATGGAGGATTTCCGCGGGTTGTGCGCATTTTACAGGTCGCAGGAGGCGCCAATGCCGCCGGTCTACTCACACGTGATCGACTACCGGGACGATCAGGGCGAACGGATGCCCAGCAGCGAACGGGAAGCGCTCTATGAGACGGTGCTCAAGCAGGCGCTGTTCGCGGCAGAGCAGGTGGAGGAGCAGGTGGAGGTGGGTTGAAAGGAACGCTCCTGATCCTGTTACCGGCAGTTACTTCTCCAGAATGTGCCGCAGTGCGCCCTCCAGGTGGGGGTGCTGGAAGGCATAGCCCGTTTCCTGGAGTCGGACGGGTTCTACGCGGGCACTGGCCAGGAGGAGGGCGTCGGCCATTTCGCCGAAGGCGAGACGGGCGGCGAAGGCTGGCATGGGGAAGAGGGTGGGGCGGGAGAGCGCCCGGCCCAGGGTGCTGGTGAATTCCCGGTTGGTAACGGGGGTCGGGGCCACGGTGTTGACCGGTCCCTGGAGGGCATCGGTGGTGAGGGCGTGGTGGACGACGCCGATCGTGTCGTAGATCGAGATCCAGCTCATGTACTGGTTGCCGCTGCCGATGACGCCGCCTGCTCCCATTTTGAATGGGAAGAGCATTTTGGCCAGTGCGCCGCCCTCTGCGCTTAAGACGATGCCGGTGCGGAGGTTGACGGTGCGGATGCCCTTTTGGGCGGCGGGCTGAGCTGCGGCTTCCCAGGCGAGGCAGACCTCGGCGAGGAAGTCCGATCCGGCCGGGCTGTCTTCCCGGAGGACCTCGTCGCCCCGGTCTCCGTAGTAGCCGATGGCCGAAGCGGAGACCAGGACACCCGGGGGGGCTGAAAGACCGGCGAGGGATTCGGCCAGGAGGCGGGTGCTGTTGACGCGGCTGTCGCGGATGCGGGCCTTTTTTGCCGCGTTCCACCTCCCCTCGGCGATGTTTTCACCGGCCAGGTGCACAACCGCATCAAGCCCCTCAAGGCCGGCTGTGTCGATGGTGCCGGCCTCCGGGTGCCAGCGAACTTCATCCGGTTTGGGATCTTTTCGTACAAGGCGGATTACGCGGTGTCCCTGGTCTGTGAGAAAGGGGACCAATGCCGATCCAAGCAGACCGGTGGATCCGGTGACGAGAACGGTCATAGCAGACCTCCTTACGGTTGACGTTTGACTGCTTTTCAAAGGTGATAGAGCATCAGGTAGATGACAATCCCGGAGGTGGAGACAAACATCCACACGGGCCAGACCCAGCGTGCCAGCCGCCGGTGCTTGAAAAAATCGCCACGCCAGGCGTGCCAGACGATCACCAGGATGAAGGGCACCATTACGGCGGCCAGGATGACGTGCGGGATCAGGATGGCAAAATAGACCGGACGGGTCCAGTCATGGTGGGGATAGGGCACGGACCCGACCTGGCTGTGGTAGATCAGATAGGAAGTGAGAAACAGGGCCGATGAGACGAGGGCGGAGAGCATGTATTTTTTGTGTGCCTCGATTCTGCGGTTTACAATCTGGACGTAGCCCAGCAGGAGAAGGGCGGCGCTGATGGCGTTCAGGATTGCATTGAGCGCAGGGAGTGTTTTGAAGGTCATCCTAACCTCTGATCGAAGGCCAGGGGGGTACGCGATTGTGAAGGAGTGTACTCATTTTTGGGGCGTTTGGCAAATGGCTTCTGGGGTCTTGCCTGTTGTTACCGGGGTGCTTATATTCACAGAAAAACCCCACAGATGACGGGCGTACGGGATTATGGTGTGTTCAGTTTTGAGGTTTAAAAAGTTAAGTGGTTTTTTAACAGGAGGATACATCTCATGGCAGAAGCAGGAAATCCCTGGATGACGCCCAAAGAGATCGAGCAGTCTCTGGGGAAGCGAAAATACAAAGAAGTGTTCGAGGATCTCATCTACAACCGCCGCACCCGACGAGAGATCCTGGATCTGTTGATAGCGGCGACCGGGTGTAACGAATTTTCCGGGGAGGATTTTCTGCGGGAGATTGTCAAGACCCCGCAGGGTTAGCCTGTTTTAGAGGTTGTTCTATGCACAGCGGCATCGCCGTGCTCGATTTTGGGGGACAGTACGCCCACCTGATTGCCAATCGTGTCCGGAGGCTCCAGGGCTATTCTGAAGTTTTCCCGTCGACTGTTGATCCTTCTGAATTAGAGGGCGTCTGCGGGATTATTTTTTCCGGCGGGCCTGCCAGCGTGTACGATCCGGACCCGCCCGATTTCAATCCGGACCTTCTGGGGATGGGGCTGCCTGCGCTTGGCCTCTGCTACGGCCACCAGCTGATCTGTCAGCACCTGGGGGGAGAGGTCGTTGCGGGGAAGGTCCGGGAATTCGGATCGGCGGTACTGCAGATCCGTCCCGGCGCCAGGCTCTTTGAGGGGCTGGGGGCCTCCGAGGTGGTCTGGATGAGCCACGGGGACACGGTCAGGCGTCTTCCCGAGGGATTTCAGGTGCTGGGGGAAACGGAAGACTGTCCTATGGCCGCCGTGGGGGACATCGGCCGCCATATTTACGGCCTGCAGTTCCACCCCGAGGTGGCCCACACCCCCCGGGGGATGGAAGTGCTGGACAATTTTCTCCGGATCTGCGGCGCGCCCCGCACCTGGACGATGGCGGGCTATGCAGAAGCGGCAATCGAGAAGATCCGCGCTCAGGTGGGGGACCGAAACGTCTTTCTGCTGGTTTCAGGCGGGGTGGATTCCAGCGTTGCCTTTCTCCTGCTTAACCGGGCGCTGGGTCCGGACCGGGTGCTGGGACTTCACATCGACAACGGATTTATGCGCAAGGGGGAGACGGCTGCGGTGAAGGCCTTTCTGTCCCGGGAGGGGTTTGAGAACCTCATTGTGGAGGATGCAAGCGACGATTTTCTCCTTTCTGTGGAAGGGATGACCGAGCCCGAGGAGAAACGGCAGGCCGTCGGTCGGACGTTCCTGGAGGTGAAGGACCGCGTTCTATCCAGACTCGACCTGCACCCGGAGCGCTGGGTGCTGGGGCAGGGGACGCTCTATCCGGATACGATCGAGTCGGGCGGCACCGAGCATGCAGCCCTGATCAAGACCCATCACAACCGGATTGATCTGATTGAGACGCTGGTTGCCCAGGGGCGGGTGATTGAACCGCTGGCACAGCTTTACAAAGATGAGGTGCGCGATTTGGGCACCCGGCTCGGTCTGCCCGATTCCCTGGTCTGGCGCCATCCCTTTCCGGGGCCGGGGCTGGCGGTGCGTTGCCTCTGTTCGGACGGCCGGATGCCTTCCAAGGACCTTTCGGAAGCGCAGGCGGAGGCTGCCGGTATTGCCGGGGCGTTCGGCCTGAGTCTGCGCATTCTTCCGATTAAAAGCGTGGGGGTGCAGGGGGATTTCCGGACCTACGCGCACCCGGCGGTTGTGTGGGGTGAGGCAGACTGGAAGGCACTGGAGGGGGTGTCCACCCGGCTGACCAACACGGTGCGGACAATCAACCGTATGGTTTACCTCCTGGCTCCAGAACAGGCGCCGGACCTGTGCCTTAAACGGGCATTTCTCTGCCGGGCCCGGCTGGACTTGCTCCGGGAGGCCGATGCGCTGGCGATGGACGCGCTGACGCAGGCAGGGCTGATGCGGGAGGTCTCGCAGATGTCGACTGTGCTTCTGCCCCTTTCCTCGGATGGACAGCGAGAGACGGTGGTGCTGCGGCCGGTCTACACGCCCGATTTTATGACGGCCCGGTTCGCCGAACTGCCCGGAGATATGCTCGACCGGCTCGCACAGGAGATCCTGTCCCTCGGCGGGGTTGACGCGGTGTTCTACGACGTGACCCACAAGCCGCCGGGTACGGTGGAATGGGAATAATCTCCCTTTTCGCTCGCGACCGGGCACTGTTCAGGAAGTGTGCGAGAAAAGACTAAGGTGCGGTTTTCGTGAAGCTTATGTGCGGAATCGGGCTTTCTGAGTGAGGCGTTTCAACAGGGATGGGCACCTCCCTGTGTCGGGCGGCCAGGTGGCGTTTGACGCTGCTGTAGAGAAGGGCACAGAGGAGCAGCAGGCCGCCGTCGACGAGAATGAGTCCGGGGGGGTTGAGGGCGCTTCCCATCAGCGCAAAGAGGTAATAACGGGGCAGACGGCCCAGAAAGACGGCCAGCATGTAGCGCCTGAGGGGATACCCGCTGGTGGGACTGAGCACCCGGAAGATGTAAAAGGGGATGGGGGGCGCAAAGGCGGCGATGAGGATGCAGGCAAAGGGGGCCTTGAGGAAGTAGTGGACGGCCCCCTGGTAGACGTCGCTTTCCCGGATCTTCTGGAACTTCCTGGCCTGGAAGGCAAAGTTGACCGCCTGGTAGTCGAGAAAACAGGCGATGAGGGTGCCCGCAACAGCGACGATGGCGACGAGGTGAGGGGGGTAGAACCGCCCGAAGAAGACCATACCCGGCTCATGGGGGACCGGGATGACCGAATTGGCGGGAATGGAGTACAGGAAGAGGAAGATGAGGTTGCGGCAGGAGGGCAGGAAGATGGCCACGAACGCAGCCGCCAGGAAGAGGACGCCCAGAATCCGCAAAAAGCGCTGCCAATCTCTGTTTAAAGCCATTGTGTTCTCCTCAATGAGAGAGGAAAGAAAGCACGAATGTAGTTCAATTCCCAGGATGTGTCAATCTGTTTTTTGAAAAAGGATTGAATGACAGCCTCATTTCCTGTTGACACCGGATTGAATCTTGTGCATGATTTCTCCCTGTTGTTTGTCTGGGATTTTGTTCTCTATACATACTACGTATTGAAAGGCACCGGATATGTCGGATGACGCAGGAAAGATGTTCACCCTTCCCGGCGGGGCGACCATCGAGATGGTGTGGGTCGAGCCGGGGACGTTTGCGATGGGGTCTGCGGAGTCGGAAGCGGGGCGGTGGGAGGACGAGGGGCCGCAGCACGAGGTGAGGATCAGCCGGGGGTTCTACCTGGGGAAGTATACGGTGACGCAGGCGCAGTGGGCGCAGGTGATGGGCACCCGTCCCTGGGAAAAACAGGACTTTGTGCTGGAGAACCCGGACCATCCGGCGGTGTACGTGTCCTGGGAGGACGCACAGGAATTCATCGGGCGGGTGAACGGGGCGGGTGAGGGGACCTGGCGGCTGCCCTCGGAGGCGGAGTGGGAGTACGCCTGCCGTGCGGGGACGACGACCCCGTGGTCGTTTGGAGCGGAGGAAAGCCGGGTGGGTGACCACGCCTGGTATCGGGACAATGCCTGGGAAGCGGGCGCGCAATACGCCCATCTGGTGGGGACCAAACAGCCAAATCCGTGGGGGCTGTACGATATGCACGGGAATGTGTGGGAGTGGGTGCAGGACTGGCATGGTCAGTATCCGAAGGAGGCCCAGACCGATCCAACGGGGCCGGAGAAGGGGACGATCCGGGTGCTCCGGGGCAGCGGGTATTCAAGCCTGGCCCGGGCGGTGCGGTCGGGGTTTCGGTACGGGTATACGCCCGCGCGGCGGTTCCACTGCATCGGATTTCGGCTGGCAAGGGAGGAATGATCAGGGGTCGGGAGAGGGTGGTGAGCGCAAAAAAAGACAGGGGGCAGGCGATCTCCCCCTGTCTTTTTGCTGGCGTATGTGATCCCCCTGCGCGCTACGCGTCGTAGTAGAGCGCAAATTCAAAGGGGTGGGGCCGGAGGCGAATGGCGTCGACCTCGTTCTCCCGCTTGTATTCGATCCAGGTCTGGATAACGTCTTCGGTGAAGACGTCGCCCTTCAGAAGGAATTCGTGGTCGTCCTCCAGGGCATTGAGGGCTTCGTCGAGCGAGCCGGGTGTCTGGGGGACCTGGGCGGCCTCTTCGGGCTCCAGGTCGTAGAGGTCCTTGTCGAGCGGGTTGCCCGGATCGATCTTGTCCTGGATGCCGTCTATACCGGCCATAAGCAGGGCCGCGAAGGTCAGATAGGGGTTGCAGGTGGGATCGGGGCAGCGGAACTCGATGCGTTTGGACTTGGGGCTGGCGGAATACATCGGGATGCGTACGGCGGCGCTGCGGTTGCGCTGGGAGTAGGCCAGGTTAACGGGGGCCTCATAGCCGGGCACGAGCCGCTTGTAGGAGTTGGTGGTGGGCGCGGCGAAGGCGCACAGGGCCGCGGCGTGCTTGAGGATGCCGCCGGTGTAGTGGAGCGCCTCTTCGCTGAGGCCGGCGTAGCCGGAGCCTGCAAAGAGGGGTTCATCCCCCCTCCAGAGGCTCTGGTGGACGTGCATGCCGGTGCCGTTGTCTTCAAATAGGGGCTTGGGCATGAAGGTGGCCGTTTTGCCGTGTTTCTTCGCCGTGTTCTTTACGATGTACTTGTAGATGACGAGCTGATCGGCACAGGTGAGCAGGGGGGCGAACTTGAAGTCGATTTCGCCCTGGCCGCCGGTGGCGACCTCGTGGTGGTGCGCCTCTACGGCCAGGCCGCAGTTTCTCATGTTCAGGATCATCTCGCTGCGGATGTCCTGCAGCGAGTCGCTGGGGGGCACGGGAAAGTAGCCCTCTTTGTAGCGGGGCTTGTAGCCCAGGTTGGGGCCTTCTTCGCGGCCGGTGTTCCAGCGGCCCTCCTGGGAATCGATATAGTAGTAGCCGGTGTTGTGGGTCTGGTCGAAGCGGATGTCGTCGAAGACGAAGAACTCGGC
>JAAXHW010000090.1 GCA_012270675.1 Candidatus Latescibacterota bacterium | reverse complement strand
GCCGGGGGCTTACCGCGGTTAGTTATTAATTTGAGACCATCTGGATTTCTCACAACATGGAGGCGGCAAAACCTATGCCAAAGCGGGGTCTCCCGTCGGCCTGTCTGCCGTGTCGGCACAGACAGGCGGCGCCTGAGCGGCGCTCTTCTTTTTCGGCCTTTTTCTTGGGCGAAACGGACAGCTTATGCGACTGTCTGCTGGATGAAGGCCGAAGGGCCCGAGCCGACCCGCTCTTATTTTCTAAAAAAATAACCCGGAGACACGAGGCGCATCTCCGGACACGTCAGACAGCTTACGGAAAATCTCCCTGTGGAGCTTTTTGGATACCTTGACTAAATCCAGACCAAAAATCGCGAAAATTACCCCAAAAATCGGGCAAAACACGCCATTTGAGGCTATGATAAAATATATGAGTGATTATATTTACTGAAAAACATCATGCGGACAATCCTGCCAAATGGATCGCCCGCATTGGTTTGACCATCGGAGCCTGAGGTTTAAGATGCGGCAACCAGTCCCTCGGCCGGGGGCTTTTGGTTGAGCGGCCAGCCATTCCTTCCGCGATTCAGGTGCCAAGGGGATAAGGTTCGATACGGGGTCCATCTCGGGAATCATCTCTTTGCGCTGGGTGCGCCGTTTGCGCCATCGGTGTACTTTCAGCCGGCGGTCCGCACCTGTTGTGTGCCGTCTACAGATGTTGCTGAAATTCACATCATCTTCCCTCGGGCACCTCCTCTAAAATAAAAAACAGGGAGGCGAGATGAACCAGGAACAGAAATATCTTTTTGACCTGCAGGGCTATATCGTCCTGGAGCAGATCGTACCGCCGGCGCTGGTCGCAGCCTGTAATGCCGTGCTGGATCGCTTCGAGACGATGCACCCCGGCAACTATCCGGCGCCGCTGGTATTGGGCCAGGAGCGCACGCCGGAGAACCTCTACATCTCCAACATCATCGAGGGCGACGACGCCTTACTGCCGTTAATGGAACTGTCCGAATTGCTCGATGCCGTCGAATGCGTCACCGGCGGACCGTTTCGTCTCAACCACACCTATACCATCTATCGCTGGGGCGGAGGCTATACCGGGATGCACATGCACGGCACCCCGATCCTCCCCAAATGCCAGTATCACTGTCGCAACGGCCAGATGGTATCGACGCTGACCAAGGCGGTCTTCCCCATGCTCGATTGCGGGCCCGACGACGGCTGCTTCGCAGTGATCCCCGGGGCGCACAAGAGCAATTTCATCAAACCCTGGGGCAGCCATCCCGATGAAAATCCCCCGCTGCAACCGGTGCCCGCGCGCGCCGGCGACGTCATCCTGTTCACCGAAGCGCTCACCCACGGCTCCACGGTGAACGTCTCCGGACGACCGCGCCGCACGCTCTACTACTGTTACAGCATTGGCTACATGCCCGATTGGGGCGGGCAGCACCTGCGTTTCAGCCCCGGCTTTGCCGACCGGCTCAGCCCATCCCAACAAGAGATCATAGCTCTGAAATAAAAATCGCACCACAAGTACGACCCGGCCTTGCATAGTGAACAAAATTTCACTATATTCGACGTATGGACGGCATCTGCTAAATGCGGGAGCACCCTGTCGAACGCTATTTCCGTGATATCCGTATCAACCAGACCTACGAGGCGCGACGGGTCCTCATCCCTGCCCGTCGTCGCACGGCAGACAGGTCACGCAATATCCCGCAGGATCAGGGAGATTTCAATTATGCAACCCACACAGCTTTCTCTATTTCCCAGAGCGCCAGCCACCATGCCCGGCACGGTCCGTGACAACCTCATCGCGCTGCTGGCCGATGATCTCGATTTCCATTCGGCCAACAGCAATTATGCGTCGCATCAATTTCATGCGTTTCCAGCCAAATATCCGCCTCAGTTGCCCCAGAAGTTCATCGCCGCGTTAACCGAACCTGGGGATGCGGTGCTTGATCCTATGATGGGGTCCGGCACGACACTGGTCGAAGCATTATTGGCAAAACGTCAGCCTATCGGTTTCGACACGGACCCCCTGGCTGTTCGGATCGCGAGAGCAAAGACGACACCGCTGGATAAGCGGAAAGCCCTGGAAACAGGCCATGCGATTCTTAACAGAGCGCATCTGCTGTCTCACGATCAACGTCGTCTCCTAAGAGAGGAATATCATCAAGATTGGGATGTCAAGACCTCCAGGTTTGTCGAGTATTGGTTTGATAAAGAGACACAGAGCGATCTGTGTGCACTCATGAGAGAGATTCGTCGAATCCCGGATGAATCTGACGTTCGGTTGAATGCCGTCGAAGCTCTCGTGGCGTTTTTCGAGGTCGTATTCTCCGCGATTATCATCACAAAGTCAGGTGGTGTTTCCCTGGCGCTCGATTTAGCCCACACCCGACCGCATCGGGCGAAGGTTGTGTACGATATGAACGGTGATCTTCTGTGGGGCAAAGAACAATTACATCAGCAGCGCTCCCGACTCCAGTTCATATCGAAGAAGCTGCGGTCAGTATTTGACGAATTTTCCGACCGATTTCAGAGAAATCTCGCCAATCTACCAGATCCGGAGCCTGATCATCTACGACCCGTTATTGAACATGGCGATGCGCAGAGATTACCTTTATCCGACAATTGTGTCGATTTGGTTGTCACCTCCCCGCCGTATGCGTCCAATGCGATTGACTACATGCGCGCCCACAAATTTTCTCTGGTCTGGATGGGGTTTTCAGTGGATGATCTTGGCCAAAGACGCAGCCGAACGATTGGTGGCGAATCAACCGCTGGCATGGTTTTCGACGACCTGCCTTCTGATACCCTTAAAGTTGTAGAGGAAGTCGCTCAGCGCGATGCCAGGAAAGGGAAAGTGTTACACCGGTATTACTCAGAGATGATCCGTGTGCTGCGTGAGATACATCGTGTCCTCAAGCCCGGGAAGGCCGCAATTGTAGTCGTAGGGAGTTCCATTATGCGCGGGCGCGATACCGAAACAGGTCATTGTTTAGCCGACATCGGACGCGCAATAGGGTTTGAGGTTCCCGCTATCGGGATCAGAAATTTGGATAGAAACCGTCGCATGCTCCCGGCTGGCGCTACGCTCAATCAGTCTTCTCAGATTCAACAGCGCATGCATCAAGAGTACGTCATCGGCTACATCAAACCCACAAATATTCCAGGGATTTGGGGACAGTGGGATATTGTAAATTGATATGACGAAGGTGTGCGTATCTTGAGGGATTGAATTCCTGTCTTGATATGTCCGTTCTCGAAATTGGACGCCGTGGACCACGAGTGTATCGTCACGCTACGACCCTCCGCAAGATGCGGAGGGTCTTTTTTACAAACACGAAATACCTCTTGTTCAATACGCATAATCAATGCATATTGATACATATGAGAACAACACTGAATATAGATGATGCCCTGCTGAACAAAGCATCCAGTTTGACCGGTATCAACGAGAAAACCGCCCTGGTCAGGCTTGGCCTTGAAGCTTTGATCGCCCGTGAAAGCAGCAAAAGACTCGCAGAGCTTGAAGGCCAGGAAAAAAGGCTCCGACCTGTCCCGAGGCGACGGTCCAGAGCCGGATAGTCAGGTGAAACTCCATTTTACGGGAAATTTCACGGCAATCCGAAGGACCGGGGTGTTGAGTACCTGCTGATTGGTGGATATAAAGATCTGGACGACCTGGAACACCTGCCCTGAATGGCTTACCGATTCACCGCCAGCTTTTCCTTCCCTATTTGCTCTCCCATAACTTATTCCGCGATGTCGATGTTGACCTCGAAGGCACTGACGGGCACGGCAATCCCCCACGTTTCCAGGACTTCGGGGTGGATTTCGCCGATGACGCCGAAAGCCCGGCCGTTTTTTCGGATTTCGCCGGCCCGGCCGGGCAGGAAGGTGGGGTGCTCGACCGGGGTGAGGGTGTAGTCCACATTCAGGTAGTAGGCCACGGCCTCCAGGGAACTCTGGATACCGGAGAGATTGGCCTCCGCGTTTGCCTCCAGAGCGGCCAGGTGGACCTGGGTACGGGAGCCGTAGTCTTCTTCCGGAGCAAGCACGGCGACTTCGCCGACTTCGAAGACCCGGTGGGGGTAGATGGCCCGTCGGCTGACGCCCTCTACATGGAGCAGGCCGGGCAGCAGGGAGTGTCTTACGGCGCTGTAGTATTCCGACATCGGATTTTCAATTTCCAGGACCGATGCGTCGGGATTGCGCATGCGAACGGTGAGGTCGTTGTAGGAACTGAGGATGGGGAGAAAAGCTTCCTGAAATCCGCAGCCGACCATCAGGTTGCGGACGCGGTCGGAGAGGTCTTCTTCGGGCGCGGCCTTGCCGATGGTGAAGTCGCGCGGCATTTCGGGTTCAAAGGCGTCGTACCCGATGCCGACCACCACGTCTTCTGCCAGGTCCACCGCGTGGAGGATATCGTCCCGGTAAGGCGCGGGCCGCGCGTGGACCTTCTGCTTCTTCAGGGTGACCTCGCGGTATCCCATGGCGTGGAGGGCGTCGGCGATGCGGTTGGGCTCGAGTTCGACGCCCGCGATTTTATGGATCTCAGAAAGATCGACCTCAACCGGTTCGGTGAGGTCAGCCGGACAGCGCACCCTGCGGCCCCGGGGCGTGTTGTAGGGGTACTGGACAGTCACGGGGCCGATGACGCCACCCCGGTCGGCCATGTTGGCGGCCATGATGGCAGTAGCGAGCAGGATGGTGTCGAGCTGGGTGCCGGTAGCCTCGCAGAAGAGGAAGGTATCGCCCACTTCCACGCGGCCGAGAGACTGGCTGTTGATGATGGGGGGCATCGAGAGGACTTCGCCCCGGCTGTCTCGAATGAGGGGGAATTTTTCGAAGCCGCTCAGGAGGTGGGCATAGGTCTTTCCGGTGGGATGTTCGCGAAGAATTCGGTTCAGGTCCATTTCCACATCGCTTTCCAGGGGGACAAAGCGGGTCGTCGTGGGATCGACCGCGTCGTAGCGGACCGGAAAGAGGATGTCGGAGGCGTCGTAGATGCCGATGGCCACGACACTGCGGCCCCTGCCGTAGTTGTCGGCCAGCTTCTCCTGAGCTTCGATGAGCTGCTCCAGCGCGGCTCCGTCCACCCGGATGTCCCGACAGGTAAAGGCCGCAATGTAGGGACGGATGTCTCTGAGGGCGGGGTCGACGTGGACTTCGCTGCTGGTTTCGTCCGCGCCAAAGAAGGCGTAGGGATCGTGCCGGCCCTCACGGCAACCCTTCAGCAGCCGGGCCAGGCCTTCGGAAGACCAGAGGTCGGGTCGGTTGGTGTCTTTGAGCTGCACCCGGAGCCGGTCTTCGTCCTCCACCTTGACCTCGGCCTTCGCGGTTTCCAGGGCCTCTTCCAGTTCGGAGAGGGTGTAGGACTGCCCGGCCAGACGTTCCAGATCGCTTTTGATGACGGTGATGGTGGGCATGGGGCTCCCTTTACCTTTCGTTGCGAATAAAGTCCAGGTCGGCGCTGAACAGATCGCGGATGTCGTCGATGCCCAGAGCGACCATGGCCATCCGGTCTACGCCGAGGCCCCATGCGATGACGGGCACCTCGACGCCGAGGGGATGCGTGACCTCGGGGCGGAAGAGGCCGGCACCGCCCAGTTCGACCCAGCCGAGGGTGGGGTGCTGCGCCTGGAGCTCCACCGAGGGTTCGGTGAAGGGAAAGTAGTCGGGCACGTAGCGGACGTCATCGGACCGGGCGATTTCCAGGGCGAAGAGTTTGAGCAGGCCGAGCAGGCTGCGGAAGTTGATGTCGGCGCCCAGTACGATGCCTTCAATCTGGAAGAAATCAGCGGCGTGGGTGGCGTCCACGTCGTCGGGACGGAAGCAGCGGGCGATGGCGAAGTATTTGCCCGGGATATGGGGGGCCGATGCCAGGGTTCGGCCCGACAGGGCGGTTCCCTGAGTACGGAGGACCAGACGCCGGGAGCGGTCGGGGTCGAAGGGATAGCGCCAGCCGCGGGAGCCGGTGTCTCCGCCGCTGGTATGCACACTGCCGACCCGGGTGAAGTAGGGCTCTTCCGGGGCTCTGGAATGTGTGGGGGTTTTGATATAGTAGGCATCGTGAATGTCCCGGGCAGAGTGGAACTGGGGCATGAAGAGGGCGTCCATATTCCAGAATTCGGTTTCGACGAGGGGGCCCTTCATTTCCTCGAAGCCGAGGGCGAGGAGCTTGCGGCGCACGCCGTCCAGGTAGTTCCGGTAGGCATGGTGCCGCCCGATGAGCACCCGCGGAGGCTTGAGCGAGAGGTCGTAGCGGCGGAAAGTGACGCCTTTCCAGGAACCGTTCTGGAGCAGGTCGGGGGTGAGGCGGGAGACCTCTTCGCCGGTGAGGTTCGCCTCTGTGACGCTGCCCAGGGTCTGGACGCCCGATGGGGTGAGGCGGTAGGCCCGCTCCAGGTGTTCGTCCACGCGAACAGGGGCCCTGCCCTTACCCCGTTTGCGGGTGCGGTCCTGAACGTAGGCCTGGATATCCTGTGGGAGGTCCGCGAGGAGAACCGTTTGGCCGGGGTCCGAAAAGCGTCCGAAAAGTTCGGGGATGAGACGGTCTTTGTAAAAGGCGGCTTTGTCCGCATCGGCGATCCGGATGGCTTCCCCCTCAAGCTGAACGACACCTTCCCCCTTGAGGCCGCCAAAGGCACTGCCCCATTCGCCCCGGTCGAATTGGGTGTCCGCCTGGAGTTCTTTGAGCGTGGGCGCAGGCCCTTCTGCAACACGGGAGACGAGGGCGGTTTCGGGGGTTGTGCTCTTTTCTGCCCAGTCAACGCCCCGTTCGGTGAGCGATACGGCCGCAACGGTCTTTTCAGCGCCGACCTCCAGGAGGCCTTTGGAAAGCAGCCATTCGACGGCCCGCCGGAGCTGGCCGGGACCCAGGCCCGACGCTTCCAACAGGGCGGCATCGGAACAGTCGGCGTCCTCCCGGTCCCGGTAGGCGCGGAGGATGCGGATTTCCAGGGCGTGGAGAGATGCGAGATCGATTCGGGTGTTTTGCTGCAATGTAGGATCTCCGGTTGAGAAGTGGGTGTGGCAGACCGATGAACAGTTGCTAAACACAAAAAGACCCTCTCATCCGCATTTAGGGACGAAAGGGTTTGTTTCCTTCCGCGGTACCACCCTACTTGCGCCCCGGTGGAGCGCCGCTTTGTGGACAGCCAGTACTGCCCCTCTCTTTTTACGGCGAGAGCAACCGGCGCGGCCTAATAACAAAAACAGGCGCGGGTCAAAATCGGGTACAAACCGGTGGGTAGAGGACCTGTGACCCGGGACTGAAATTGTATTCAGCCTTGCAGCTCGGGAGGGAACTTCCACTGCTCATACCGCAGGGACGCTCTCAATCCGGGGCGCCCCCTCCCTGTCCGGCCGGGGACAGCGTACTTTCCTCCGTCACAGCTTTAAAGAAAAAATAGGTCTTGAGAGGGGATGTGTCAAGAAAAAACGGGTTTTATCACCCCCCGGTTCTTCCTCGTTGGAAGAATTATTTTTTTAGGATTTGGCCTCTGGCGTCACTATCATAATAGAAGTTGGGAATGGAGCAATGCAGAAGCGGATTTGAACCCTACCCCTGAAAGGCGGAGCGCTTATGACCGGGGCTGACGGCACACTGGTCCGGCAAGTTCTGTCGGGCGATAAAGATGCATTTGAAGCGCTTGTCGAGCGGCATAAGGGGGCGGTGTATGCCCTGGTGGTGGGAAAGACGGGCAATTTTGCCTCAGCGGAGGACCTTGTCCAGGGGACCTTTGTAGAGGCCTATCTGCATCTGAAATCGTTGAAGCACCCGGGAAAGTTTCCAGCCTGGGTCCGGGGTATCGCAGCGAATCTTTCCAATAAGTGGATTCAGAAACGCAGGCCCGACGTGCCGATTGACAACCTGGACCGTTCGGAGGAAACGGCCCTTCAAAGCGAGGTCCTGCAGGAGACATTTGTCCGTCTGCCCCAGGCCCCGGACAGTCTTTACGAGGCGGAAGAGATACGCAACCGGGTGCTTGGAGCGGTTGAAGCACTTTCGGAGAAACACCGGGAAGCCGTGCTGCTGCACTATATGGAGGGGATGACCTACAGGGAGATCGCCGGGCTGCTTGAGGTTCCGGAAACTACGGTGCTCGGCAGGCTCCAGGTGGCCCGGGATCAGCTTCGACAAGAGCTGCGGCCGGTTGTGGAGGAGACGCTGAAGGCGCAGCGACCCACGCCTGAACTGACGCGAAAGGTGATGGCTGCGCTGCCGGGGACACTCTTTTTGCCATCGGTGCCCCAGGGCGCAGGGCTGTCCGGCTTTTTGAAGGCAGGCGCACTCTGGAAGACGCTGGGGCTGCTCGGCGCGGCGACCCTGGGAACGGCGCTTTATTTCACGGGGATTTCCGCGGTGATTCAGTACGGTCGGACGACCATTTTCAGAGTAGCGGAAGGGCTACCGGCAGTGATGCTGGAACTGGAAGGGGATGAGAAGCGAAGAGCCGAAGACAAGGCGCAGGTATCCGGGCAGGATGCGGCGCTAAAGGTCAGTGCGCAACAGGCGCGGAAGCCCCGGAAGGCCGGGAGCGAGACGCCCAGGCCGAAGCTCGGAATTTCCGGTGCGCCGACAGATTCGGTGGTTACGATTACTTATACCATTCCCGATTCTACCTTCCGCGATTCCGTACACGTTGACCTTAAAGTGTACAATCTATCGGGAACGACGGCTGCTTTGCCTGTAAACCAGATGCAAGCCGTGGGGGAACATACCGTTCTACTCGAAAAACGTACGCTTTCTGATGGGATTTATTTTGTTGTTCTCACGCTAAACCGGTCTCGAATGCATACTGACCGGAAGCGTTTAAATCTTTACTGGGAAGGCAGAAGATAACAGGAGGTCCGGATGTTGAAATTAAAGGTAGAGATGACGTATAGAGAAAGTCAAATCAAGGTTATCGGCTTTCTGTTTGTGATCCTGATGTCTCTGATTTCAAATGCTTCTGCCGGCACGCAGACGCATTCTAAAGAGGAGGTAAAGCGCTTTTCAGAGGCGACAAAACAGCTTGGTCTCGCAAGAGGAACTGAAGAACGCTGGGACGGTATCCTGGCCCTCGAAAAATTCCGTGCAGAGTTTCCGCAGACGTTCTTGAAGGGAGATACCGCGGAAACGCTGTTCCGTTTCTACAGCATGGTGGTGGACGATCCAGAGTTCCTGCTCCGTCTGGCCGAAGAAGCCATCGCGCTCCTCCCAAATCGTAATGGTTTATACGAACAGGTGGTACGCGTTTTTATTGATAAAAGGATATTTCCCGATCGGACCCTGGTATATGCCCAAAAGTCACTGGAATTGGCTGAGCAAATGCACGCGAAGACCGGTGATTACCAACGACGGATCATCAGAAGACGCGGACTTTTAAGTCAGGCTTATCAGTTGGCGAAGCAGCCCGAAAAGGCGTTGGAAGGGATGAAGCGCAGTTTACAGGAGACGGAAGCGTTGTCTGTTACGGCCTTCCCGGATCAAGCAGCCAGACAGTACGCCGTTGACGGGGTAAGGTTGGATTTGCTCAGGCTGTACATCGAGCAGGAGCAATGGGGCCCTGCCTATGAACTGGCATGCCATCTTTTGAAGGCTTCGGTGATCCGCAAATACGTTCCCGAACTCTGGAGTAGGGCCTATATCGGTAAGTTTGGCTCTGCAGAAGGGATTATTGACGCTTATGCCGATTTGAAGGCCGATTGGGAAGAGCGGCGCAAAGCCCGGCTGGTCAAAAAACGCATTAAGCGTCCGGCACCGACGTTCACCCTAAAGACGATTCAGGGTGAGCCGGTGAGCATGGATGCATTAAAGGGGAAGGTCGTGGTCGTCAACTTCTGGGCCGGCTGGTGTGGTCCATGCCTGGAGGAACTGCCCCAACTCGAAGCGCTGAAGCGTACCCTCAGACAGAAGTCCGTGGCGTTTCTGGCCATTAATCTGGATACACAGGATGAGAAGGAGCGTAAGGACCTGATATGGGGCAGAAAAGCACAGTTGGCGCCGAGTTTGACCTATCTGCTGGGCAATGAAGAGGTCCAGCAAAAATTCGGTTTCGCCAATTTGCCGTATACCTGTATTGTCGATCCGAAAGGGTATATCCGATACGAACAAACCGGCCTGAGAAGCGATTTTAAGGCCTCTATGAAAGATCAGTTGACGTGGCTGCTTGGTATGTCGATTGCAAAATGATGGCGGGTTGATGGAGAGAGGTTGGCGACTGGTTACGGAGAAGGAAGAGAGAAGGTTGAACTTCAGACAGGTAAGGGCACACACGCTCCCGGGAATGCGTTTTCGGGAGCGTTTTTTTATTTCCCGGCATCCGCAGGAGGGATGTAGCGGTTGCCCAGTTCGACGTAGTCCTCGCGGACCGGAGTGAAAATATCCAGGGCCACGGCAGGACCGTCCAGGGCCATGGCACGGTGGGGTACATTGGGAGGAATGAGGTAGGCTTCGCCCTTTTCGACAACACGGGTCTCCTCACCGATGGTGAGCTCCATCCGGCCCTCCAAGAGGATGCCGCCCTGCTCGTGGGGGTGGTGGTGGAGGGGGACAACAGCACCCTCGTCCATGTCCAGGTGCGAGATCATGAGGTTTTCGCCGTAGGGCGCCCGGATGCGGATGCCAGGGGCGAGTTCGTTGGTGGGGATGTCGTTCCAGTTAATGAAAGGCATGAATCCCTCTTCGGCCTTTTTCTTGGGCGCACAAGAAAAAGGCCAAAAGCAAATAAAAACAAAAATTTATGTTGCGACCTGAAAGCCTATTTTCCAAGCAACTCCTCAGGCCAGAGGGGCGGGGGTGCTGCGGCTCATCAGGGATCGGTAGACATATGGGCCACAGGTATTTCTTCATTCCGCATTCCGAAATTATCTCCCCTGCCCGCCCCGCCGGAAGTCGCGGATGAAGCCGTGTTTGACCGCTTCGCCGGGGACGGCGGTGGCCTCGGCGGCGAGGGCGCCGAAGACCTGGCGGGTCATCATTTTGGCCGTACTCTTGTGCAAGCGCTGGCCCACGGCAGCCACCGGGCCGCCGAGCTGCACGGTGCCGCTGTAGGCGACAAGGGTGCCCTCGCCTTCGGCTTTCAGGTCAACGACGCCTTCTCCTTTCACAAAACCGGTTTTGCCTTTGACGTCCACGACCATGCGGTAGTGGGTCGGGGGCTTCAGGTCTTTCAGGCGGACGGTGCCGCTGTATTTCCCTTTGATGGCGCCTACGCCTGCGCTGATGGCAAGGTCATAGGTGTTTTCACCCACGAGTTCGAGTTTCTCAGCGCCGGGCAGGCACCGGGAGAGCACCCCCGAATCGGTAAGCACTTCGTACACGCGTTCGGGGGGTGCCTGGATGGTGTGCGTGCCTTCGATTTTCATAGGAGTTTATCCCGCCCGTTCCACGGCCTTTGCCAGTGCCCGGCGGGTGAAGACCCTTGCCAGGTGCGCCCTGTAGTCGCCGGACGCGTGGTGGTCCTCCTGAAAGTCGTCAACCCCGCTGATGGCCTGTTCCGAAGCGGCCTGGATGGCTGTCTCGTCGGGCCTTTGTCCCCGCAGAGCGTCTTCCACGGCACCGGCCCGGTAGGGCACCGGAGAGACGCCGGTGACGCCGACGCCAACAGAGGCGCAATTCCCCTCGCCGTCGAGCGTGACCTGTGCGGCCACCCCGGCGATGGCGAAACCCGAGGCGGACTGGTGCATTTTGATATACGCACCGCCGGAACGCTCGGGGGGCGCTGGCATGCGGATCCGGGTGAGGATCTCGCCGGGCTGTACATCGGTGGTGAGCATGTCCACAAAGAAGCCGTCCGCCGAAACCGTGCGGGTTCCGTCCCCGCCGGCAATGTCGAGTTCGGCATTCAGGGCGAGGATTGCGGCAGGCCAGTCCGCGGCGGGATCGGCATGGACCAGGCTGCCGCCGATGGTGCCCCGGTTACGGACCTGCACATCGCCGATCTCTGCGGCGGTTTCAGGCAGAAGGGGGCACTTGCTTTTGAGGCGCCTGGAGCTTTCAATGGCATCGTGCGTACACAGCGCGCCGATGTAGACCGTGCCGTCGTAGGAGACCCGGATACGGCTGAGACCGCCGACCCGGCCGAGGTCGATGACGACAGTGGGATCGGCAAAGCGGAATTTCATAAGAGGAATCAGGCTGTGCCCACCAGCGAGAACTTTGGCGTCATCCCCGTGCGCTTTGAGGAGGCTCAAGGCCTTTTTGAGCGTTTTGGGGGCATGGTAGTCAAAAGCATTGGGAATCATGGTATTATCTCCAGTGCAGGGAAAAGGAACAGGGGATCAGGTTTGCATCAGTTTCCAGATCTTCTCAGGACGCAGAGGCATGTCGATGTGCTGCACGCCAAAGGGTTTTAAGGCGTCGACCACGGCATTCACGATTGCCGGAGTGGAGCCGATGGTGCCCGCTTCGCCCACACCCTTGACCCCCATCGGATTGACGGGCGAGGGGGTGACGGTGTTGTCCAGTTCGAACCTGGGGAAATTGTGGGCCCTGGGCAGGGCGTAGTCCATGAGCGACCCGGTGAGCACCTGCCCGTCTTCGTCGTACACGACCTCTTCGTAGAGGGCCTGGCTCAATCCCTGCACAATGCCGCCGTGGACCTGGCCTTCCACAAGCATGGGGTTGATAATATAGCCGCAGTCGTCCACGGCAACATAGCGTTTGAGGTCAATCTCTCCGGTATCCGCATTCACTTCCACAACAGCGATGTGGGTGCCAAAGGGGTAGGTGAAGTTGGAGGGTTCGAAGAAGTGGGAATCCGCCAGGCCGGGGTCGGTGTCGGGAGGCAGGTTGACGCCCACATGCGCGGTCAGGGAGATATCGCCCAGGGTGAGGGCAGTGTCCGGGTTTCCCTGGACCATGTATTTGCCGTCTTCCAGGACGATGTCCTGGGGATTGGCTTCCAGGAGGTGGGCGGCGATTTTGACGACTTTCGCCTTGATCTTGTCCATGGCCATAACCATCGCCGCGCCTCCCACGGCGGTGGCCCGGCTGCCGAAGGTGCCGATGCCGTACTGCACGGCATCCGTATCGCCGTGGACGACTTTGACATCGTCGATGTCCACGCCCAGGCCATCGGCGATAAGCTGGGCGAAAGAGGTCTCCTGGCCCTGCCCGTGAGGAGATACGCCGGTTAATACGGTCACCTTGCCGGTGGGGTCAACCCGCACCGTGCTGCTTTCCCATCCGCCGGCGGGCATGGCCGCAGAGGGCCCCATGCCGCAGACTTCGACATACGTGGAGAAACCGATGCCCAGGTAGCGGCCCTGCGCCCGGAGGTCGGCCTGCTCTTTGCGCAGGGCATCGTAATCGACAATGGAGAGCGCCTTGTCCAGGGCGGCGGTGTAGTCGCCGCTGTCGTAGGCCAGCGCCGTGCCGGTGGTGTAGGGGAACTCATCGCTGCCGATCAAATTTTTTCGGCGCACGTCCAGCGGGTCCATGTCGAGTTCCCCGGCAACGCAGTCGACGATGCGCTCGATGAGGTAGGTGGCCTCAGGCCGGCCTGCGCCCCGGTACGCGTCGGTGGCCATTTTGTTGGTAAATGCGGCCACGAGTTCCATGGAGACGTTCTGAATCCTGTAGGAGCCGCAGAGCATAAGACCGGTCAGCGTGGGAATGGCCGGGGTGAGGAGCTGGTAGTAGGCACCCACGTCGGTGGTGACGGTGTACTTGAGGCCGGTGATGGTACCGTCGTTTTTGACGGCGACTTCGACTTCGCCGACCTGGTCCCGGCCGTGTATGGTATTGAGAATGTTCTCCCGGCGGCTTTCGATCCATTTAACCGGGCGTTTGAGCTGGATGGAGAGGTAGCCGATGAGTGCCTCTTCGGCATAGACGTTGAGCTTGCTGCCGAACCCGCCGCCCACTTCAGGGGCGATGACCCGCAATCGATTCTCCGTGAAGTTGAGCATAACGGCGAGTTGCGTGCGGAGCAGGTGCGGGATCTGCGTGGAAGACCACAGGGTGAGCTGGCCGTCGCCTGCCTGGAAGTCGGCCAGGACGCCCCGGGGTTCAATGGCGTTGGGCGCAAGCCGCTGGTTGACGATTTTCTGTTTGACGACCCGGTCCGCCTCCTGCAGGGCCGCGTCAATATCGCCCCCTGCAAGCGCCCATGTGAAGGCCTGGTTGGTTCCAAACTGTTCGTACAGAAGGGGGGCATCCGGCTTGAGGGCGTCTTCTGCGGAGGCAACGGCGGCTAAGGGATCATAGTCGACCTCGACCAGGTCGGCCGCATCCTGGGCGGTGTATTTGTCATCGGCGACAACGGCGACAACGGCTTCGCCCACGAAGCGGACCTTTTCCTGCGCCAGGACCGGACGGGGCGGTACCTTGATACCGGGAAAGCCTTCCGGATCGGTGGTGGCGCAGGGGACAGAGCCGATTTTGTCTTTGATATCCTCACCCGTGACCACGGCCACGACGCCCGGATGGTTTTCTGCCGCACCCGTATCAATACTCCGGATGCGAGCATGGGCGTACGGGCTCCGGAGGATAGCCACGTGAAGCGTATTGGGCAGTTTGATGTCGTCAACATAGGTGGCAAGGCCCTGGATCAGCCGGGGGTCTTCCCGCCGCTTGATTCGAGCCCCTATCGATTTGCTGATGGGCATGGCAAACCTCCTTTATGCATTCATTTTGTCCGCTGCGTACTGCACGGCGTCCACGATGTGCTGGTAACCGGTACAGCGGCAGAGGTTGCCCTCGATACCGCGGCGGATGTCTGCTTCGGTCGGTCTTTTGTTGCGCTGCAGAAGCTGGTGAGTGGCGATGATCATGCCGGGCGTGCAGAAGCCGCACTGCAAGCCGTGGCGCTCCCAGAATCCTTCCTGGATGGGGTGGAGTTCCCCGTCTTCCGCCAGGCCTTCAATGGTGGTGACCTCGCCCCCGTCGGCCTGCACGGCCAGAAGGGTGCAGGATTTTACGGCAGCCCCGTTGAGCATGATGGTACAAGCACCGCAGATACTCGTCTCACAACCAATGTGCGTGCCGGTAAGCCCAACCACGTCCCGCAGGTAGTGCACGAGCAACAGCCGGGGTTCCACGTCGTGGCTGTGGCGCGCTCCGTTGATACTGACTTCAATCTTCACAAGCGGCCTCCTTGATGAGAATTTTTGATTGCGGTATTCAATATGTAAACTCCAAGATATGCATATTGTGCATCCGAATGCAAGTGGATTTTAAGGCCCTGGAGGCATCGCCTCCGGGGCCGTCTTACTTCTCAGGCCGGCCGGGGCTTGACAGGTGACATGCGCAGGGTTATTTTTATCTTTGATACGTCACTGCCGGTCTGAAGGGAGGGTTGCGATGTCATCTGTGCTGTACTATGTGGCCGATCCGATGTGTTCCTGGTGCTGGGGATTCCGGACAGGGCTGCTGGCGGTGGAAGAAGCGCTGCCCCGGCAGGTGCCCCTGGTGTATGTGATGGGGGGGCTGGCGAAGGATTCGGACGAACCGATGCCGGAGGAGGTCCGGGCCTACGTTCAGCGCAACTGGCGGGAGGTGACCGAGACGACGGGGGCGAGGTTCAACTGGGATTTCTGGACGGTGTGCAAGCCCCGCCGGTCCACCTATCCCGCCTGCAGAGCAGTGCTTGCGGCAAAGGCACAGCACCCGGACGCTGTTCCCGCGATGTTTCACGCCATTCAGCGGGCCTACTACCAGGAGGCCCGCAACCCTTCGGATGCAGAGACGCTGGTTGCCCTGGCCGGGGAACTGGCTCTGGATGTGGAACGGTTTGCGCGGGACCTCGTCTCCCCGGAGACCGACGCAGACCTGCACGAGGCATTTGCGCTGCGCCGCCGCCTGGGGGTGAAGCAGTTCCCCAGCCTGGTGCTGCGGCGGAACGGCGAACAGGCCTGCATCGTGCGGGGCTACGCGGAGACGGACGTGGCGCTGGCCAGGTTGAAGGATGCCCTGGAGGGGTAGGAGGGAAAGGATTTACCAAATGCGGATGGCAGGCCGCTGCCCTTTTTCCGATTTCAATCGTTCCCGGCCCAGGGGGGCCCCGGCGGTGGGGTGGCACATTTCACATTTCACGTTCTCCAGGAGGTGAACCGCTATGGCAGAGCAGGAATCTGTCAGTCCGGAGCAGTTGAATGAGTTCCTTTTTATGCAAATCGTGATGATGTTCCAGTCAGCGGCCTATCAGCATATGGGGAAGGTGATGAACCCGATCACGCAGAAGGTCGAGCGGGATCTTGCGCAGGCCAAAAACGCCATCGATGTCCTGGGAATGCTGGGTGAGAAGACCCGGGGGAATCTGAACGAAAATGAGAACCGACTGCTGGAGCACACCCTCTACGAACTGCGGATGAACTATGTGGACGAAATAAACAAGGACAAGGCGTCGGAAGCGGAGCAGGTGGAGGAGGTGGAGGGTTCGGAGGCAGAAGCGCCGGAAGGTGAGAAGGCAGAAGCACCGGAGACAGAGACGCCCGACGCGGAGGGTAAAAAAGCGGAGGGTTCAGACTCAGGAGAATCGTCTTGAGCCGTTACGCCCGAAATGCATTCGGCCTGTTGTTCCTTCTTTTTTGCGGCTGTGCGTATTATTCCACATCCGCAACAGGGGGATCGGGCATCCGCTCACTGGCGATTCCCCTGTTGGATAACCGGAGCCTGGAACCGGGGATTCAACAGAGTTTGACCGACACCTTGATTCAGGCTTTTGTGTCGGACGGGGCGCTGCGGGTGGTGGACGAAGACCAGGCCGATGTTGTCCTGAGGGGAACGGTGGTGGAGGTACGCGAGGCGCCCTTTACCTACGGACAGGCGGCGGATCAGTATCAGATTTCCGTTTTTCTGGACATGACCTGCTACGATACACGACAAAAGAAAGCGCTCTGGGAAGAGAAGAGGCTGCGGGGCTATGGGGTCTACGACGCTGCACAGAGACGCGAGGAGGCCCGCAGGGAAGGGCTGGGCCAGGCGTTTGAAATGCTGGCCAGAGATATTGTGGACCGGACGCAGGTGGGGGGATGGTGATATCTCTCGCGTGACTCGAGATTTTACGGCGACCACATTTGTTGTTCTGGACGGACGGACCCTTCTGCTTTACCACAAACAGCTTCGGCAATGGTTTCCTCCGGGAGGGCATATTCACCGGGACGAACTCCCCTGCGATGCGGCGGTTCGAGAGGTCCGGGAGGAGGTCGGTCTGGAAGTGACGCTCCTCTCTTCCCGGTCCAGCATAAGCCATGTTGAGGTGCTCGCCCGGCCCGAGTGTATCCTCCTTGAACAGATCGCGCCCGATCATCAGCACATCGATCTGATTTATTTTGCCCGTGTGACCGGCGGTCGGCTGAAGCTTTGCCAGACCGAGGCGGAGGCCTACAGGTGGTGTACGGCCAGGGACCTGGAGAGCCCCGATATTGCGGAGGATATCCGGCGGCTGGGAAAGATGGCGATTGAGAAGGCAGAGGCCAAAGCGCATAGCCCATAGCGTCAAATGAAAAGGACCGATAGATGGCTCTGGACAATGTGGTGGTGGACGATATTCTGGATCTGATTGGGAACACCCCGATGGTCCGGCTGAATCGGGTTGTGACGGCCGGTATGGCCGAGGTGGCCGTCAAGCTGGAGTCACTCAATCCCGTGCGTTCGGTAAAAGACCGGATTGCCTGCGCGATGATCGACGCGGCCGAACAGGAGGGGCGGCTCAGGCCGGGGATGACCATTGTGGAGCCGACCAGTGGCAACACCGGCATCGGCCTTGCACTGGTTGCCGCTGCAAAGGGCTACCGGCTGGTGCTGACAATGCCGGATTCCATGAGCCGGGAACGGCAGGACCTCCTCCTGAGTTTCGGCGCCGAAGTGGTGCTGACCCCGGGGGAGCAGGACATGCAGGGGGCCGTAGACGCAGCCCACAGAATTGTGACCGAATCCCCGGATACGACCTTTATGCCCCAGCAGTTCGACAATCCGGCCAACCCGGAGGTCCACCGGAAGACGACGGCGCGTGAGATTTTGGACGCGATGGAGGGAAGGGTGGACGCCTTTGTGGCCGGTGTGGGCACGGGCGGGACGATTACGGGAGTGGGCGAGGTGCTGAAGGCCCAACTTCCCGGAGCGCAGGTTGTGGCCGTAGAGCCCCGGGCCTCAAATGTGCTTTCGGGAGGCAGGCCCGGGCTTCACCAAATTCAGGGCATCGGCGCGGGATTTATCCCTTCTGTGCTCAACCGGGAGGTGATCGACCGGGTCATCTGCGTGGAGGAGGTCGATGCCTTTCGGATGGCCCGAGAGCTGGCCAGGCAGGAGGGGATGCTGGTGGGAATCTCAGCGGGCGCCAACGTCTGGGCGGCGCTGCAGGTGGCCAGGGAACTGGGCGAGGGCAGGCGGGTGGTGACGGTGATCTGCGATTCGGGCGAGCGGTACTTTAGCGTGCCGGAGTTTTTATGAAAGGGCTGTACAGGGGATGCAGAAGTGAGCAGTGGGTTGCGATAGACTTGCGCTCAGTACTCGCTCCTCACGCCTCATTACAAGGTGGTGTTGAATGGCTCGTTTCCCCCTTGACAAACCCCCCGGTCAGGGCTATATTCGCTTAACAACTCATTCGGTAAGGATTGTGCCATGATCCCTACGCCAGTTTCTATTCTTTCACAAGGAGGTTTCGTATGGCACGCAGAGGGGTAAACAAAGTGATTCTGATTGGTAACATCGGGGCAGACCCGGAGCTTCGGTACACGCCCGGTGGGACTGCTGTTACCAATTACAACCTGGCCACCAATGAGAACTGGACGGACAGTTCCGGTGAGCGCCAGGAACGGACCGAGTGGCACCGGATCGTGGTCTGGGGCCGGCTCGCGGAGATTTGCAGCCAGTACCTCCGCAAGGGGAGCAAGGTTTACATCGAAGGCCGCCTGCAGACCCGGAGCTGGGAAGGGCAGGATGGAATCAAGCGTTACACCACCGAGGTGGTTGCGCGGGATATGCAGATTTTAGATTCGCGGGAGGATGCGGGGGCCGGGGAGATGGACGCCGGTTCCTCTTACGCCGCGGGCGCAGGTGTCCCCACCGCTGGCTCGACCCAGGAGGGGGGGGGGCCGTCCGAATCGCCACCTGTACAAAACACGGACGACGACCTGCCGTTTTGAAGATGACCGGAATTTCGGTTGAGGCGCTGCCATCTGCTGTTCGGATTGCAGCGCTTTTTCTTGACTTCCGCCAAAGGCAGGCATATATAGTAGCGATTCTATTTTTTCTTCTTCTACAGGAGACGGTATGGCCGAATCGAAGGCGTCGCGGTATCCCTGCACGATGTACAGGGCGCGCGATATCGCCCGTGCCAGGGAGAATATCGCGCGCCATTCCTGGGCGAGGGATCTGTATGCGGGGATTAAGGCGCAGGCGGAGGGTTACCTGGGTGTGGACCGGGACCGCCTGCGTTCTTTTGTTCCGGATAAGACGCCGCTGATTACGGTGGTCTGCCCCCACTGCGGCTGCGGGCCCTGGTATGCGTACACGCTGATCAACACCGGGGACACGCTCCAGTGCACCGACTGCAAGACGACGTGGGACTGGGACCCGGAGGATGCGTCGGAGACCTGGAATATCCAGGCGGTGATCCGGTCTTATCGGCTCCAGTACATTCTGGAGGGGTTGGAAAGCGTGGGGATTGTGTACCAGATTGAGGGGGACGGACGGTATGCGGAGCAGGCGGGCATCCTGGTGGAACGGTTTGCGGAGGTGTTCCAGAGATATCGGATCAACAGGGTGAATCGGAACGAGTGGCACGATGAGGTCGACCCCTACTACGGCAAGATCGACGGTTGGAAACGCCGCGACGCCCGACACGTGCACCAGGTGCTGCACGCTTACGACCTGGTGCGCGATTCCGGGGTTCTGTCCGAAGCGCAGTGCCAGAGGATCGTCCGGGAGCTGGTGGCGTATGCCCGCGACTATTTTGTGGAGGGGTTCAAGAAGGGGGGGGCGCAGTCGCTGGAGGGGTACGGGGTGGGGGAGGATGTGTCGCCCTATCTGCGGCATTACTCGATTCAGGACCACGGAGAGGCATGGTGGTGTATTGCGGCTTCAGCGGCGCTGTTGGAAGACGGGGAGACGCTGCGGTCGATTGTGAAGATGTACGAGGATCTGCTCGATCCCGGGGTAGGGATTTTTCACGGTGACGGGACGTTCTACGAATGTACCCCCGACTACACTTTGGGGCTGCTGCAGGCAACGGTGGGTATTCCGGAGATTGTGCGGGACAATATAGAGGAGGATATTTATTCCAATCCAAAATGCAGCCTGCTGCGCCGCTGTTATACCTGGTTTCTGGATTTCACGTTTCCAGACGGGAGCATTCCGGCGGTGAACGATTCCCACGTGGGCAGCCGGCCGCGTGCTTTCTGCTCGGAGATCGCCTATATCAATTATAAGCATCCGAAGGCGCTGCGCCATTTGAAGGAGATGTGGGGGGAGAACCTGGCGGGGGGAACGCTGTATTCGCTGTTTTATCGGGCGCCGGACGCGGCTGTCGATGGGGCGGGAGAAGACTACGGGGTTGAGAGCCTGCACCTGCCGGGGATGGGGGTGATGGCGCTGCGGGAAGGAGCGGAGAAGGCATCGCAGACGATGGTGTTTATCGACTACGGCCCCTACGTCCCGGCGGCGCACAAGCAGCGCGATTATTTGAATTTGGGACTGTGGGCGTGCGGGCTGGAAATGGTGACGGAGATGGGGTACAACTGGAACCCGGAATGGGCGCGGCTGTGGGAACGGAGTGCCCTTTCTCACAATACGGTGCAGGAAGTGGCGGAACAGGCCGAGGGCGGGAAGCCGATGATCTGGCTCATCACGCCGGGGCCGAAGCTGGCCGAGGCCGGGCTTGCGCCGGACAACTCGCGGTTTATCGCCCTGCTGCCCAGGCGCAGGGGAAAGCCCCTGGTGGTGGATATGTTTCGGGTTTGCGGGGATCTGGATGTGTATACGTGGACGCTGCACGCCCGGTCGGGCCGGCTGTCTGTTGGTGGGGTGGGGGAGATGCAGCCGGTCGAAGTGCCGGAGCCGCTGCGCCGGGGCAGGCAGGGCGAGGCGGGGGGAGACGTGACGGCGACCTGGCTGTTCGACGGAGAAAATCCGGGCGGGCTGAAGGTGGTTCTCCCCGGGGCTGTACCGCTGGTTGTGACCGTTTCGGAGTGCCCGCCCGAAGAGGATGTGATTCAGGCGTTGCACGGGCAGGGAGGGACGCTGAAAGAGGGCGCGGTGATGCCCTACCGGGGGTATTTGCAGGTGAGCCGCTCCGGCCCCCGGGCGATTTTTGTTGCGGTGTACGCGCCGTTTGAAGGCGAGGTTGCACCAGAGGTCCAGGCGGTGTGGCATCCGGTCGACGGGGCGGCAGAGGCCGTGGCACTGCAGGTTGCGTGTGGAGGCGACCGGTTCGAGCTGTTGCACAATCCACAGCCGGGGGAGGTGGGGTTCGCATCGCTGGGGCTGGACGGGAGGGCTGCGGTTGCGACCGTGGAGGACGGAGACCCTCGCTCGCTCTGCCTGGCCAGAGGGCGATGTGCAACGTATGGCGATATGGAGGTGTCCCGGAAAAGTACCGGCAACGCATACGGGATGCGTGAGGGGGAGCGGTTCGAGGTGGTGGCGGTATAGCCGCCGGTTGGACCCAGGATTTATCCGATACCTGTAAAAGAGGAGGCATGACATGGCATCCGGGTTTCTGGAACGTCTGGCTGAAGGGCCGTTGCTGTGCGACGGAGGGTACTATCTGGAGTTCGAACGGCGGTGTTTGGGGAGCTATGCGTCGAAGATTCCGATGGGGGTGCTGGACTATCCCGAAGGGGTGCTGGAGCTGCACCGGGAGTTTGCGCGGGCAGGCGCCGAGGTACTCCAGGCGATGACATGGGGGGTGCGTCCGATGGAGCGGGAGGAGGAGCTGCACCACGCGGCAGTGAAGCTGGCGCGGGAGGCAGCGGGGCCGGACAGGTTCGTGGCGGGAACGCTGAGTCCGTTTGTTTACAGCGGGCAGTCGACGTGGGCGCCGATGACGGAGCAGCAGCAGCGGGATGCGCAGGCCTTTTTCGAACAGCGGGTGGGACAGCAGATCGGGGCGGGTGTGGATCTGTTTATTGTGGAGACGTTTTATTCGGTGGATGAGGTGAGCCTGGCGATTCCGTTTGTGAAGCAGGCGGGCGTGCCGGCGGTGGTGACCATGGCCTACCGGGACAGCGCGTATACGCGGGAGGGCTACCGTCCCGGAGAAGCGGCCAGACGGCTGGTGGATGCGGGCGCGGATGTGGTGGGGGTCAATTGCATGCGGCCCTGGCAGACGATGGGGCCGTTGATGTACGAGGTGCGGGATGCGGTGTCCGTACCCCTCTGCGCTCAGCCGACGGGTTACGAACTGGAACCGGGAGAGGTTTTCAACCGGCCGCTGAGCCGGGCGAATTTGTGGCCGCAGGTGGAGCCCCGCGTGGTGACCCGGTTTGCAATGGCGGAGTACACGGCCGAGGCGGTGCGGATGGGGATCGACCTGATCGGTTCGTGCTGCGGGGCGCTGCCGTATCACGTTCGGGCGATGGCCGAGGCGATGAATAAGCATACGGACCTGCCGGATATCGACCGGGGCTATGGGGGGCGAGCGGCGTCACAGAGGTTGTTTTAAAATTCCCGGTGCGTTC
>JAAXHW010000089.1 GCA_012270675.1 Candidatus Latescibacterota bacterium | reverse complement strand
GAACCGCCGAGATTCAGCATCCGGGTTCGGTCCTTTCGGTGGCGTTTTCGTGCGAAGGCGCCGCCCTCGCGTCCAGGCGCAAAGAGGTGATTCCCGAGATGGACCCCGTATCGAGCCTCATCCCCCTGGCACCCGAATCGCGGGAGGAATGGCTGGCCGCTTACCCAAAGCCCCCGGCCGAGGGACTGGTTGCCGCATCTTAAACCTCAGGCTCCGATGGTCAAACCAATGCGGGCGATCCATTCCCTCAAAACTTAGGATGACCGATTCCTGAAAGGAGGAAAACACCATGAAATCTCTCGCCCTACAACTCTCCCTATTTGTGTTACTCGGCCTTGTGGTCTTGCCGCTGGCTGCCCATGCGTCGCCCCCGCCGGCCGACAGTGTGCATTTCTGCGTGCCGTTTGATTACGAGCAGTGGCGCCGGGACCACCCCCTTCCGGCGGCCAAACGGCCGGCGGATCTGAAGGCGGGCGAACCGCGCACGGTGCGGCTGATCTACTTTCTGCCGAATGACCGGCCCTATCGCGCTGAGGTGGTCAAGAATATGAAAGACAGGATCCGCGAGGTCCAGACCTTCTACTCCGTCTCCATGCAGGCGCACGGGCAGGGGGACGGGACCTTCCGCTTTGAAACCGATGCCGGGGGTGCGCCGATGGTGCATCGAGTGGATGGGCAAAAATCCGATAGCGATTATCTCGACGACACCTTCGGCAAGGTGCTCGATGAAATCGAACCGGCATTCGATCTGACACGAAACACATATGTTGTCGTCATCGACATCAGTACGGATGTGATTGATAGATCGGCAGGGGGCAAAGCATTTCAAATAGGAAAGGTCGGCGGACTTGCGCTGGTTACCAGCGATGAAATGGATCCCTGGAACTACCACAACATCGTCAGCCATGAATTGGGTCACACCTTCGGGTTGAAGCATGACTTCCGCGCCCATGCCTATGTCATGTCGTATGGATACCTGCCGGATTCGGAACTATCGGCGTGTAATGCGGCGTTCCTGACCGCGCATCCCTATTTCAATCCGAATATCCCCTCTGAAGCAGGGCCACCGCCCACCATCGAACTGGTTTCTCCACTTACTTATCCGGAAGACGCGGAGACCGTCGCCGTACGGCTCGAAGTAAACGATTCGGACGGGCTTCACGAGGTTATCCTCTTCCATGGTAACAGAGACCAGGTAAAGGCGTGTCGTGGTCTGGCCGGAGAGAGACAGGCGGTCGTTGCATTTGACTATAACGGTGTGATTCCATCCAGACATTATTGGGGAACCTATACGAGTCTTTCCGGCCCGACCGTCCATCCAATGTCTGTCCTGGCCGTCAACGCGGCAGGGGACGTGAGCCATACGGAATTTACCCTTTCCGCCATCGTGCCCGAAGCGACGCTGTCCCGTCCTCAAGCGCTCGAAATATTCTCCGGTGATAACCAGCGGGGCGCGCCCGGTTCCGAGCTGACCCAACCCCTGGTTGTCGAAGTGAGGGATCAGCACGGCAATCCCCTGCCGAATGCGACCGTCGTCTTTACGGTCACCGCGGGAGACGCGAGGCTCAGCGGAAAATTCACGGTCCAAAACATAAAGACCGATGCCAATGGCCGGGCCGAGCTTTCGCTTACCCTCGGACCCGGCCTGGGCACAAACGCCGTCAAGGTGTCTGTCGGTGAACTCGCAGCGGAGACGTTTTATGCGGTGAGTCACGGACAATCCGTCGCACCCCCGAACGTGGACGGTGCCAGACTTGAATGGCACCTGCCCGATGGCGCGGTTGCCCGCCTGGGAACCGGCCGCCTCAGCGAGAGCGAGAGAGCGGTTGTATTTTCGCCGGACGGTCGACTCCTCGCCGTGGCGAAAAAACCCGGCGTCTGGGTTTACGACGTCTCAACGTCAAGGCCGCTGGCAGTGTTTCCCGCCGAGAAGGAGATCAATTCCCTGGCGTTTTCGTCCGACGGCAGAACCCTCGCCTTTTCGGAACTTATCTTCAACCACTTCCACGGCGGGAAAAATATCAACGTCCAGCTTTGGGACGTGGCAACAGGCACACGGACTGCTGGTATCGCCCAGGAACACTGGGGCAAATCAGTCGCCACTTCGCCGGACGGTACGGTGCTGGCTACGGCGAATATGAACGAGACCGTCACGCTGTGGGACATCGCGACGCAGCGCAAGGTCGCTACCCGTCAAGGCAAGCTCACGTCCACATCGTTGGACGACCCCCTCCCTATGTCGTTTTCCCCGGATGGCGCAATACTCGCTTTCGGGTCCAAACATGGAACCGTCAATCTGCTGGACGTACCATCGGGAACGCAGATCGCCATCCTTGAAGGGCATACGTATCCGGTCGCGTCCATTTCCTTTTCCCCGGATGGCGCCACCCTTGCTTCCGGGTCGTGGGATAGAACGGTCAGGCTCTGGAACGTGGCGGCACGTGAGCATATCGGCACCCTGAAAGGGCATACCGACAGGGTCAATTCCGTCGCGTTCTCGCGCGACGGCGCCACCCTCGCCTCCGGGTCGGACGACGGCACGATCAAGTTGTGGGACGTGGCGACAAAGAGAAATACCACCACCTTCGAAGGGCACGCGGACGGGGTTGGCTCGGTGGCGTTTTCATCTCAATCCAACATCCTTGCGGCGGGCGTTACCGATGGCTCGATCAAGCTATGGGACGTTGAGTCGAAGGGCGTTATCGACGACCTCGACAAAGGAGGCGCGTTCACGTCGGTGGCGTATTCGGAGGACGGGACGACCTTCGCTCTGGCTTCGGGTCGAACGATCAGGCTTCGGGACGTGGCAACGGGCGCCGAAGTCGCTGTGCTCGAGGGCCACACAGAGAAGATCTATTCCCTGACATTATTGCGCGATGGCAAAACCCTCGCCTCGGGGTCGCGCGGCGAAGTCTATCTCTGGGACGTCGCGGCGCGCCTTAAGACGGATTTCCTGTCAAGGCCCGGATGCAGGATCGCGCATCTCACCGCTTCACCCGACGGGAAGACGATCGCTTCGGGGGGGGTCCGACGAGATCGTTTTGTGGGACCTGGAAACGGGCGCGCAAACCTCTATTCCGTCCGGCACGACGACGGTGTCGTTCTCGCACGATGGCAAGACGCTCGCTTCGAAACCCTGGGATGGGTTCCTCTATTTGTGGGACGTGGCGACACTGGAAAATATCGCCACCCTGGAACTGGGGTACGGCAGGAGCGGCGGGTTCGCGCTGTTTTCTCCCGACGGGGCGTTGCTGGCCTCGGCATCGCATCATGTCGCCGGATTTCGTTATCGTGCTTCCCTCAAGCTGTGGGACGCGCGAACGAGAGAGGAAGTGTTCACCTTTGAACAGGATGTAGATGTTCCCCGGGATGAGGTCACAGGTCAGATTACCTCCGGTGTGTTTTCCGCCGACGGCAGGCTGCTCGCGGTCGGGTCGTATTTCGGCATTATCCTGCTGGTCGACACGGTGAAAAAAGAAGTCGCCGCCACCCTGCAGCAGCGGAGTCGGGTCAGTTCCCTGTCGTTCTCGCCAGACGGCGGCGCCCTCGCCTCGGCGTCAGAGGACGGCATCGTGCTGCTGTGGGATATTGCGCCGTACACCACTCCCCAAACCCCAAATCCCGACTTCGACGGCGACGGTACCGTTGGCTTTGCCGATTTTGTGTTGTTTGCCGGCGCGTTCGGGCTGAGTCGGCGTGACGACGGGTACGACGCGCGGTACGATCTGGATGGGGATGGGACCATCGGGTTCAGCGATTTCCTGATCTTTGCCAACAACTTCGGAAGGAAATAAATGCTCAAAAAACCAGTAAGAAGCGGTTTGCTCAATGAGGCGCCGTTTCACGGTTCACGGTTTCCGGACATGGCGAATCGGACCGCCTTCGGCAACGCCTCCACATCCAGGGTCGCATCGCCCATCACCGCCTCTCCGTCCACCTGCAACGGGCCGGGTGCCGGCTGCACGATCCGAAGCGTCCGCGTCTGGAACAACCGTACACCCGACATCCGATCGACCGTGCCGGTGAAAAGCCGGGGAATGTACCCCAGGGCCCGCAGCAGCCCCACGTCTTCGATCACACACAGGTCGAGCAGGCCGTCGTCCGGACGGGCCCCCGGAGCAATAATCACGCCGCTGCCGTACTGTGCCGTATTGGCCACCGTCAAAATCACAGGCCGCGTCTGAACCGTCGCCCCCCCATCCAGGATAACCTTCACCTCTTTGGGGGTATACGACCAGAACGCCTCCACAGTCAGCGCCACATAGGGCAAAAGTCCGCGGCGGCCCGACCTGTTGTTGTAGCGCCAGCTCACCTCCGCATCCAGCCCCACGCCGGCCGTTGAAAAAAAAATCTTATCCCCAATCCGGCCCACATCCATCGGTCGGACATCGGCCTGGAGCAGTGCCCTGCAGGCCTGCGCCGGATCAAGAGAGATGCCCAGCGCACGGGCAAGCGCGTTTCCAGACCCCAGCGGCAGCAGACCCAGCGCCGTCTCCCGTTCCACCAGCCCCCTGCCCACTTCGTTCAGCGTCCCATCTCCCCCCACGGCCACCACCAGCCCGAACCCCTCATCGGCCGCCTTCCGGGCCAGCACCGTCCCGTGTCCGGGATACGCTGTACAGACCGTCTCAAATACAATACCCATCCCGCTCAACATCCCCCGGATGACGGCCTCCACATCCCCCTGTCGGTTCCCCGCCAGAGGGTTCCTGATAAAACACATACTCGAAAATCGGTTCATCCTGCACCCAGCCGTTTCACCAGAACCTGGCCGATATCCATCAGGATCTTGTACGGAACCTGGGAAACATCGACGGTCTGAGTCAACCTTTCGGGATAGTGCGCCAGAATCTCCCTGGTCTGCTGCTCGTAAACCCTGAACCGGTTGTGAATAACCTCCTCGCTGGCATCATCTTCCCGGCCCTCCACCACCGCACGCCCCTGCAGGCGCCTGACCAGAATGTCCCGGTCCGGACAGTCCAGAAAGAGAATCAGCACAACCTCCAGGTCGTCCTTCACCATCCTGGCCTGCGCCCGGGTGCGCGGCAGACCATCCAGCACAAGGTGCTGCTCATCCGGTTTAAAATCTCCAGACGCAATCAACGTCTGCATATATTCACGCCAGAGGGCCACGGTATGTTCGTCCGGGACCAGCTCTCCCCTGCGAATGTAGGAAAGGGCGAGTTGCCCCACCTCGCTGGTCGGCGCCAGTTTCCGAAACATGTCGCCTGTCGACACATGGAAAAAGCCCGGAACCTTTCCCAGAATATCGCCCCAGGTTCCCTTGCCCGACCCGGGCGGTCCAAAGAGTAAAATCGTCTGGTAGGCCATCTGCACTCCGATGCTCAGGGTTGAACACAACATCGCGAACAGCGAAACATTACCATTTCACGCAAGAAAATCAAGCCCTTTTTGAAAGTACATTTTGACCTTGACTGCTGACCATCCGTGCAGTATATTAATGCGTTGCAGGCTTCACATCTCACGTCTGCGGTTTCACGTCTCACCCTGAAAGGACGCTTTCATGGTCATTCGGGACCCCGTCCACGGAGACCTCCGCTTCACCGATGCGGAACGCCGCGTTATGGACACCTGCCAGATGCAGCGCCTGCGGGGCATCCGGCAGACCGGCACGGCCTACCTGGTCTACCCGGGGTGTGTGCACACCCGATTCGAACACTCGCTGGGGACCTCTGCAATGGCCAGGCGCATCGTCTGCGCCCTCCGGGACAACGGCGTGGCGGTTCGCGCCGAGCAGGAGGCGGCTGTGGTGCTCGCAGCACTCGTCCACGACATTTCCCACCTTCCTTTCGGCCATACCTTCGAAGACGAGCGCAAACTCTTCCCCCGGCACGATACGGTGGAACGCCTGCGGCACTTCCTGTCTCAGGACGAACTGGCAGATGCCCTGGAGGCCTCGGGATTTCCAGATGAAGTCTTCGCTCTGCTGACCGACCGCCGGTTCGATCCCCCCTGGATGCGGCAGATCATCTCCAGCACCGTTGACGCCGACCTGCTCGACTACCTCCGCAGAGACGCTTATTTTACAGGACTGCAGCAGGACTACGACGACCGGATCTTCAGCACCTTTACCGTTGCAGAGGGAAACCTGGCCATCAACATGGCCAAAATGAGTACGCGCACCGAATTGCTGCACCTGCTCCGCCTTCGCTACTTCTTGACCGAACGGGTCTACTACCATCACGCCAAAGTCGTCTCAGGGGCCATGATCGCCAAGGCCGTGGAACTGGCAGTGGAAGGAGGACTGACCGAAAAGGACCTCTACGACCTGACGGACGACGCCCTGCTGCGGGCCCTCACAGGACGGGGAGATGCACGCATCCAACGCCTCATCAAAGGGGTCATGCACCGCAAGCTGCTCAAACGCGCCTACCTCATCTCCGCAGCCGAAGTGGGCCGCCGGGACCGCGACGAACTGATTGCCACCTACAACCGATCGGTGGAGGCCCGGCAGCGGACCGAGCGGGAAATCGCCGACGCAGCCGTCCTCGACCCCGACCAGGTCATCCTCTACTGTCCCGACATCTCCTCAATCAAAGAGGCCAGGGTATTTATCGAAACCCGCGACGGACTGCGCCGCCTCAACGAACCCCTCGACAGCCCGCCGTTCGATGTCAAGGCCGTGGAGGACCAGTACGAGAGACTCTGGAAACTCTACGTATTCGCACCTGAAGGCTACCGCGAGCGGGTGGGAAAAATCTGCGAAAGGATCTTTGGCGAACCCAACGCACGCTAATACAAGCGTGCCCCACCTCACGACGCAAAACAACAAAAGCCCTTCCTTCGCAGAGAAAGAAAGGCCGCTTTCCTCGCAGTACTTCCCCTCAATCTTCGCCTTCCAACCGCTGTCCGGGATGCTTCATCCGCCCAAACAGGGGCAGGCGGGCGCGTCCCTCTTCTTCCAGCTTCCTGTGGCACGGCCGACAGACCGAAACCAGATTGCTCAACACATTGGCGTCCGATGCCGAGGCGAACATCCGCACAGGCGTCAGATGATGCACATCCAGCTGGCGTTTCAACTCTTCCTCCGTAACACCGCAGGCCCGGCAGCGGTATCCGTCCCGCTCGCGGGCCCGGGCCGCCTGCGCCGTCCAGTTGCCCCCCCGGTACTCCGGGCGCCCCTCCAGACACAGCCGAAAGGGTTCATCCGTCTGTTCCTCCTCCCACGCCGCCCGGCACGCATCGCTGCAAAAATAGAGCCGCATCCCCTGCTCGGCATACCAGCGGGGCAGAGGAAACCGCACCCCGCACGCCTGGCACCGGACCTGCACCTCCTCCTCCCGGCGCGCTGCTTTCCCATCCGCAAAGGCCAGCCGCATCTGCGGCGACACGGCAGCAGGTCCTTTCTTATATTCGGATCTTCGTTTCGACATCGCAGTTTAAAATTGCGCCACCTTGAAAATCTCGTCCAGATCTGTTTTCATTCGTCCTGGGAATATAGGGAAGATTGTCATGGGAAGTCAACGTCAATATCTGCGTTTTTGTCAATATCGCTTCCAAAAACCGTCCACAGGATGGATCTCCTCCACCGTCGTTCGTGTCTCTTGTTCGGGTTCTGAAGCCCTCCTTGAGAACAACTTTTTTGAACCGAACCCGAACACCTGCCAACCACATGTCAACCGCTGCTCACGCCTTAAAAAAATTTTCTGATTCAATGCGCTTAAGTTTCAAGACCTTATCGCATTGACGATGAAATTTATGCACATTTTCTCCAAATAAGTCCTTGACTCCCTCGCCTTCTGCATATATATTCTATCCGGTTGCAGCAATATGGTGAACCGTTTTTCAAGGTTACAGCCGGACGAACTTTTTGCTTTAAACTCAGTCCGTCCCCTGAGTTTGAAGAAAAAGTCGCTGATCTCAAACAGGCTTGTATTTTAACGACTTACCACATTTTTCCCACGTCATTCTCTTGCAGAGAACCATATCAGGCGAATACCACGTCTAAGCTCAGATGGAAAAGACCTCAATCCATGGGATAAGGAAGCGGGGATCTGGATCGACGTCGCCTTAGACTTGCCGACTCTTGCTTAATCTTCGAAGATCTTCTGAAGTCACCCGAGGGCACCTGCCCTCACCAGCAAAACAGGTTCGCTTTCTCTTCCAGCGGTCGGAACCATCCGGCGGCTATCCCCCTTTTTTTCAGATTCTCCAGACGTTAACAACCCCTGCCAAACGCTTACGCATCTTCAGGTATTTTCATGCGGTTCACAGTCTGTACGTCACAACACCGTGTAGCCCTCTCTCTACACCCACGCATTTGGTAGATCCCCAAACAGATACGGGCGGCATGGAGGTCACCGATGGCTTTATTCAGGTAGATCTGACCCGGGGGAGGTAGACACGTTTCTCTGCGGTCAGCCATAGGATTATTGGGGGAGATAATGCTATGACCTGCACCGATAACAGGAGAACACAGTTTCCCCTCTGATGCATTCCAGTTCTGATCTGAATATCCGGCCTTCACGTACCTCCATCCGCCCGCTTCTTCTCCAGCGGCCCCCCGGGCCGCTTTTTCTATCAGGACTGACTTACCACCTCGTGAGCCATCCCTCTGCCCCTATCTCCTCTCCGTCGATCACGATCTGAATCGCCCCCGCTCTGTCTGTCCGGAAGATTGTAAGCCCCATCTGCTCGTATCGGCGGATCACCTCGGGGGCGGGATGTCCGAATTTGTTGCCCACACCGCACGAAACGATGACCAGCCGGGGGCGCACAGCCTCTAAGAAGGCCGCTGTTGAAGAGGTGCGCGACCCGTGGTGGGCAGCCTTCAGCACCTCCGCCCGAAGCCGCTCTTTCCACCTCAGCAGATCCCGGTCGGTCTCGTGTTCGATATCTCCAGTCAAAAGAACCGCTTTCCCCCCAAAGGTAATCCGCAACACCACCGACCCGTTGTTCAGCCCGTAAGGGACCTCCCCATCCATTGAGACATAAGCCGGCGTGGGATGGAGCACCAGCGCCCCTGCTCCCCCCAGGCCAACCAGGCTGTCCCCTGCGGCCACCGCCTGATATGCAATGCCTCGCTCCCGGATCAACGTCCGAATCCGCCGGGCGGTCCACGACCCATAGGTCTGTCCCCCGTCCAGGTAGTGCCCCACCTCGAACCGCTCCAAAAGCGTCACCAGTCCTCCGATGTGGTCGCTGTGTGGATGAGACGCCACGACAACGTCGATTCGTCGGATGCCGCGTTCCTCCAGAAACGGCACCAGCACCCGTTCCCCCACATCGATCCCCACCGCCCGCAAGCCCCCATCAACCATCATCGTCCGCCCATTGGGGAACCTCAGGAAAACCCCATCCCCCTGGCCCACATCCAGCACCACGACCTCCAGGCCGGAAGGCCTCTGAAAAATACCGCCCCAAACCCACAGGTTGGCCAGTCCCAGGCAGCAGAAGACCAGATATCGCCCGGCAGTCTGCCGACGTACCTCCGGCACGATCAACATCAGCAAGCAGAAGTAGAGGCCGGTGCCAACCCACGTCGGCTTCGGCACCTCCACAAAGGCCCAGGTCGGCCTGGACAGGAGGTCTGCCGCACCGATCGCTCCCTTCAAAACAACCCAGTTCGCCCCGTTGAACAGCGTGGCGACCGGCTCTAAGAAAACCGAATAACACAGGACCGAAAGCAACCCCAGCGCAACAGCGGCTCCCATCAGCGGCACAACGATCAGATTGGCCAGAAGTGAAATGGATGCCAGGTGCCCAAAGTAGGTGGCCACAAACGGCGCCGTCCCCGCCTGCGCCGCCAGAGAGACCGCTAAGGGCGTACAGATCCACTTCCCCCACAGTCCCCTGTCACTGCCCGGCATCCACGCCCGTATCGGTCGATAAAAAAGGAGAATCGCCCCGGTCGCTGCAAAAGAGAGCTGAAACCCCACATCGAACAGATCCTGCGGCCGGACGGCCAGCAGCGCCAACCCCGCGGTTCCCAGGGTATTCAACCCCTCTCCCTCCCGGTCTCCCAGCGTTCCCAAAATGGCGATAGACCCCATCGTCGACGCCCGAATGACCGAAGGCGGCAATCCCGTCACCAGCGCATACATCAACAACGCCCCCACCGTGGTCAGGCCGGTGCCCCGCCGACCGATCCCCAGGGTCCGCAAACCAAAGAAAACCGACGCGGCAATCAGGCCCACGTGCAGCCCCGAAACGGCAAGGACGTGGTTTACCCCAGACCGTGTAAACGCCTCTCGAACCTCTTCTGGAATGCCCCGTTTCTCCCCCAGCAACACCCCCTTCAAAAGCCCCGCCGGCCCGCCCGAAAGGTTCAGGTCAACCGCCCGACGCACGGCCCGGCGAACCGGTAACACCACCCCCTTCCAGAACCCGTTCCCCCTCCCTCGCACCACCTCCAGAATCTGCGCCGGGTGCCGCACCCTGCCCATCCCGTAAATCCCCTTCCGTTGCAGATAGTCCCGATAATCGAACGCTCCGGGGTTGCGGGCCGGGGGGGGCCGCCGAAGCCGCAGGCGCAGGCGTACCCAATCTCCATAATCCAGCTTTGGATTCACCTTTCGGAAACGGATCAACGCCTCCCCACAACTCGTAAAAACCGAATCGCCCACAACCACCTGTTCAACCGACAGCAAGACCCTCAGGTCCTCCCGCACCCACGCCGGCTCCCCGGCAACGGTGCCCGCTACCTCGACTTCACCTTCCCGCCCGGTAAACCGTATGAGGTGATGCACCGGTAACCCCTGGGTGACGATCTCGTAACGCATCGTCCCCAGCACGCAAAACAAACACCCCAGCAGCCCCCCCATTCGTCGATGGCCCCATCTCCTCCAGACGCCCATCACAGCAACAGAAAAAAACAGTCCGGCACCCCCCAGGAGCAGTCCCGCCGGAAGGCGCCACCCATGCCCGATGAGCACCCCTGCTGCAAAGTAGACCGCCGCTGCCAGAGCCGGACGCCGCATGACCACTCCCCTTCTTCCCATCCCCACCCCGGGTGCGCGTTGTGATTCAGGTTGAATGCGGTGGGATGGGGCGGGATACGCCTAACTCGCCACTCGCTGCAATCCCGTGCAATTTCCATACCGCCCTCCCGAAGCCTCAAAAACAGCCTCCAGATCCTCTCAGAAGAGAACATTCTGTTCACTTCACGGAACGGATCTTTCACCGTCCACCCTCCCAATATTTGTTTGACATTAAATCCATGAGATGGTATATTCTCAAAGGCTCAACTGGTTGCTTTTCAGGGAGGTTAGGAGGTTATAGGCTCTGTAACTTGCGGATTTTAAAGGATATCACTCCGGAGTGGTACATCCCGGCAAAGTCACCGCTTCACCGTCTGGATATCCGGGTCAACATTGCAGCCTTTATGGGTGCCTTCGGGTGCGGCGCTGGCCGGTTTTCTCATCCTGTTGAGCCTGCTTGGCAGATCCTGTGGATTGCGCTTGCGGCTCCTGGTGGGCAACCTGAAGTCGCTTGTGCCCCTCCTCACTTCTCTCCCCTGGGCTCAACGCCCTCATAACGCCGGGAACGCCAGCCTCTGAGTGCGGGCCGTTTCTGATTCCACCGATATGCAGCGCAACATTCGGCTTATTCTGGAATACGACGGCACAGATTTCAAGGGCTGGCAGGTACAGCCCGACCAGCGCACGGTTCAGGGGGAACTTGAAGCCTGTCTTCACCGCCTCTTTGGAACGCCCATTCGTACAATTGCCGCTGGACGCACCGATACGGGCGTTCACGCCCTGGGACAGGTGGCCAACTTTATAACCGTCAATCCCCTCAACGTTGAGCATATTCAGAATGCCCTCAACAGCATGCTCCCTGCAGATAGTGCGGTGCGCCATGCCCATGAGGTTCCTCTGAGATTTCACGCCCGTCGGGATGCCAGACGGCGGGAGTACGTTTACCGGATTGAATACGGACGCCGTGCAATCGGTCGTCAATATGCCCTGTGCATCCGTTCCCGGCTCGATCTTGAGGCTATGCAGGATGCCGCTGCCAGGCTCCTTGGCCACCACGACTTCACCTCGTTCTGTGTGGCCGCCTCCGAACGGGAAAACCTGGAGTGTCACCTCTTTGAATCCACCTGGCAGCAGTCGGAAGATGGTGTCCATTTCCGGATTGCGGCCAACCGCTTCTTGCGGACGATGGTCCGCAGCATCGTTGGCACCCTGATCCAGGTGGGCAGAGGAGGCCGGTCTGCTGATGATGTCACAAAAATCCTGGAGGCCCGGGACAGACGGTGTGCAGGCCCGTCTGCGCCTCCCCACGGCCTCTTCCTGAAGCGGGTCACCTATGAGGACCTGCCAGGAGGGTAGATCGCTGTGCTGCGCTTCCTGCCGGTCTTTCTCTCGGGTATCTTCCTTGGCATCGTCATCCACCGGGTGGTCTGGAATGGGACGGACGGTCCGGAACCGTCGTCGCTGTTGACGGCCACCGCAGCCGCTCCACCGACGCTGGCGGCTCAGACAGCAATCGCCCCATCCCGGCGCAACGCCATCGTCCGGGCCGTGGAGAAGGTTTCACCGGCGGTCGTCGGCGTTCATACAACTTTTTTAAATGAATACCAGGGATATTATCGGGACCCGTTCTGGAGTTTCTTCTACTATCCCGGCATCGTCCAGGAAAAGACCCCCGGCCTCGGCTCCGGATTTGTCATCCGCAGCGACGGTCATATCCTCACCAACCATCACGTGGTGAAGGGCGCCCGGGAGATCTCCATCGTCTTCCCGGATGGCCGACGGTTCAACGTGACAGATATCAGGAACAACGTCCTGATCGACTGGGAAACGGACCTGGCCGTTATTCACATAGACGCTGACGGGCTGCCGGTTGTAGACCTGGGAAATGCCGACGATGTGATCATCGGCGAATGGGCCATTTCCATTGGAAATCCCTTCGGTCTGGAGATTGAGGACCCCAAACCGACGGTCACGGTCGGTGTGATAAGCGCGATAGGACGCAACTTCCAATCCGAGGCTGATGGACGCGTCTACCAGGACATGATCCAGACCGATGCGTCGATCAATCCGGGCAATAGCGGGGGGCCGCTCGTCAACAGCCTCGGGGAAGTCATTGGCGTCAACACCTTTATCTTTTCCAAAAGCGGCGGCTCCCTCGGCATCGGATTCGCCATCCCGATCTACCGTGCGATGGAAGTCGTCCGGCGGCTCATCGAGGGGGGCGATTTTTGGACGGGGTTCGTTCTCCACCCCAAACTTACCCCGTGGGTGGCAGGTGCGATCGGTCTGGCCACCTATGAGGGAGCGCTGATTACCCGCGTGGAAGACAACAGCCCCGCGGCCCGTGCACAACTCAATCCGGGCGACCTCATTGTAAGGATCAATGACCGTCAGGTAAAAAGTAAGAACGACGCCGAAGAGGCCTTTCGTGAAGGGCGGATAGGTGAGGTCTTCTCCCTCCAGATCCTCCGGGGGCGGCGGCGCTTAAAAACCGAACTGGTCCTTGAACAGGCCCCTCTGAATCGGTAGCTGCAAGAACGTTTCCAGCGAAGCACTGCTTGCTTTCCACATTCAGTAAAACCGTTACCGGAGCGACTCCGTCATGAGAACACGATCCGCATTGCCCAGCCTGTTCACCGTAGGCAACCTCTTCTGTGGCTTTCTCTCGATCTTTTATGCCACTCAGGGACGCCTGGTGCCGGCTGCCTGGCTCATCGTCATTGCCGGTTTCCTGGATGCCTTCGACGGAAAAATCGCCCGCTTCATCAACGTTCCCAGCCCGTTCGGGATGCACTTCGACTCGCTCGTCGACATCTGTTCTTTCGGCGTAGCGCCTGCGGTGCTGATGTTCCAGTATTACCAGGATCTCATGCTGATCCGCTGGCTCCCCTTTGCGGCCTGTTTCCTCTTCCTCCTGTGCGGAACGCTGCGCCTGGCGCGGTTTAATACCCGGTACAAGGGACCCGAAAAGGAAGACTTCTCGGGCCTGCCCATTCCTTCCGCGGCCGCAACGCTTGCCGCCTATATCATTTTTACCCAGAGCGTCTGGGAGAGTACCCGCGAGCCCCAAATCGCCATCTCCCTGTGCGCGATGATCTCCTTCTTAATGATCAGCCCATTCGAATACCCGGCCTTCCCCAGATTCACGTTTGACACGAATAAGGACCGCGTGAGGCTGGCCCTCTCCTTTGCAGCGCTGCTCCTGGTGGTCATTTATACAGAGGAGGCCTTCTTTCCCATTGCCCTTGCCTTTTCAGTCTCCGGCGCTGCGCGCTGGCTGTTCAACCTGATCACCGATCGGGAAGTAGCCGACATCCGAAACTAACGTTCAAACCGGAAGAATACGAACCATGGGAAAAAGAAGCATCGGCTTCCTGATTATTGCAACCTTTGTCGGCATCCTGACCGGGAATATTGTAGGCGAGGTCCTGAATGTGATCTTTGGAAGCCTGGACCTCCAGGACAACGTGGTTCAGAAAGTCCTGGTGGACCCCCTTGTAAAATATGTGTTTCCTCCCCTGACGCTCAATTTGATCGTGATGACGCTTACCTTTGGCTTTTCCCTCAATTTCAACGTCATCAGTCTCCTGGGCATCGGCACGGCGTGGTACTATGTGAAGTACTCATATTGATCTGTATGTTAACCGCTCCGGAGAATACAGGAAATCGCTGGGTGAATGTCCTGCCCTGAAGGAGGTGAACCAGATGTTACAGGGAATCGGACCCTGGGAAATTCTTCTGATCTTCCTGGCTTTACTGCTTATGTTTGGGGCCAAACGGATTCCGGAAATCGCCAGAGGTCTGGGCAAGGGAGTCACGGAATTCAAAAATGCGCTTCAGGATGTCAAAAGCGGGATTGAAGCCCCCCCCGAAGACCCGCCGGCGTCTCCTCCACCCGGCCAAACCGCATCCAGCTCCACACCGTCCAAGGAAAATTCTAAAGGGTAATGGCAGGTTTCATGCGGCGCTTGAACGAACGTTCTGCCCACGAGCTGATTGGCGGAATCAAAGCAGGGGAAATTACAGCCCGGCAGGTGACCGAGGCCGTTTTTGAACGTATTCAGGAACACGATTCAAACATCAATGCCTATATTACCCTGAATGAACCGGGCGCCCTGCAAAAAGCCGATGAGATCGACCGCAGGATTGCCGCCGGGAAGCCCCTGGGTTGCCTGGCCGGAATACCGGTAGCTCTGAAAGACCTCCTCTGCACCCGGGGTCTCCGCACCACCTGCGCCTCCCGCATTCTGGACACCTTTATTCCCCCCTACGACGCCACCGCCGTGGCCCGCCTGCGCCAGTCCGATGCCATCCTGATAGGCAAACTCAACATGGACGAGTTTGCCATGGGCTCTTCCAACGAAAATTCCGCCTACGGCCCTGCCCGCAACCCGCACGATCCCGAACGGGTTACCGGAGGCTCCAGCGGGGGATCTGCCGCCGCCGTGGCCGCCGGTGAAACCGTCCTGGCCATTGGCTCCGATACGGGAGGCTCCATTCGCCTGCCCGCCTCTTTCTGCGGTGTGGTAGGCCTCAAACCCACCTACGGCCGCGTCTCCCGCTACGGTCTGATCGCCTACGCCTCCTCTCTCGACCAGATCGGCCCCCTGGCCCGAAACGTCCGGGACACCGCCCTGCTTTTGCACGTCATCGCCGGGCACGACCCCAGGGACTCCACATCCGCCGACCTCCCTGTACCGGACTACGCGGCCTCCCTTGAAACCGGCGTGGAGGGCCTCACCGTCGGCATCCCCGGTGAATTCTTTGCAGCAGGGCTCGACCCCGAAGTTCGAGAAGCCGTTATGCGGGGCGTTGGGCTCCTTGAAAACGCGGGTGCCCGGATTCAGGAGGTCTCTCTCCCCGTGGCAGGCCATCCTGCCTACGCCATTGCATCCTACTACATCATCGCCACGGGTGAAGCCTCGTCCAACCTCGCCCGGTACGACGGCGTCAAATACGGCCTCCGGGTCGAATCGGACGACCTGATCGACATGTACTGCAAGACCCGCAGCAGGGGATTCGGTGCCGAGGTCAAACGCCGGATCATGCTGGGCACCTACGTCCTCAGCGCAGGCTACTACGACGCCTACTACCTCAAGGCCCAGCGGGTGCGCACCCTCATCAAAGCGGACTTCGACCGCGCCTTTGAAACCTGCGACCTGCTGGCCGCGCCCGTTTCGCCCACCCCGGCCTTCAAAATCGGAGAAAAAATTGACGATCCCCTACAGATGTACCTCTCAGACATCTATACGGTTTCTGTAAATCTCGCCGGCATCCCGGGCCTCTCCCTACCCTGCGGCACCTCTTCAGACGGGCTCCCCATTGGCCTGCAGCTCCTCGGCCGGGCCTTCGAGGAACAGACCCTGTTGCGCGCCGGCTACGTTGTAGAACAGGGACAGGTCCCATGAACTACGAATCCGTCATCGGCCTGGAAGTCCACGCTCAGCTTGCCACCCAAACCAAAATCTTCTGCGCGTGCAGCGCGGAATTCGGCGCCGATCCCAACACCCACGGCTGCCCCGTCTGCCTTGGCCTGCCCGGCGCCCTCCCGGTTTTGAACCGGCAGGTCGTTGAACGGACCGTGCGCATCGCCCTGGCGCTGGGGTGTACCATCCAGCCCCGCAGCCGGTTCCTGCGAAAAAACTACTTCTATCCCGACCTGCCCAAGGGCTACCAGATCTCTCAGTTCCACTCCAATGAGGACGTGCCCTTAGCCACCGGCGGCGGCATCCAGGTCCCCACGAAAAACGGCGCCAAAACGATCCGTCTCGTGCGCATCCACACCGAAGAGGACGCCGGCAAGAGCATCCACGACGAGGCCTTCGTGGCCGCGGGCGAATCCCTGGTCGACGTCAACCGCTGCGGCGTCCCCCTCATCGAAATCGTCAGTGAGCCGGACATCGCCTCCTCCGGCGAGGCATTCGACTACCTCACCCGGCTGCGGCAGATTCTCATCTACACCGGCGTTTCCGAAGGCGACATGGAAAAGGGCCACATCCGCATCGATGCCAACGTCTCCATCCGGCCGGCCGGCTCGACCGGGCTCGGTGTCAAGGCCGAAATCAAAAATATGAACTCCTTCCGCAACTGCCAGCGGGCGCTGGACGCTGAAATCCGGCGTCAGACCGACACCCTGGAGACCGGCGGCGAAATCGTCCAGGAAACCCTGCTCTACGATCCCGACCGCGACACCGTGCGCCCCATGCGCAGCAAGGAATTCTCCGACGACTACCGGTACTTCCCCGACCCCGACCTGGTCCCCATCGGGGTTGACGAGACCTGGATCGAACGGGTGCGCTCGGAAATACCCGAACTGCCCGAGGCCAAACGCGCCCGCTTCCAGTCCGACTACGGCCTCACCCCCGACCAGGTGGATGTCCTGACCGCCTCCCGTGAAGTCGCCGACTACTACGAAGCCGTCACCGCTGCGGGCGCTTCGCCCATTCGGACTGCCAACTGGGTGCAGGGTGCTCTGATGCGGATGCTGAACAGGCAGAAAATCCAGGTGGCCGACCTCAACATCACCCCCGAAAACCTGGCCGCCCTTCTCAACATGATCGACGCAGGCACCATCAGCGGCAGCATTGCCCAGACCGTCTTCGCCGACATGGCCCAATCCGGCGAGGCCCCGGACGCCATCGTCGAAAGAAAAGGCCTCGTCCAGATCAGCGCTGAAGGCGCCCTCGACAGCGTCGTCGACGAGGTCATTTCGGAAAACCCGGGCGAAGTCGGACGCTATCGGTCGGGCAACAAAAAGCTCCTTGGTTTCTTCATGGGTCAGATTATGAAAAAAACCCGGGGCAAAGCCAATCCCGGACTGGCCAACCAGCGCCTGCGAGAAAAACTGGAGGATGACGCACATGGAAAAATCCATCCTGGCAATTGACGGAGGCCCCGCCGCCGTCACCGCTTCCATCAACGACGCCTGGCAACAGGTCTCCGACCTCGAGCGGGCGTTCGTCAACCGGGTACTCGACAACTTCGGCGACGCCTATGCCCAGCTCGACCGATTCGAAGAAGCGTTTCGAGCCTTTGTCGGCGCAAAACACGCCCTTTGCATGTGCAACGGCACCTCCACCCTGCATTCGGCCATCTTCGCCACAGGCGCACGCAAGGGGCGGGAAGTCATCGTACCCTCCCTCACCTGGCATGCCAGCATCACGCCGATTCTGCACTGCAACGCAACCCCGGTCTTCTGCGAGGCCGATCCCGAAACCTTCTGCGCCGACCCCGAAGATGTCAGAAAACGGATCACGGACCGCACGTGCGCCATCGTGGTCACGCACGTATACGGAAACCCTGCGAATATGGATGCGTTCCTCGATATTGTCAAAGGCACCGACATCAAACTCGTCGAAGACGCCTCCCATGCGCACGGCGCGCTCTGGCGTGGCAAGCCGGTCGGCGCGGTCGGACACATCGGCTGTTTCAGCCTTCAGCAGAGCAAACCCGTAAACGGCATCGAAGCGGGCGTGGCAACCACAAACGATGACGAGCTGTACGACCGCATGCTCGCACTTGGCCACTACGGCCGGTGTGGGAAACTGTGGACCACGGACCGGTTCAAGCGCCTCCGCAACATGGGCCTCGGCGTCAAGTACCGGGCAAATCCCCTGGGCATCGCCCTGGCGCATGCCCAGCTCCAGCGCCTGCCCGAGCTCAACGAAAAGCGGCGCAGGTGGTTCGACCGGCTCGACAGCCTCCTCGGTCCCATCAAAGGCATATCCCCTCAGAAAGCCTATCCCGGGGCGGTCCGGGGCGGTCTCCTGCTCTACACCGGGCGCATCGATCCGGACGAAATCGGAGCCCCCGTCTCGACCATCCTGAAAGCCCTGGTTGCCGAAGGGGTGAAAACCACACCGGCCATCACCCCCTTCGGTTACGGCGTGATGCACCTGGAAGCGCTCTTCAACGACTTCGCTTTCGACGACCTGGGAGGTCCCTGGGCGGACCTGCCCCCGGGCGCGCGGCAGTGCATGGAGCGCGGCGCCCTGCCTGTGAGCGAACGCATCCACGACACCTGCTTCTGGCTCTCCACGCCGGTCGATCCCGGTCCCGCATGGGTGGACCAGACCGCAGAAGCCTTCCGGAAAGTGGCCGCCAGCGGCGAACGCCTGTCGGAAATCGCCGGGGAGGTGGCAAAATGATACAGCCCGAAGACAGGGAATGCGCGTTCGGCCTGCCCGGAATTCATCCGGACCGGGGCCGACGCGATTTCGGGGCCTTTCCCACATAGGGAGGGCATTGTTTGCGACCCCTATCTTTCGAAGACGACCTCTCCCGGCTCATCGATCAAGCACAACCCTCAATGTATTTTGGAGGGACCACTCCAGAGGATCTCCGCACCTGGCAAAGCCGGTTTCGAGAAATCCTCATCGGCCTGCTCGGTATCCTCCCCCAACGCGCCGACCTCTGTCTTGAATTCCAGAATGAGACCGCCTGCGGTTCTTTCGTGCGCCATCGGATCCGGTACCAGACGGAGCCCGGCGTCTATGTGCCGGCCTACCTGCTGGTGCCCCAAGACCTCCACCCGGACAAACCGACGCCGGGACTCCTGTGCCTGCACGGCCACGGTCATTATGGCGACACACCCGAAATCTTCTCCCTGATCGCTCCCCGGCCCATGGTCCTGGAAATCGGCCTGCAAGATCCGCTCATTCCCCACGACTGGGCCGAACGCGGCCTCAAGCGCATCCGAAGGGCGTATGATGCGGCAGGCGCGACGGACCGCCTGTTTGTGGACCGTTTCGACGGCGGACACCACTTCCGCTTCCAGGTCGCCCGGGAAGTCCTGGAACGGTGGCGCAACAGCGCCTTCTGAAGTCTCCCACCCCCCTCGCGAAGAGAAAATACCTTATGTCGATTTCAGCAGCACGCGAAATATACGGCCATGCCACCCTTGCTCCGGACGCCGAGATCGTTGCCGGCAGCCACGGCACCTGGAAACTGACCTATACGGCCGGCTCGAAAGGGGTGGCCCCCGGCGGACGCATCCGGGTCTACACCGAATCCGACACCGACTGGGGCATCCCCCAGTTTCAGGACCCCGCCGGCGCCGACTACATGACGGTTGAAGCGCCGGAAAAAGCGCGTGTGGGCGTCCTTGTCCAGAGCGTCACCTCCCTGGTCGTACTCGTGTGCGGGCAGGGACTCAAGCCCGGCGAAAAGGTCATCCTGACCTATGGGGACCGCAACGGCGGCGGGCCGGGCTCCCGCGCACAGACCTTCTTGGAGGCGAAGCACTTCTTCTGGGTCGCCGTGGACGCCGACGGCAGCAGCGCCTACACCAGACTGCCGGACCCGCCCTGTGTTTCCATCGTAGGCGGACCAGCGGACCGGCTGGTCGTAATCGCGCCTTCAACAGCGTCTGTTGGAAACCCGTTCCGCCTGATGGTCAAAGCGGAAGACGCCTGGGGAAACCCATCCGCCGAATACACCGGAACCGTGGAACTCCTCGCGGATGGCGTGGAAATCCCCGAACAATCCCTCAGGTTCGACCGCGGGCACAGCGGGGTCCGCTGGATCGAGGGATGCGCCCCTTCACAGCCCGGTGTATACAGAATCACCGCAACGGACACCCGGTCCAAACTGGAAGCGCAGAGCAATCCAATCGTCTGCGGGGAGCAACCCGAACCCTACGGCCTCTACTGGGGAGACTACCACGGAGGCCAGGTGGCGATGGCCGGGAAAATCTCCGACTTCTTCCGCTACGCCCGGGACGTGGCCGCCATCCAGTTCGCCAGTTACCAGCGCAACGACCACGCCGTCTCGAAATCCGACTGGGAGCTCCAGCAGCGGGCCGAATGCGAATTCCACCAGCCCGGCCGGTTTATTGCCATCCCCGGATTCGAATGGTCTCCCCGGACCGGGGTGGGCGGCCACCACAACGTCTACTTTCGGCGGCACAACCAGCCGATTCGCCGCTCCAGCCACTCAGCCGTGCAGGACCAATCGGACATCGACACGGACCTCCCGCACATCACAGACCTCTATCGAACCTACCGCAACACCGACACCGTCATCACCCCCCACGTCGGCGGCGAACACTCCGACCTCACCCACCACGAGCCTGCCCTGGAACCGGCCGTGGAAGTCACCTCCACCCACGGCAGCTTCGAGTGGTTCTTGCAAGAAACCCTGGAGCACCGCTACAAACTCGGCTTCTTCGGGGGCAGCGACAGCCACACCGGCCGGCCCGGCGACGACCGTCCGGGCCACCAGCACCGGCGCTACGCCAAGGCGGGACTCGCAGCCGTTTACGCCACCCAGGTGAGCCTGAAAGCCTTCCTGGAAGCCCTGAAGGCCCGCCGCTGCTATGCCACGACCGGCGCACGGATCGTCCTGCGCACCGAAGCGGACGGCCACCCGATGGGCAGTGAACCCACGACCGACTCCCCTCCCGAGATTTCGGCCTCCGTAATCGGCACCGCGCCCCTGGAATCGGTGGAGCTTTTCCGCGGGTTGGAAAACCTCTACACGCACCCCCTCCAGACAGCGCCCGCCAGCAACCGGGTGCGCATCCTCTGGGAAGGGGCCAGTCGAAAAAGCAGCTACTCGGGCGTCATCTGGGACGGCAGCCTGAACCTGGCCGGAGGCAAAATCACAGCTGTGGAAAAGCTGCGCTTTGACAGCCCGCGCTCCGACATTGTGGACCGCAGCGAAAGCAGCCTGCGCTGGCACTCGGTAGCCTGCGGGTACCGCAGCGGCGTCATCCTGGACCTGAACGCGGAACCCGACGCCGAGCTGCAGCTTGCGATCCACACCTCGCTCATTACAGGCCCCACCTACGGTGGCCACGGCGAAATCGGCCCCAGGCGGATGTCCTGCGCCCCCGCCGAAAGGGTAAGCTTCAGCGTAAGCCTTCAAGAACTGGCCGAAGAACCCGTAAAAATGGACATCGGCCTCCTCAACCGCAAAGTCACGGTCTCCCTCGCGCCTGAGCAACCCTCAGCGGACACCGCCGAATTCGCCTTCACCGACCCCTCGCCCGAGCCGGGCGTGAACCCCTACTGGGTGCGCGTGGTGCAAACCGACATGGAAATGGCCTGGTCCAGCCCCATCTTTGTAGATTACGTATCGTCAGGCGAATAATACGGTCTGCCGGGACGGAACCGAAACCCGTCTCTACCACTCCATTCGCCTCTACACCTTACACTGAACCGGACATGCTCCTCACCGCAGCAGGTCTGGTCTCCACCAGCGCCTGGGGCGACTTCCGGGGCAGCGATTACACCTGCGACAGCCCCACATGATCCTACTGACGGAAAACCCGTGAGCACCTGCCTCATCGCCTTTGTCAAAAATCCCGTTCCCGGCGCTGTCAAAACGCGCCTGCAGACCTGCTACACCCCAACACAGGCCGCCGCCCTTTACTGCGCCTTTGTCCTGGACTGCCTGGGCACCTACCGCTCGGTCGCTGCCGACCGTTACGTTGTCGCCTACGATCCCCCGGATGCGCAGGCCCGGATCAAACGCCTCGTCGGCCCCGGTTGGGACCTCCATCCACAGGCCCAAACCGACCTGGGCGGCCGGATGGCCGAAGCCTTCGAATGGAGCTTCCGGGAGGGCACCACCCGCACCGTGCTCCTGGGCACGGATACCCCCACCCTGCCCGCCGAACACGTCCGGCAGGCATTGTGCCTGCTCCGTGAAAAAGACCTCGTCCTGGGTCCCAGCACCGACGGCGGCTACTACCTGATCGGCCTGTCCAAACCCTTTCCGGAGGTCTTCCGGGACATCGACTGGAGCACCGGGGGGGTACTCGCCCGCACCCTGGACCGCGCCGGCGGCGTCTCCCTGGGTCTCACCCCCCCCTGGTACGACGTAGACACCCCCGCTGAACTCGACGTCCTCCTGGCCCATGCGAAGGCCCTGGACCTGTCGGGCACCCCGGCAGCCCTGGACCACACGCGGCAGTGCCTGTCAACACTGGACATCCGATCGTCGCAATAAGCAGGGTATGAACCACTATGAAAATCCCGGTCGGAGAATACGGCCCCCGGAACGGTCCGGCCGCCACAGGGAAATTCGACCTCTCCCTCACCCGCCGGATCATCCACCTCGCCCTGCCTTTACTCCTGACCAGGCAGATGGAAAACCTGGTCGGTTTCGCCGACATCTACATGGTCGGAAAGCTGGGTCCCGAGGCCATCTCCGCCGTGGGCATCTCCCGGCAACTCGTCATGGTGATCAGCGTCACCATGATCGCCGTCACCACAGGCACCTTTGCCATGGTCGCCCAGGCCATCGGCGCCGAGTCCCGGAGAGACGCCAGCGCCACCGCCAAGCAATCCATCACCCTGCTCAGCCTGCTCAGCATCGGCATCAGCCTGTTCGGCCTTGCAGCCGCTCCGGCTTTCCTCGTGGCCCTCAGCCTCAACACCGAGGTCATTGCCCTGGGCGTGCCCTACCTGCGGGTTTTCTTCTCAGGCATCGTCCTGATGACGCTCAACTTCTCCATCACCAACTGCCTCCACGGCGCCGGCGATACCCGCACGCCATTCTACATCAGCCTTTTCAACCATGCCGTCAAAATCGGTACCAGCTACCTCCTCATCTTCGGCATCTGGGGCCTGCCCCGGCTCGGGGTCACCGGCGCGGCGTTCGGCGACATCGCCGGCCGCCTCTGCAGCGTCTGCATCGGGCTCTGGGCGCTCTACAGCGGGCGCTTCGGCATCACCCTCCTCCCGGACACATCCTACCGTCCAAATTGGGCGCTGGCCCGCCGCATCCTCAAAATCGGCGTCCCCTCGGCCCTGCAGGGGCTCTTCCGAAACGGCTCCAACCTCGTCTTCGTCAAACTCGTCGCCCTCACCGCCTCCTCCACAACCGCCGTGGCCGCCTTCTCCATCGGCAACCAGATGGAGCGCCTCCTCCGCCGCACCTCCCTCGCATTCGGCACCGCAGCCACCGCCCTGGTCGGCCAGAGCCTCGGCGCGGGCAATCCCGATGCTGCCGAACAGCGCGGCTGGACCACCCTGCTCATCGCCGTTCTGTTCACCGCTGTTCTGGGCATACCCATTGCCCTCTTTGCACAGCCGATCCTGGCCTTCTTCACCGATGCCCCGGACGTCATCCGGATTGGCATCGTCTACCTCTACGCCATCATCCTGGCAGAGCCTTTTATGTGCGCCGCCATCACAAGCGGCGGCGGCCTCCGGGGCGCCGGCGACACCCTGCCCGGCCTCTACTACACCCTCATTGCCCAGTGGCTCATCCGCCTCCCGGCTGCCTACCTTCTCGCCTTCACGCTTGGCTACGACATCATCGGCATCTGGGCCGCGCTCGTCATCTTCAGCGCCCTGCAGGGCGCCCTCACCGTCCGGAAATTCGGCAAAGGAGAGTGGAAGCAGCGGAGGATCTGAGAAGCTGTTAATGAAGGATTCTTGATATTATACCTGAGAGTCGTATATTATATCAGACGCCTGACGGATGGAGAAAGAGGATGAGCAAGTTCTGGAACAGCACGGTCGCCAGACAAAAAGACCAGAACCGCCGGTGGCAGGGCAGGCTGCACGAAATCATCTTTGAGGCAGACACCCCGGCGAGCAAATGGTTCGATATCGTCTTGATCGTGAGCATCCTGCTGAGCGTCATCGTGGTGATGCTCGACAGTGTACGCCACATCAGAGAAGCCCACGGCGATCTCCTCCATTTGGCCGAATGGTTTTTTACCATTCTCTTCACGGCAGAATACCTTTTACGGTTGGTCTGTGTTGGACGTCCGCTTCTCTACGCAACCAGCTTTTTCGGAATCGTGGATCTGATGGCCATCCTCCCCACCTATCTCGATCTGCTGTTTCCGGGCAGCTACCACCATCTGCTGGTCATTCGGCTTCTGCGCGTCCTGCGCATCTTCCGTGTCTTCAAGCTGGTTCAATATCTCGGCGAGGCCAACCTGCTCATCCAGGTGCTGCGTTCGAGCCGTCAAAAGATCACCGTATTTCTGTTTACGGTCCTGACCCTGGTGGTGGTCCTGGGCTCGCTCATGTACGTCATCGAAGGCGAACAGAACGGGTTTACGAGCATACCCAAAAGCATCTACTGGGCGATCGTGACCCTCACCACCGTAGGCTATGGAGACATATCGCCAAAAACAAATATCGGTCAGGCATTGGCGGCTGTGGTGATGATCCTGGGATACAGTATCATCGTGGTCCCGACAGGGATTGTAACAGCGGAATTTACCCAGGCCCTCACGCGACAAAAAATAACATCCCGGGTGTGCGCCGAATGCAGCGCCGAAGGCCACCACAGCGACGCGGTATACTGTAAACAGTGCGGTAAGAAGCTCTAAGGAGGTCTGATCCCCGGTGCCCAAACGCGTCACCATCCCCGTGCTCATCGCCCTGCTCCTTGCGGGCATCGGCTATTTCTGGATGTCCGCTGCCTCTCCTTCCCGGCAGGCGGCGGCCCTCTGCACAGCAGGGGACGAGGCCCTGCTCAGAGCGGATGACGAAGGGGCACTGGCCGCTTATCGGAAGGCAAGGGACAAAGATCCCGATAACCCCCGGGGGCACTTCGGTATCGCCCGGGTGCAGATCCGGCGCCGGCGGTTCGTCCAGGCTGCACGCACGCTCAAACCGGTGGTCGCCCTGGCGGGGAACGATGCGGAAACCTGGGTCGCGCTTGCCCGGCTCTTACGGGATGCCAGGGCCCTGGAGCAGGGCATCCCTGTGTACTCAAAGGCCATTGAACTGGCCCCGGAACGGACCGAACTCCTGATCGAACTTGGCAACCTCTACAGCTCGTGGGGGCACAAAGGCCTGCATGTGGTTGAGGCCGAAAAGTGTTATCGCCGGGCAGAGGCCCTGCGGCCGGACGACCCCCGAATTCACACCGGCCTGGGGCGTCTCTTTTCCCTCCAGGGCACTTACGACTCCGCGGCCGTTCGCCTGAAACAGGCCCTCCGACACAAACCGGAAGACCCCGAACTCCTCACCGACTTCGCGGAGGTCGTCATCCTTCGGGGAACGCCCCGGAAGGCTCCACCCTACCTCCGGCAGGCCCTGGCGGCCGACCCCTACCACCCCAGGGCCCGCTACTTCCTGGGAAGGACTTACCTGATGATCGGTCAGAAAGCAGAGGCAGACCGGGAATTCGCTGTCTTTAAGCGCCAGAAAAAAGTGTGGGATCAGATCCAATCCCTGGAAAAATCCGCAGCCGAACGCCCCACCGCCGAAGCCTACCAGATGCTGTCGCACCTCTACGCAAGGATGGGTCGGGACAGCCTCGCCGCCCAACGCCTCAGGCGGGCGACGGCTCTGAACCCGATGGTGACCATCCCACAGGAGGTAGACCAGACGGGCGCGTTCTAATTCTCAAAAAGACCACAAACGCATGGCGGAAACACAGAGACACAAACGCATGGCGGAAACGCAGGCAAACCGCGGGGTAACCTTCCGCGCAATCCTTTTCGGGCTCTGCATTGCCACCCTCATAGGCCCGATGGGCGACGCGGTCCGCTACATCCTGCACGCCTCCTTTATGGCCTACAGCCACATACCCATGGGCAACCTGATCCTTTACCTGCTGTCCACCCTTATCCTCACCCCTCTGGCCTGGTGGTTCGGCAAACGGTTCGCCTTCTCTCCATCGGAGTGGATCACCATCTTCTGCATGGGCTTCATCGCCTCCATGGGCCCCACCTACGGCATCAGCGGCTATCTCGTAAGCCTGATGGTGGGCCCTTACTACTTTGCAACCCCGGAGAACGAGTGGAGCAAATACCTCCAGCCCTACATGCCTCACTGGCTGATCCCCACCAACGACGGCGGCGTCATGACCTGGTTCTACGAGGGCCTCCCCCAGGGGGCGCCCATCCCCTGGAACATCTGGGCCGTGCCCCTTTTCTGGTGGTTCACCTTCATCTGCGCCGTAGGATTCGTCTGCGCCTGTGCCGCCATTCTCTTCCGCCGCCAGTGGTCCGAAAACGAAAGACTCGTCTATCCGGCCATGGAGCCCATTATCGAGATGACGACCCGTGTGGGCTCGGGCGCACGGTTCTTCCCGGAATACATGCAGGGCAAAGCCTTCTGGATCGGGTTCGCGCTGACCACCTTCGTCTTCGGGTGGAATATGATCTCCTGGGCCTACCCCCAGTTTCCCCGTTTCCCCACCGCATACGCCAGATGGACCTTTTTCTCGCCGGACTATCCTCCCGCCCTCTTTTTTCTGAGCACGGTCGTCATCTGCTTCTCCTATTTTGCCAGCCTGGAGATCCTCTTCAGCATCTGGTTCTTCGACCTCCTCTTCATCGTCGAAGGGGGCATCCTGAACCGGCTGGGGGTCAGGGCCATCTCGCCTTATTACGGCACCGGGCGCTACTACTGGCAGACATCGGGCGCCTTCTTCAGTCTCGCCCTTTGGGGCGTGTGGGTCGCCCGTCTGCATTTTGCCGATGTCTTCCGAAAAGCCCTGCGCCCCGAAAAATCCACCCTGGACGACAGCAAAGAGCTGCTCTCCTACCGGGGGGCGCTCATCGGCCTGATCGTGGGTTGCCTCTACATCGCCGTCTGGCTGAACCGCGTGGGCATGGAACCCAAAATGATCGCCCTGCTCATCCCGTCCATGCTCCTTGTGTACACCACCGTGGCGAAAATCCTGGCCGATTCGGGGTTGATCTACGTCAACTCGCCGCTTTCCGGCTGGGGCCTGGCCGTAAGGCTGCTGGGTGGGTCGCATACCCTGACGATACTCACCAAAACCGCCCTCGGGCTTTCGTCCAGAGTCATCAACCACTACCGGGGGTTCGCCATGGGGTCACTCGCCCACATCAACCGCCTTGCAGAGTTCGTTCCCGGGGACAAGCGCCGGCTCTTCTGGGGCGTCTGTGCGGCCTTCGTCATCGGCATGGTCACCTCCACGCTTTTTACCATCTGGCTGGGATACACCATAGGCGGCTACAACCTCCGGCCCAACTGGTTGATCATCCGCTCGGCCATGGGGCAGATCGGGGGAATCGCGAACGCCGCCAAGACCCCCTCCACGCCGATCGAAATCACCGACTACTGGTTTTTCCTCACCGGCGCCGCGGTCATGGCCCTTTTGAACCTGATGCGCTACCGTTTCGTCTGGTGGCCGATTCATCCCATCGGCTTTGCGCTCTCCGGCACGGCCCTGTCCCGGCTGACAAGCGTCACCATCTTCGTGGCGTGGCTGGTCAAACTGGTGATGCTCAAACTCGTCGGCGCTGCCTTCTACCGGAAGTCCAGGGCGTTCTTCATCGGCATGCTCATCGGCTACATTCTTCAGGTTGCCCTCGGATTGGTTGTGGATGCCATCTGGTTCCAGCCCCAGGGACACCAGGTGCATAAGTGGTATTGAGACCTGCATCGACACGGAGCCATCACAATGCGACCAACGTGGAAAAACATCATCCTGGCCATCTTTGTCGCCGTCCTCTTTGTACCCCTCGTCGTATTTTCCCCCGAGACCGTGACCGACCGCCTGATCGCGTTCTTCAACATCCGGTACCCGCAACCTCCGCCCCAAAAATTCGCCTCCGGCCAGAAGGCGCTGGCAGCGGCGGTCCGGGCGTCCATCTCCGAAGCCGACATCAAAGCCCACCTCACCCGTCTCACCTCATCGGGCTCCCGCGTCGTGGGATACCCCGGACACGATGCGGCTTACCACTACATCAAAGACGTCTTCCAGCAGATCGGCCTAGAGCAGGTCACCGTGGAAGCCTACGATGTCACCGTTCCCATCGACAAGGGGTGCAGTCTCAAGATCCTGGACGATGACCGCACCATCCCCCTCTATGCGGTCTGGCCGAACCTGGTGCGGACCTCTACGCTGCCGGGCAAAGGGCTTCGGGCTCCCCTGGTCGACGGAGGTTCCGGAGAGTTCGCGGACTTCAACGGGAAGGACCCCCGGGACAGTGTGGTGTTGATGTCGTTCAACTCCTGGAACCGCTGGATGAATGCGTCGATGCTGGGCGCCAAAGCGGTCATCTTCGTCGAGCCGGACGCTACGACCACCGCAGAGGCGGAGCAGAAGTTCTTCCAGGTGCCCCTCAACGTGCCCCGTTTTTGGATTGGCAGGCAGGAGGGCGAGGCGTTGCGTCGCCGTCTGAGTTTGGGGGAGCGGATCGAGGTGGAAGTGAAGGGTCGCATGGTGTGGGAGAAACACAAGGCGCACAACGTATTTGGTCGAATCACGGGACGGCATCCCACGTTGAAGGACGAGATCGTCCTTTTCGACGCCTACTACGACGCGATGTCCGTGGTTCCGGCGCTGGCGCCCGGTGCGGAGCAGGCCTCGGGTCTGGTCGCCCTCCTCGAACTCGCGGAATATTTGAAAGCCCATCCGCCCGCCCACACCGTCCTGTTCCTGGCCACGTCTGCGCACCACCTGGGGTTCCGGGGGGTGTGCGACTTTCTGAGTCGCCACGCACGCAAGGAGGAGCACTTTGCCCCGCTGATGACCGATCCCATCGACATCCGGCTCTGGGTCTCCCTGGACCTCTCCTCGCACACCGACCAGGTCGGCGTCTGGAATGGGTCTTCATCCTTCTACTACCAGCGCTTCTTTACCCCGCTGGGAAAGATGTTTTCCCGACTTGGGGCGGAACTCGCCCCCGCCTTTGGCCTCAACGCCGACAGGTCCCTGGTAGACGGCATCAATCCCCCTTCCGGCATGAGCTGGCGTATGTTTATCCCCGGAGGAAAGATCAAGACCGACTCGGAAGTGGTCCTCACCGCCGGCATGCCCACCCTCGCATTCGTAACCATCAACGATGCCCGCTTCAGGGTCGATACCCCTTTCGATACGGTCGAGGGGGTCAACATCCCCAACCTGACCAATCAGACCCAGCTCCTCACAGGCGCCTTCAGCAAGGCCCTGGACGATCCGTACTTCCTCCCCGACTACAAGGTCGACATAAAAGACAACATGCGCGCCCTGAAAGGCCGCATCCTCACCTTTCCCCGCCGCAGCATCACGCCCGACAGGCCCCGTAAAGGGGCCATCGCTGCTCTCCGGATGTCCCACGATAAATCGGTGAAGGGCGTGCGCACCTTTTTCTACGATGTGGCCGACGAAAACGGCGAGTTCTTCATCCCCGGGCTGGCGGTTCGGTGGGTCGGACTGAGCGCCTACTACCTCGACCCGGAAACCGGAGACATCACCTATGCCCCGGACCGGGGGCAGGCGTCCAGGATCTACAAGCCGGAATTCGGCATGGACTGGTGGATCACCCGGGCAACGAGCATCCTCTTTCCCTGCATCTCCACCGATTTCTACGACACGGTAGACCCCCGCTACCTCACCAAGCTCTCAAGCCTGAGCGTCTACGGCGACGGAAACGTGGCCCCTCAGGAATACGGCTATACCATCGGCTACGGCCGCAACGAACCGGTGGGCGTGGTCTTTACCCGCCCCAACGAAAAGGTCAAACTGGTGATGAAATCGGGGGAAAAAATCGGCATCCGTTACCTCCTGATCAACGCCACCGACGCCAGCAGCGAGAAGGTTGCGCGCGGCGACGGATTCACCGCCATCACCCACGGCGCCATCACCCATACCGCCTTCCAGGCCGCCAGCGACATGTGGACCCTCAACGAGGCCCGGATGCGCGAACTGAAGGCCTATGGCATCGAAAACTTCCGCCTGAACACCCTCCACGCGCAGGCTGCAAAACACCTCGACCGGGCGAGAAGCGGGCGCAAAGACTTGCGGTGGGACGACTTTGTCAAGCATTCCCGGGCAGCGCTCGGTCTTGAATCCCGGGCCTATCCGGACGTCAAATCCACCCAGAACGACGTCATCCGCGGCATCATCTTCTTTATGGCCCTCGTCATCCCCTGCGCCTTCTTCGCCGAACGCCTCATCTTCACCGCATCCGACATCCGCTGGATGCTCACGGGATTTACCGGAATCTTTGTCGTCATCTGGATCTTCCTGTCCGTGGTCCATCCGGCCTTCGACCTCTCCAACCCCTTTGTCGTCCTCCTCGCCTTCATCCTCCTGGCGCTGGCGTGCTTTGTCATCTCCGTCGTCTTCTCCCGCTTCAACGTCCACATGCGCAACCTGCGCACCGAGGCAGCGGTGATTCACAATGTGGACGTTGGCCGGGTGAGCGCCTCCATGGCCGCATTCTACCTGGGCATTGCCAACATGAAACGCAGAAAACTGAGGACCGTGCTCACCTTCACCACCCTGGTCCTGCTGACCTTCACCGTCCTTTCGTTCACCTCCATCAAAGCCCTGCTCCGATTCCACCAGATCGCCCGGGACAACCAGGGGGCCTACCCCGGCATGCTCATCCGCAGCAAATACTGGGCGCCGCTTGAAGAATCGGTCCTCGACTATGCCCAGGCCACCTTTGAAGACGAGGCCGTGATCGCCCCCCGAAGCTGGTACGCGGACAAGTCCAAGAAGACCGTCCAGGTGGGGCACCGGGACAAGGCCGCAAACGCCCTGGGCGTTCTTGGCCTGTCGGCGCAGGAATCGGAAATTTTCAAAGGATCTCCAACCCGGATTCAGGACTGTCTCTCTGCGGGCCGCTGGTTCCGGGAGGGCGAACAAAAAGTCGCCGTTGTCCCCGAAGAGATGGCCAAACTCCTCGACATCACCTCCGATGACGTGGGTCGCACCCGGGTACGCCTCTTTGGAGACCTCTTCACCGTCGTCGGCATCCTCATCTCGGACCGGATGGAGGAACTGAAAGACCTGGACGGGGAAGCCCTGACACCTGCGGACTTCGTGGAAACCGACCGGAACGTCTTCCTGCAAATGGCCCAGCAGGAACAGCGAGAAAAAGCCGGCCTGGAGGACCCCGATGTGGACATCATGGAATTCGAACACCTCGACCCGGCAAATGTCCTGATCGTCCCCTACCAGACGCTGCGCGAAGTCAGCAGTCCCCTCCAGGCAATCGCCGTTCGGTTCCGCGATCCCACCGTGGTCAACGCCCGTACAAAAGACTTCATCTCCCGGCTCTCGGTGGTCCTCTTCGCCGGAATTCCCCAGATAGGCCCCGATGGAGAAATCGGACGCATCCGCGTCTCCGTCTTCTCCTCGCTTGGACACACGTCGCTTCGCGGCATCAGCAACCTCTTCATTCCCATCCTCATCGCCGCCCTCATTGTCCTGAACACCATGATGGGGTCTGTCTACGAACGGTTCCGCGAAATAGGCATCTACTCCTCGGTCGGACTCGCTCCTGTGCACATCGCCTTCCTCTTCCTGGCCGAGTCCTGTGTCTACGCCGTACTCGGAGCGGTATCGGGCTACCTCGTCGCTCAGGGCGTCGCCTGGTTCCTCCTCAACCAGGGCATCCTGCAAGGCTTCACCCTCAATTACTCTTCCCTCTCTGCGATGGGCTCCTCCGGGCTGGTCATGCTTGTGGTTATCGTCTCCACGCTGTACCCCGCGCGCCGGGCATCGCAGATGGCCGTCCCCGACGTCACCCGGCGCTGGAAGATCCCCGACCCGGACGGCGACTGGTGGCACTTTGAATTTCCCTTTACCATTGCGGGCAGAGAAGTCCTGGGACTCTTTACCTTCCTGACCCGGTATTTCGACTTCCATACCGAGGGATCGATGGGCAACTTCTACACCGAAGGCGCGCACCTTTCGGTCCTCGCCACGGATCAGGGAGAGGGATATACCATAAGCACCACCATCTGGCTGGCCCCCTTCGACCTCGGCGTCAGTCAGAACGTACAGCTCAGGTCCAGGCCGACTGGCGACCACGACATCCAGGCCCTGGACATCACCATCCAGCGTCTGTCGGGCGACGTCTCCTCCTGGAAGCGCTGCAACCAGCGCTTTATGAACCAGGTCCGCAAGCAGTTCCTCATCTGGAGAACCATCGCCCCTGAGGCCCAAAACCAGTACCGGGACGAAGGCCGGCAGCTCACCGGAGCGTCCCCGGGTGAGGAAATGGAGAAGGCAGGCGGTTGAATCGCCAGATAAAGGATTGGAGAAATGGACGCGCTGGGCAGGCACATCCTCGTCGAACTCTACGGGTGTCCTCCGTCTGCGCTGAACGATGTCACCCACATCGAGCAGAGCATGGTCAAGGCCGCCCGGGAGGCCGGCGCCACAATCATCAACACCTCCTTCCACCATTTCTCTCCCTGCGGCGTCTCAGGCACCGTGGTCATCCAGGAAAGCCACCTGGCGGTTCACACCTGGCCCGAATACGGATTCGCTGCGGTTGACCTGTTCACCTGCGGCGATAAACTCGACCCCTGGACATCCTACGAATCTCTGAAAGCATCCTTCGGGGCCACCCACGGCTCGACCCTGGAAATGCGCCGCGGGCAGCTCAATCTGCTGAAGAAAAACACCCGTCCGCCTGATCAATCCCAAAAAAAACAGGATGTCCCGCAGCACTTCCGAAACATCTGGTTTACGGATAAAAACGAAGACATCGCCCTCTCCCTCAGACACGCCGGTATGCTCTACAGAAAACAATCCTCCTTCCAAAAAGTTGAAATTTTCAACACCTACGGGTACGGGAAAATGCTCGTCCTGGACGGCGCTGTAACATGCACGGAAAAAGATGAATACATCTACCACGAAATGATCGTCCACGTGCCCATGCTCACCCATCCCGGTTCCGAGCGAGCTTTGATCATCGGCGGCGGAGACGGCGGCGCAGCCAGAGAGCTCCTCAAACACGACTGTCTCAGCGAAGTGGTCCTGGTCGAAATCGACGACGCCGTGGTCGAAGCCTCAAAAGCACATCTACCCTCCCTCGCCTCTGCCTTTGGAGACCCCAGACTCACCCTTGAAATCCAGGACGGCGCTGCCTACATCCGGAACTGCCCGGACGCTGCCTTCGACCTCATCGTCATCGATGCCACCTGCCCCATCGGTCCGGCGGAGAACCTCTTCTCCAGGGAATTTTACGCGCAGGTCCACCGCTGTCTGAAAGCGGACGGCCTCATGGCCGCCCAGACCGAGCCCCCCACGCTTTACAGCCAGACCTTCAAAGAGATCTATCAACACCAGCGCCACACCTTTGGAGAAGACCGGGTGCACTGCTACCTGGCCTTCATCCCCACCTACACCACGGGTATGTTGAGTTTCTCCTGCGCTTCAAAGGGATGCCTGCACCCACTTAAACACTTCGATCCGGAAAAGTCCGGGACATTTGCGGCAAAACACCACCTGCGGTACTACAACAAAGAAATCCACCAGGCCGCGTTTGCCCTGCCCACTTTCCTCAAAACCCTGCTGGAGAGCTGAGTAGCTGTCAAACCACAGGATGTGTGAACCATGTTCTACCCTGCAAAAGAAGACAGCATGCCCCCGGGCCTGTTGAACAGTTGTGACGTCCCCAGGTCCATCTTCTGGATATCCACGCAGAGCCGCCAGGGCATCATCAACCTGGCCCCGTACAGTTTCTCTTCGGCTGTGGCCTACAAACCGCCGCAGGTCATGTTCGCCGTCACTGGATTGAGAAAGAACCGGCAGGAAGCGGATACCCTCGCCAACATTCGGGAAACCCGTGAATTTGTCGTCAACTTTCCTCCCTATGCGTTCAGAAACGAAATGAACCAGACCTGTGCATCGGTTGCGCCGGAAGTGGACGAAATGGCGCTTGCCGGCCTCGAACCCGCGGCATCGGTTCTGGTCAACCCGCCCGGCGTCAGGGCATCCCCCATTCGCCTGGAGTGCCGTCTGTACAGGATATTCGAACTGCTCGGCGACCACAACACAATGGTCGTGGGTGAAGTCCTGGGCATGCACATTGAAGACCACGTCCTGTCCAATGGCGAGGTGGACTGGTTGAAGTACAGGCCGATTGCCCGCATGGGCCGCAGCGACGGCTATACCGTCGTCAATACGTTGTTCTCCATGCACCGGCCGGAATAGGGGAAAGCCTCAGAAGCTGGAACACCATCGGCACACAGGTCGCTTCTGATTTATGCCAGCATCCCACACACGCGAAACACTTGCGCAGGACCTCGGAACGCTCGGCGTCGAACCGGCGGATATCCTCTTTGTCCACGCTTCCTTCAAAAGCCTCGGCCCTGTCGAAGCCGGCGCAGAGACCGTAGTCCGGGCCCTGGAGGACGCGGTCGGTCCCGAAGGGCTCATCCTGATGCCATCGTTCAACCTGGTGCCTCCCGACAGAGACGGGCGGGCGGCGCGCTGGAACATCGAGACCACCGCGTCCACCACAGGGTGGATCACCGAGTGTTTTCGCCGGATGCCCGGCACGTACCGCTCCGACCACTACTCCCACTCCGTGGCCGCCCGGGGAAAGGGTGCGGAACAGTGGGTGGCCGACCACCTCAGCCGTGAGGGCTGCAAATCGCCCTGGGACCTCGAACCCTGGGGCAAGACCTACGGCACGCACTCGCCGATGTACAGGGCCTATCGGGCCAATGCAAAAATCCTCATGCTGGGCGTGGACTACGAATCTTCCACCTACATCCACCTTGTCGAAGTCCTCTACTGGCACAAACTGCTCGACCGGAACCCCAAAGCGACCTACCCGGGGATAAAACGCCCGGCACTGGGCGCATTCTGGGACCGGGTCGGCACCCTGAGCAGAGGCCGGATAGGCGATGCTGACTGCCGGCTCTTCCGGGTGAGGGACTACGTCCACACCCTCCTGGACGAAGTCGAAACCAACCCCGGTCCATACCTGAGGCAGGGGAAGTGATGGCCGGCCTGCTTGAGAGGGTACGCGCTGCCTGCAAGGCGGTCGCCGGCAGAGCGACCCACGTCCGGATCGACTACGATTCCATCCCGTCCTACGCCGCATCTCTCCCGCTGGAGCGGATCGCGCATCCACAGATTGACCCCGACTGCCACTACCTCGGCCGGGGCGACGACACGGTCGCTTTCTTCCTCACCCTGAACGCCGTCAACTTCAGTTCCGGCTATTCTCCCCATCTGCGGAAGCGCTCCGGTATGTCCGGATACTTCACCGTGGCCTCTTCCCTCAACGACCACTACAGCACCCACGGCCCGCTCTCGGCACAGGACCTGACGCGACTTTCCACAGACGATTGCACGGCGATATTCGGCCAGGAGCCTGACAACTACATCGTTCGCGAACTCCTGCAGCACTTCGCCACGGCCCTGAACGACCTGGGCCGGTACCTGCTCGACCGCTTCGACGGAAGCTTTGTCCGTCTGGTTGAAACAGCAGACGCATCCGCCGAGCGGCTCGTAGCGCTGCTCATCAAAATGCCCTGCTTCAAAGACGTGGCATCCTATGGCGAACTGGACGTCCCCTTCTACAAACGGGCGCAAATTACCCCTGCGGACCTCTTCCTGGCATTCGACGGCCGGGGACCGGGCCGGTTCGACGACCTGGACCGCCTCACCATCTTCGCGGACAACCTCGTCCCCCACGTCCTCCGTCTCGACGGCATCCTGCACTATACGGATACCCTGGCCGCCCGTATCGATGCGGAAAAGGAGATCCCGTTGGGGTGCGCCGAAGAGGTTGAAATTCGGGCGTGCGCCGTCCATGCAGTGGAGGTCCTGGTCGATGAGCTCCGCCAATGTGGACACAGCGTAGCCGCAAGAGAACTGGATTACCTCCTCTGGAACCGGGGCCAGGGGTCTGCCTACAAAGCACATCCGCGCCACAGGACGCGAAGCGTCTTCTACTGACCCCTGCACCGCTTGACACACCCGGGGGAAAGCTCTATTTTTAGTTCGGATTTCACAGACCCGGAACACCTATTTCGGAGGCATCCCATGACAACACTACAGGCCACAGCGCTCAAAGAGACGCTCGAGGCGATGTTCGACAGCATCTCCAAAAAAGAGGACGTCACAAAGCACCTCCTTCAGATTAGCAGGCTCCAGCAGGAAGTCGCGCCCACAGCATCCCCCCAACTCAAACACTACCTCCAGAACCGCAGCTATACAAAGGCCCTCGAATACCTGAAAACCGGCTTTGTAATCGAGCACCCCAAACGTCCGGATTGCGACGACGGTGACCACCCGTAAAATCCACCCTCACCCACAAGGATATCCCCATGATCAACAGCATCCGTCAGCGTGTGCTCAACGGCGACCTGCTGGCCGGCACTTTTATCAACCTCGGCTCCAGTCTCACCGCCGAAATGGCCGCGCAGAGCGGATTCGACTGGGTCTTGATCGACATTGAGCACGGCGCTGGAGACCACGAAAGCCTGGTCCACCAGCTCCAGGCCGTGGGCGGCACACCGGCTGCGCCCATCGTCCGGATCGCCTCGAACGAACCGCCCCGCTTCAAAAGAGTGCTCGACATGGGCGCATCGGGCGTTATGGTCCCCTACATCAGCAGCGTGGCCGAAGCCGAGCAGGCGGTCGCCTCCATGCGCTATCCCCCCCGCGGTATCCGGGGCGTGGCCAAACTGAACCGGGGCAGCGGTTTCGGTGTGGACTTTGAAGACTACTTCGCCCGCTCCCACGAACTGCTCACCACCGTCGTCCAGATCGAAACCCGGGAAGCCCTGGACTGCATCGACGGCATCGCGGCCGTGGACGGCGTGGACGTCCTCTTCATTGGACCGCTCGACCTGAGCGTCAACCTGGGCATCCCCGAACAGTTCGACAACCCCAAATTCTCAGACGCGCGCCGGAAAGTCGCCAGCGCCGCCCGCAGGGCCGGCAAGGCCGCCGGCATCCTCCTCCTGAATCCCGCGCAAGTTGAAGCGACCGTCCAGGCCGGATTCACTTTCATCGCCCTCGGCTCGGACGGCGGCCTTGTCGCCAACGGCATGCAGCAACTCGCCTCGGCCTTCGAACCCTGCAGAAAATAGCCCGCTATCCCGACCTGCAATGCGGGCGCCGTGGGGGCGGCCACCGCTTACTTTCCCCGCGACGAAGGCCCACCGTCGTCCCGGTGGACAATCGACCACTTTCCCACACCCGGATTTGTACAGGGAGGTGAAACGAATGGTCCGGAAAAAACCTGATACCTTCAGAAAAACCTTCAATGCCTGTGGGGTCTATGTCTTTGTGATGACCCCCATGAAAACCACCAGGAACCGGCAGGGAAAGCACGAGATCGACCTGGAAGGCGTTGAAAAGAACATCCGGTATTTCTCCGGCGTCAAAGGCGAAAAGACCATGGTCCTCTGCGGCGGGTCGGGCGAATTCTACGCCCTCTCCCCTGCGGAGGTCAAAGCTGTTGCCAAAGCCGCGGTCGCCGGCGCAGAAGGGCGTTGCAAAATCGTCTCCGGCATCGGCGGCCCCACAAAAACCGCTGTCAAAATGGCCGAAGCCGCTCAGGACGTTGGCTGCGACGCCGTCCTGGTGATGCCCCACGACCCGGTTGTCAAACGCGGGGAGAAAGCCATATGGGACCACCACAGGGCCATTGCCAGGGCCATTGACATCGGCTTCCTCCCCTTCCGGGCCCCACACCAGCCCCTCTCCATCGATCTAGTCAAACGGTTCGCCAGGATCAAAAACGTCGTCGCCATCAAAGAAGAAAGCGGCGCCGTGGACTGGGTCAGAACCGGCTGCCGTGCAACCGCCAACACCGTCCCCTTTATCACCGGCGGGGGAGAGAATATGGTCCCCTACTACTACCTGGCCGGCGCGGTCGGCTTTACCACCGGCATGGCCAACCTCTCCCTCTCCATGTCCATCAAGCTTCACAACGCCGCCATCCAGGGGCGCTGGCAGGAGGCCATGCGCTTCCGGGACTATTTTGAGCCCCTCACCGAAATGCGCCGCCAGCTCGGCACCCCCATGCTCAAGGCGGGCCTGGAAATGATGGGCCTGGCCGGCGGCCCGGTCCGCGACACCCGCGTCCTCTACGCCCCTTCCGCGGGCGGCAACGTACTCAATGCGGCGAGCAGACGCAGGCTGCGCCGTTTTCTGAAGGCGAAAGGCGTGCTTTAGCAGACGTAAAAAGCGTCGGCCCTCTCGGGCTCGACGCCTTTTACACACCAACCCCTTCGCGATGCTGCGTCACGCTACATCGCAGCCAGCCCTCCCGCCTCGTCAAACGGCATTTCCGCCGCCCCTCCCAGCACCTCGATCTCTTCCCTCTCCCGCAGCTCGGGCAGCAACGCCCGGGACGCCCACAGGTGTTCCAGCTCCAGCGTCGAGTGGATGCGCAGCACGCGCGCATCCTGCGGGCGCTCCATCCGCAGCACGTCCAGGGCGATCTCAATCGCCTCGCGGTCGGTTTCCCCGACGACCGGGATATAGGCCCGGTTGAGAAACGTCGTAGTAAACGCGTTGGCGTAGGTCGCCCCGGTGTCGATCTTACCCACCAGCCGCCGGGTCGTGATATCCGCCAGACCGATCCCGTTGGCGTTGCCGTGCGTCTCCTCCGTCAGGTCCAGGGCCACAATACGTTCAATCGAAGGCGCATCCGGCTCCTTGATGCCCGGAAGCCAGATGCGCCCGATAATGTTCGGGTCCATGCCCGTTCCACTGATATTTTTCCCGATCCGGTCCACAATCAGCACATCAATCCGGCTCACCGGCAGGCGGGGCATCATCCCACGGGCCTCCTCCAGCAGCCGGGGCTCCACCGACTCGAAATCCTCGGGCTCCACCGCAACAATCCTGGCCGTCCGTTCGTAGGCGTTCTCCAGAATGGCCACCCCCAGAGCAATCGGCGCCTCCCTCAGAATCACCCGCCCCCAGGCCGGAATCATCCGGGGCAGGCCGCCCGCCCCCATCGAATGGGCCAGCGTCGCACCCTTATGGTTGCCCAGCCCGATCGTCATCATCTTCATCAGCCCGCTCTCGAACGGCCCTCGAAACGCCGTGTGGGGCTTGATCCGGTTGACCAGCACCACTCCGTCCGCTTCCGCGGCCAGCCGGTTCAGCACCACCGGAATCTCCCCTTCCACCTCGCCCACCTGCACCACCTCCATCGTGGCTTTGATCGGCGCCCCCACCGCCTCCTCCGCAATCCCGTAAGCGGCCAAAATCTCGACCTGACCCGCCACCGTCGCCCCTCCGTGGCTGCCCATCGCGGGCAGAATAAAGGGATCGCCTCCCAGCTCTCGCACGGCATCCACCACCGCCCGTGTCAACCCGGCAATTCCGCTGATCCCGCGGCTGCCCGCCGTGATCGCAACCCTGTCCCCCGTCTTGATCCGACCTCCCAGCCCGGATGCCATCACGCAGCGGTAGACCTCGGCGGCAGGATGTTCCAGGCGCTCTGCGGGAAAAGACTGTCGTATCGGAAACATCCGGGGAAAATCCACCTGGACCTCCCTTGCCATGTAAGCCTTATGTGAGCCGGAAGCCTTCTAAGCGCCTGAACGGCCACCCACGCCTCTGGCCTCTTTCCGAAGCATATCCATAATCTGCAGTGAAATGGTCTGTACAGTCTCATCCAGATCCAAATTCTCAACCGCCGGCACCTGGTGGGCCTCACCCATGTCAAGAATATACTGCTGAACCTTGAGAATCTGGTCCAGATATTTCAGGTACCGGTGTTGAGGCCGCCGGGAGGCCTCCCGTCCCCGGGTCTCGAAGCGCTCGGCATAGGACTGCGCATCCGACAAATAGAGGTTTGTCCGGATAAACAGAACATCTTTTTCATAGGCCTCCAGTCCGGTCAGGTCGGGCAGCAGGTGGATACCGTCCAGAATCAAGTTGACATTCTCTTGAATCGCCCGCTCGACCGTGGCCCGCACCCCTACGCACACGCGCGTCGCCTGCTCATGAAAGGCATGGATCACGGCATCCACAGCGTCCGGCGGCGGTGCCGTCACATGCTCCCAGGCCATATAAGAAGACGCGTGGAGGGCCGGCATCAGGTCCGGGGCGATCATCACACGCATGACCTGGCGGATCTCATCGGTGGAGGCCACCCGGGAAATCCTGAGAAGGTTGGCCAGCGCCACGCCCACCGACGTCTTGCCCACGCCGCTGGTCCCGCCGATCAAAACGATCAGAGGCCGCGTCTGCTCGCGGTTGCGAAACCAATTCCAGATCCGATAGCGTTCGGCAAACTCCTCACCGTACTCCTTTCCCAGGAGATTCATCGTTGCCTTCCGTATACCGGCCCTGGACACCACCGTCTTTTCCTGCCGGATAAAATCGGCGCCAATCCATTCGGCAATGCGATAAGCCTGGCCTTCGTCCACGCCCGTAATCGTCAGAGAATGGGAAAGGTGCTCCCTGGAAAAGGGCCTGGTGCCGCGCTCGTCTTCTACCATAATCTGTTTCGACCCGGGCGCCCAGAAGATCCCATCTCCGATTGGACGGTCCCCAAACAGGTCCCGCACATGGGAGTGCACCAGGTCGATCATCTTCCTTGAGGAGACCGTTTTCTGCCTCTGGATATTGCGCCTGATCCGGTCGGCGACCTGGTAGGCCTCCTGAAAAGAGAGCCCCTGCTCAAGCAGATAGTGGGTCAGCATGCCCCTCAGAAAGGGAACCCGCTTCCGACCGTCTACAATGGTTGCCATCGAAAACATCCCTCCGGGCAATTGAATAAGGGGAATACCAGGATAAGCCATCTCCTGGAAAGATGCCAACGCAAAGTCTCGTAGTCACTCAGCGCAGCAGCGCAAGCCTGCCGGAGGCCGTACGCAGCGCCTTTTCATTTTGCATCTCCCTCCCACCGCTCCAGATTCAGCCCGAAATCACGCGCCGCCTCGCAGATCGTCTCCCACGTTCTCTCATCCACCTCAATCCCCTCGGCCTCTCGGCGCCTTGCGCTTCTGAACTCCGGCTCCCCGGGCACCAGGATCTCCTCAAACCCCGGGGTCAGCCGGCTCGACTTCACATGCCGGATCAGCGCCTCCACCTCATCGTAGTAGGCGTCCAGATCCACAAAGTGCTCGATGTGGTACACGGTCAACAGCACCCCATTGCTGATCATTGCCCGTTCTCCCGCTGCACACCCTTGCCCGCTGAGCGCCCCGCCCAGCAACTCCACCATCATACTCATCCCGTAGCCTTTGTGCCCGGCCCTGCCCCCGAGGGGCAGAATCGCCCCCGGCGGATCGGCTTTGAAATCGTTCGGATCCGTCGTGGGATTCCCCTCCCCGTCGATGAGCCATCCCTCCGGCACCTCCTCCCCCCGGTTGATGGCGATGCGGACCTTCCCCTCGGCCACAATCGACGTCGTCATATCCACCAGGATCGGATCTGCCCCTCTGCGGGGGGCCGCAAACGCAATCGGATTCGTGCTCAGTTTCCCGTCAATCCCCCCAAAAGGAGCGATCTGGTAGCCCAGGTGTCCGGCGTTCACAAAGATCTGGCCGATCAACCCCGCCCGGGCCGCTATCAACGGGTAGGCCCCCACCCGCCCGATGTGGCTTGTATTGCGCAAACCAACCGTGGCAATCCCGTGCTCCCGGGCCTTCTCCACGGCCAGGTGGGTTGCAAAAGTCGCTCCCACCTGCCCCAGGCTCCCCCGGGCGTCCACCACAGCCGCGCAGGGGCTGTCCCGGACGACCTCCGGTGCAGCCCGGGGCTGGAACCGGCCCTCATAGATGGCCCTGGCGTACTCGTAGAACCGGATCGCCCCGTGGGAATCGTGACCGAAAAGGTTGGACTCAACCAGGTGATCCACAACCGCCCGGGCGTCCTCCAGCGTACACCCGGCCGTCTCAAACAGCGTGTAACCGATCCTGCGCAGTGTTTCCGGTTTAAATCTGGGCACAGCGAGATCCTTTCTCAAGGGACTGCCTGCGCGCCCAACCACCACCGCGAACAATAAAACCCTTTTTGAGATGGGGTCAAGTGAAAAAGAGACCGAAAAATAGGGGTTGCAAGGCAGACAGACAGCGTGTATCTTACCTCAACTTTCACCCACCGCCTCCCCCCCGAACAGGCCCACAGGAGAACACCATGGAATGGCACTTTGAACGCGTTGCCGGCCCCTTTGCCTTTACCGAAGGCCCGGTGTGGGACGGCGAAGCCGTCCTCTTTTCCGACATCCCCAACAACCGGATTATGCGGTATGATCCACAAACCGGGGGCTGCGATGAATACCGGACGGGCACCAGCAGGGCCAACGGCCTGGTCCTGCACCCGGCGGGCAACCTCTTTGCCTGTGAAACGGAGGGACGCCGTATCGCACGGTACGATCCCGGTGGTGAGACCTTCGTCGTAGCCGACACATTCGAAGGCAACCGGCTCAACAGCCCGAACGACATTGTGGTGGACGGCAGAGAACGGCTCTGGTTTACCGATCCCAGGTACGCAGCCGACCGATCCGACATGGAACTCGACCACGAATCGGTCTTCCGGCTGCACCCGCAGGCGGACGGGACCTGGTCGGTTGTGCGGATGACTTTCGACACCACACGCCCCAACGGCCTGATCGTAACGCCCGATATGAAAACGCTCTACGTGGCCCAGAGTGAATATGGAGAGGATAAAAAACGGGAACTGAGGGCCTACCCGATCCTGGAGAACGACACCCTGGGGGAATACAGCGTCCTGCACAACTTCTATCCCCACCGGGGGATCGACGGCATGACCCTCGACCTGGAATGGAATATTGTGGCAACCGCAGGCTGGGAAAAAAGCGGGCCGGGGCCGATGATCTACGTCTTTGCCCCTTCAGGGCGGGTGCTGGAAACCCACCCCATGCCGGTCTCTCCGACCAACTGCACCTTTGGAGACGCAGATCTCCAGAGCCTCTACGTCACCGCCTCCGACGGCTCTCTCTTCCGCGCCCGCACCCACCGCCGGGGACTCGCATAGAGGCCGGGGGCGCTCCACCTCAATCCACCCGGCCATCCCTCAGGAGCTCCAGCGGGTGCCATACCTCCAGGTCCGTCCCTGCTTTCAAGTGGATGCTGCACACACTGCTTTCGGTCACAATCGCCTCCACCCCCGCCTCTTTGAAAGACCGAAAGAGGGGCTCTCCCACCGCCTGGGAAAGCGCGTGCCCCAGCAGCCCCACCTTCAACCCGAACGTCCCCGCCATCCCGCAGCAGGTCCCCGTCTCAATCACTTCCACCTGGGCGCCCCGCCCTTCCAGATACGCCATCGCATGTCTGCCCGCGCCCAGTGGACGCTGGTGACAGGGAATGTGCAACCCGAACCGGCGCCCCTTGAGGGACGCGACATCCGGGGACGCCTCCGCTTCCACCAGCTCCAGGTACTCGAACAATTCATACGTCCGATTCGCCAGGGCCTTCGCATCCTCCCGCCCGTCCAGCAGTTTGGGGTAGGAAATCTTGAGGCAATAGCCTGCGGTCGGCTCTGTGGTCACAACATCGTAGCCCCGCTCCACGTAGGGCGCCAGGTGCCGGACGTTCTCATCCGCCACCTTCCGGGCCTTTTTTAAATCCCCATACCCGATATAAGGGTAGCCGCACCCCCTCTGCGGCGGCACCACCACCTCACACCCCCGCGCCTCCAGGCGCTCTATCGCCGCCATCCCCAGTTCCGGGGCATTGTAATTCGCATACAGATCCACGAAAAAAGCCACGCGTCGAACCGGTTTGGAAACCGGGGAGACCCCTCTTTTTCTCATGCGTTTCACCAGCGTCTGCCGGTTAAACGGCGGCAGCTCGCGGCTCCGGCTGATCCCTGTGGTCTTTTCCATGACCCACCGGTATGTCCGGTTTTTCAAAAGCCAGTTGGAAACCGGAGCCGTGGCGCTGCCGAATTTCGCAAAAGCCTCGGCCGCCATCAAAATCCGGTTGACCGCAGGGTGCGGATGCGTTTCGCTGTCCCGGTCCTTCACGGCCGCGATCATCATCGGGATATCGATCTCCGCCGGACAGATCTCCTTGCACAGTCCGCAGGAAATGCAAAGCGGAGCAAAATCCCCTGCCAGCTCCAGTCCGTGCACCTCAGCGGTCCAGGGAATCCCGATCGGCCCGGGGTAGATGTGTCCAAACGTATGCCCCCCAACCACCCCGTAGGTGGGACAGATATTCATACACGCCCCGCAGCGGATACAGTTGAGGGCATCCTTGAAGAGGGCATCCTCCCGCATCCGGGTGCGCCCGTTGTCCAGGATGATAATATGCGACGCCCTCGGCGCCTCACCCTCTCCCAGAGGGGACCTCCCGCCCATCATCGTCACATAGGTCGTCAGGTGCTGTCCCACCGCGCTGATCGGGTGGGCCAGCATCATCTGTAGCGCATCCTCAACCGTCTCCACGATCTTCTCCCGACCCATAATGCAGATATGGACATCGGGAATGCTGGAAACCAGCCGGGCGTTTCCTTCGTTCGTTTCAATCACAATCGCGCCTGTCTCGGCAACCCCCACATTGGCCCCGGTCATGCCGATATCCGCATTCAAAAAAATGGGCCGCAGGTAGCGGCGCACAACCTTCATAATCGCATCCACGTCTTTGGAGACCGCCTCCCCCGCCACCTGCTCAAAAATCTTCGCCACCTCGCCCGCCGTCTTGTGAATCGCCGGAAACACCAGATGAAACGGCTTCTCATGGACCTTCTGGATAATCAACTCTCCCAGGTCGGTCTCGATCACCTCCATCCCCGCCGCCTCCATCGGGTGATTGACCTCAATTTCCTCGCTGGTCAGCGATTTCGATTTTGCCACCACCTTCGCCCCGCATGCCCGGGCGACCTTCAAAATATACGCGATCGCCTCAGCCCCGTCCTTTGCCAGGAAAACGGACGCCCCCCGCTCCCTGGCCTTCTCGGCAAACCGGTCCACCAGATCGTCCTGCTGCTCCAAACACCGCAGCTTAATCCCCCTCACCTCATCCCGAAAGCCCTCTCCGCCCGGGAGTACGTCCACAGCCGCGTGGCGGCTGTCCCGCCCCCGTTTCATAACCTGATAAAGCGCCGTGCGTTTGGACTTCTCCTTCAGCGCCCGATCGATCTTTGCATACAACCGTGCATACCTCGTCTCAGCCATAAGGGGCTCCCCCCTGTTTCAAGAGGTGTTTCGCGTTTCACATTTCACGTCTTTATCACCACCGCATGCGCTACCGCAGGGCCGTGCACCCCCAGCGTAAGCCGCATCTCGATATCCGCCGTGCGGCTGGGGCCGGAAATAAAGGTCGCTGTGGCATTGTGCGGATTCGCCTCATAAAAATCCCGGATGCGGGGCGCTGCCTCTCGAAGCGTCTCCACCAGGTCCTCTGCTCGAAACACCCCGACGTGCACCCCCGGAAGCGTGGAAACCAGACGGAAGGCATCGTCTGTGGCAAACTCCACCAGCGTACCGGTCTCTGCAATGGCAAAGGCCGCCATGGAAACGCCCACCTGCGCGGCGTCGATCCTGTGATGCAGCTCTGCGTGCTGAAACGGAGGCTTTAAGACCGCCACCCCTGCACCTTCACACCGCGCTTCAACGGCCTCCTGAAGGCCTCCTGCAAGTTCCCCGATGGCAACCCGCCTGGCGTCTGCCTCCCGAAGGATCGAGGCCACAATATCAGCGGCCTCGTCCGTGCTGGCAGCCAGATGTACGATGCCTGCCAGAGCCTCGTACTTCTGTTTAAACCGCTGGATGGAAGCATCGGCCATAAAACGGTAATCCCCTCTGAAATCATCCGCGTGCTTTTGTCACAACGCTGACGCCCCCAAAGTAATGTGAAACCACGTCAGAATCAAGACCTATTCTGCATCCCGGAAGTGGGATGCCGGAGGTGAGAAATTCCCATGAAACCTGTTGCAAAAACAACACATCTGTGCTATAATTTCACATGTCCCCCTGTCCCTGCGCCTGCCGCCTCTGGTTCAAATCTCTCCAATAACCTGTTTTTAATAAAAATGCCGGTATGATAAGTCCACCCGGTGGGGGCGGTACGGTTCTTGCCTGATCTACAGAGAGGTGCAGAATCTACAGATCCGGGTACCCCTTTGATGAGGTAAGCCTATGCAACGGGCGCTATTTCTGATTCTGATGGCAGGCCTTCTCTGCGGCTCTCCCCTTTTTGCTCGAGACGGTACGGGATACATCGTTGAGCGCATCGAAGTTCGGGGCAACAAAAAGACCAAGCCGAAGGTCATTCTCCGCTCCCTGATGCTGCGGAAAGGGGACCGTCTACCCCCCGACTGGATCGCCCGGAGCCGACAGGCCCTCTACCGGACACGCCTCTTCCGGACCGTCCACCTGGCCTCCAAACCGGGCACGGAAGAGGGCAAAGCCGTTGTGGTGGTCTATGTGGATGAAAAACGCTTCGGCGACCTTGGCGTCAGCCTCGAATATACCGAACTCGACGGATTCGGCATCGCCTCGGACGCCTACCACGTCAATCTCTGGGGAGAAGGAAAGGTTGTGGGGGTCGAATATGGCCTGGGAGAACGGCTCAAACACTGGAGGTTCAGCTATACCGACCCCTGGCTCTCCGGCTCAAACCTCTCCCTCCATGTACAGGGTTCCACCTCATCCTCAGACCGGGATCTCTACCGGAGCAAGAACCCCGACGCCCGGGGACGGTATGACCTGGAACGCATCGGAGGATCACTGGGCATCGGCCGTCCCATCGGCACGGCCTACCGGCTGATCTTCAAGTACTCATTTGAAGACGTCCAGGTCGGAGATTTCCGCGCGCCGGCCGAAGTCCGGGGAGGAGGGCTGTTCGCACAGGAGGTCGGGGCCGCGGTGGGCCGGAAGCCGGTGGGCTTTCTCGGCCTCGACCTCCACCGGCGGCCGTCGGGGCGACCCTGGGGCAGTGTCCCGGGCGTCGACCTGAGCCTGCAGGTCGACTTTTCCGCAACCTACCTGGGGTCTACGGCCAACTTCCTCCGATTGCGTACCGAACTCTACCGGCATTTTGAGACCTTTTCGGGACAGACCTTCTCCCTTGGAGGACGCGCTGGAATCATCTTTGGCGCTTCCCCGTTCTACGAACGGTTCTTCCTGGACGGCCCCAATCAGCTCCGGGGAATGGAGCGGCGCGAAGTCGGACCCGAGGGAGGCACCCGGTTTGTTTCAGCAGAAGGGGTCTATTCGGTCTCCCTGGCAAGGATGGGACGGTTCTACCTCTTTGCAGAAGGCGCAGGCATCAGGCGGCCTGTGAACGGCACCGTCCGAAAGGACGCAGGCGCAACCGCGGGCATAGGCATCCTGCTCTTCAACCGAATCGACATCAGTTTTGGCCTCACAACCGGCACACTGATCGTAAAATCCCACCGGTTCGGGGGAATCAATGTGGGCCTTTAAAATCGGGGAATAGGGAGCAGAACAGGGAATGGGACCGGTCTTCTGCACCCCGAATTTAAATGAGGGGTGTGCATAATTCATGAGCACACCGCCTTGATGTGTGATATGGCTCGGATGGGCAAGCTCCATACGCTATTCATAATCATCGACAATTGCAGGGTAAAGACGGCCAAAGTCAGATATGTCCGCACATTTTGTAAGCTGTGCATGGCCATCTGTTTGTGATTATCTGTCGCGCCAATCAGCTTGGCAATCAGATCAAA
>JAAXHW010000088.1 GCA_012270675.1 Candidatus Latescibacterota bacterium | reverse complement strand
AAGATGGTCTGCCCATAGGAAAATAACCATAAAACCGGAAAAAGAAAAACAAAAATGGAGCCCAACCGTCTTCTTAGAAGTTGTTTTAAAATTCCCGGTGAGTTCCCGAGCGCGAGCGAAAAAGTGGCGGTCAAGGCGGGCGAACCCGCCCGTATCCTGGAGATACGGGTGGATTCGACCAACGCCGACAGGCGCTTTTGCAGCCGCGCGAAGACCGCTGGGGATTTTAAAACAGCTTCTAAAGGAGAGATAGCCGATGAAGTGGCGGAAAAAGGCGAAGCGGCTCACACAGATGGTAAGTTGCGGCGGTTGAGCGTCCAAACTGGATCCGGCGGTGCTGGACGCGATTTTAAAAGATCTGCCCGGGATCGACCACCCCGACCTGCTCGTGGGGCTGAGCACGGCCGACGACGCGGGCGTGTTCCGGGTGTCGGCGGATGTGGCGCTGATCCAGACGGTCGATTTTTTCACGCCGATCGTGGACGATCCCTATCTGTACGGACAGGTGGCGGCCGCCAATTCCTTAAGCGACGTGTACGCGATGGGGGGGCGGCCGATTACGGCCTTGAACATCTGCGGATTCCCAAGCGACGAGGTGAACCCCGAGGTGGTGGCGGAGATCCTGCGGGGGGGACAGGACAAGGTGACCGAGGCGGGGGCCGTGCTGGTGGGGGGACACACGGTGGAGGATGTGGAGCCGAAGTACGGGCTTGCCGTAACGGGGATGGTGCACCCGGACCGGGTGGTGACAAATGCGGGAGCGCAGCCGGGTGACCGGCTGGTTCTGACCAAGCCGCTGGGAACAGGGCTGATCTCCGACGCCTACAAGAGCGGTGAGATCTCCGAGGAGGAGATGCAGCCAGCTGCGGCGTCTATGGTCCGGCTGAACGATGCGGCTTCCGCGCAAATGGCCGCGCACGGGGCGCACGCCTGTACGGATATTACGGGGTTCGGCCTGCTGGGCCACGGCCGGGAGATGGCCCGGGGAAGTGGGGTGGGGCTGCGGTTCTGGTCCTCGGAGATCCCGTATTTTGACCTGGCATACCGGATCGCCAAAAAGCGGCAGGGAGGCGGGCTGCGGCGCAACCGGCTCACGTTTGATCCCTTTGTACGGATGGCGGAGGAGATTCCGGAGGCTTTCCGGCGCCTGCTTTTTGATCCGCAGACGTCGGGCGGACTGTTGATCGCCCTGCCGGCGGAGGCGGCCGAAGCCCTGCTTTTAAAGTTGAAGGTCGCGGGATTGGAGACCGCGCTGGTGGGTGAGACGGAGGCGGAACATCCGGGGGAGATCGAAGTTTTGCCCTGATGTTTACCGATTTGTGCGGGAATGGATGGGGCACTGGTGGCCCTCGCGGGCTTCAAACCCGTTGTGGCGTGCTAATCCCACGCTGGGTGGGTTCGATTCCCACACATTCCCGCCAGGAATCGGGCGGAGGGCCATCAACTGGCCCCCCGCCCTTTCTCGTTGGCGTTGCCAAAAAAAACCCGGTGATGGATTGCTCCAGAAGCCTTGCTCAGGGCATAAAAAAGCACCGACCCATCCTGAAGAGAATGAGGGCAGGTGCTGGAAAAAGGCCATCGGCCGACAGGGACATCCACGCCGAGGACTTACACTCCCCTCAGAAAAGCCTCCCGCGCATCCGTTCTGCTGGCCGATGAACGTCTATTTTTTCACAACCGCTCCACAACCTAAGCATACACCATTTCCCGGAAGGAGTCAACAGAAAAATGGGACGCTTTTTGACCGTTTTGCTCCTGGCTTTGTTGGTGAGCGAACCTCCGGTCCGGGGCTGGTGGCCGAGGGGACACAGCATTCTGAGCCGGGCCCCTGCCCGCAGAGGCGCCGGGACACAGGAAAGTCGCGAGTTGCGAGTTGCGAAGAGGATGTGCGATTTAAAGACGGGGTTTGAATCCGTCGACCGCAAGCGCATGGATCACAAGGGGTGAGCATGCGAGATTATGGGGATATCATCCGCCGGGTGGAGGCGCTGTTGAATGCCGATTTCCGCGTTCTGGGTGAGGCGGGGGGATATCCGATCTACGGAGTGAGGCTTTCTGAGGATGCTTCGCGTCCGGTTTTTTTTATCAACGGCGGCACCCACGGAGACGAGCCGGCCGGTGTGGAAGGAGCGCTGGCCTTTCTGGAGGCGGACCAGAGCCGGTGGCTGGGGCAGCTTCAATTCGAAGTGATTCCCTGCTTAAATCCCTACGGCTATATACACGAAACCCGGCTCAACGGTCAGGAAATCGATATTAACTGGGCATTTTTGCGGAACGATGTCCCCGAGATTGATATTGTTCGAGACTTTGTCAAAGACCGGAAGTTCGAGGCCGTGGTCGATCTGCACGAGGACTGGGAGAGTCCGGGGTACTACCTGTACGAACAATTTCGAGGCAGGCTGCCGATCGGCCGGGAGGTCACCCGCCGGGTTTCCGAGGTTTGCCCGGTGAATATGAATACGACGATTGAAAATGAGACAGCGCAAAACGGGGTGATTTTTCCGAACCCGGCGGTAGAGAGGCGGCAGAGGGGGGAGGGGATTCCGATCGCACTGTTTCAGCAGAAGCATACCGACCATCTGCTCACGTCCGAGACGCCGACCGGAGCGCCGATGTCGCGCCGCGTGCAGGCGCATCTGATTGCTCTGGAGACGATTATCGAGACGCACTGCGTCTCGCTCAGCATAACGTGAGCGACCAGCGACAGGAAACTGGAGGACGATCTGTCAATACGAACGCCCAGTCCCCGGGTACAGAAATACAGCCCACGGATTTCAGGTTTCGTGGGCCCTGTGTTTTCTGCCGGAACCCGTCAGGAGGAATGGGCTGACCGAAGCTTTCCGATGAACTCGACGACACCCCGAAACGAGGTGAGCCCTATCGGTTTTCCCTGGTCGTCGACCAGGGGAATGTGGCGGAATCCGTGGATGGACATCAGGTGGAGGGCATAGGCAATGGGCGCAGAGGGCTTCAGGGCCGTTGGATGGGACACCATCAGGCTTCCGACGGAAACAGAGGAGAGGTCGCGGATCTGGCAGGCGACCCTGTAGAGCACGTCGCGTTCGGTGAAGACGCCGATCAGCCTTCCGTCGCGATCCGTTACGAGCACACACCCCACGCGTTTTTCCTGCATCCGGGAGACCGCCTCGGCGACCGACGTATCCGGCGAGACACACTCCGGAGCCGGCGGGTTGAGCACAGAGATCGGGTCCGTCAGGATGCTGTGGTGTTCATCCTCCGCTGGAGCCAACAGGCCCTCATGCGTGAGACTCACACCGCACGCCTCACAGACATCCGCGCCCGGGATGTTCTCATAATCACAGGCTGGACACTCCATAACATCCCTCTTTCAGGAGTCGCCCGGGACGGTCCAGGTGTAGGCCGACTTGTAAAGGTCCGACAGATGTCCCTGTCCCTTCTGCTCAACGGCCATTTTCCCCTGCTCGATGAGCTGGTTTTCATAGGTGGGATGTTCAACGGACCTGAAGACGCCCAGAGGAACCGGAAATTGAGGGTGGTCCATCCGACTTAACAGATAGGCCAGGGCCGGCTGCTCTGCATGTTCATCGTGGACCAGCAGGTCGTCTTCACCGATGCCGTTATCCAGGGCGACGACTTCAGGCTGGAGGCCGTCCAGTCTGATGCCCCTGCGCCGACCTTTTCCAAAAATCATCGGACTCCCGTGCTCTAAGTAGAGGACATTCTCCTCTTTGTTGTCGCCTTCGGTCATGTAGAACCAGGCGCCGTCGTTGTAGATGTTGCAGTTCTGATAGATCTCCACAAAGGAGGTGCCTCTGTGCTCGGCCGCACGGCGGAGCATTTGGGCCAGGTGTTTCGTGTTTCTGTCCACCGTGCGCGCCACAAAGGTCGCTTCAGCGCCAATGGCGACCGAGGTCGGATTGAACGACTGTTCGATGGACCCCATGGGAGAGGAATAGGTGACGTGCCCCGGCAGAGAGGTAGGTGAATACTGACCCTTTGTGAGACCGTAGATACGGTTGTTGAAGAGGATGATGTTCAGGTCCACATTCCTGCGCATGACATGGAGCAGGTGGTTACCGCCGATCGACAGGCCGTCGCCGTCGCCGGTGACGACCCAGATGTGCAGGTCGGGATTGGCCACTTTCAACCCTGTGGCCAGGGTTGGCGCGCGCCCGTGGATGGAGTGGATACCGTAGGCGTTCATGTAATAGGGGAACCGGCTGGAACAGCCGATGCCGGAGACGAATACGAGCTTTTCCCTTGGAATCCCCAGCTCCGGCAGCATCCGCTGCATCTGGGCCAGAATTGCATAGTCTCCACAGCCCGGGCACCAGCGAACCGCCTGGTCGGATACAAAGTTCTTTCGCGTCAGATTTTCTGTTTTCACTGCGGCTTCGGCCATTCGTTTTTCTCCAGGTCATATCCGGGGGGACATGGGACTATGATTCCAACATCTCGTTGATTTTACGGGCGATCTCGGAGACCTTAAAGGATTGCCCCTGCACTTTGGGATAGGAGGTGACCTTGACCAGGTAGCGGCTCTGAAGCAGCAGGGCAAGCTGGCCCAGGTTCATTTCAGGCACCAGGATCTTCTTGTAGCGCGAGAGGATATCAGCCAGGTTTTTCGGGAAGGGATTGAGGTACCTCAGGTGGGCGCTGGCGACCGCTCTGCCCCGGGTTTGAGCCATCCGCACGGCCGTGCGGATGGCGCCGTAGGTGCTGCCCCAGCCCACGACGAGCAGGTCTCCCTCGGGCGGCCCAAGCACCTCCTGTTGGGGGATGCGGTCGGCGATTCTGGCGATTTTGTCCGCCCGCAATTTGACGATGTGCTCGTGATCCTGAGGGTCGTAGGAGACGTTCCCGGTGATGTCCTGTTTGCCCAGCCCGCCGATGCGGTGCTCCAGGCCGGGAGTGCCGGGCAGAGCCCAGGGCCGTGAGAGGGTTTCGGGATGTCTGAGATAGGGCTGGAAGCCCTCCGGGTCGGTGAGGTGCTCAACCCGAATCGGTGGGATGTCCTCCGGGTCCGGGATCTTCCAGGGCTCCGAACTGGTGACCAGGTAGCCGTCGGCCATAAAGAAGACCGGCGTCATGCTCTCCACGGCGATGCGGAAGGCCTCGATGGCCATGTCAAAGCATTCGGTCGGAGTTGCAGCGGCGACCATCGGGATGGGGCTTTCGCCGTTGCGGCCGAAGAGACACTGGAGCAGGTCGGACTGCTCGACCTTCGTGGGCAGGCCGGTACTGGGGCCTCCCCGCTGGTAGTTGGCGATCACCAGGGGCAGTTCCAGCACAACGGCCAGGTTGATTGCCTCGCTTTTGAGCGCCACGCCCGGGCCGCTGGTGCCGGTTGCCGCAAAGGCGCCTCCGAAGGCTGCGCCGATTGCCGAGCCGACCGCGGCGATCTCGTCTTCCGCCTGAAAGGTCCGTACGTCGAAATTTTTGAGGGCGGCCAGTTCTTCTAAGATGGCGCTGGCCGGGGTGATCGGGTAGCTTCCGTAGAAGAGGGTCTTCCCTGCCTGATGGGCCGCAGTGGCAAAGCCCATCGCCGTTGCCTGGGCGCCGTTTACGGCCCGGTAGGTGCCGGGCAGAACCGGGGCCTTGAGCACCCGGTAGCGAAGCTGAAACTCTTCGGTGGTTTCCCCGTAGTGGTACCCGGCCTTCAAGGTACGAACGTTTCCCTCGACAATGGCGGGTCGGCTGGCAAATTTCTTTTTCAGCATCCTGACCGTAGGTTCCAGGGGCCGGTCGAATATCCAGTAGCTGAGCCCGAGGGCGAACATGTTTTTCATCATGTCGATCTGGCGGTTGGTGAGACCTTCAACGCCCTCCAGAGCGTTTTTGTGGAGGGTTGTCAGCGGGACTTCACAGACCCGGTAGTCCTTCAACGATCCGTCTTCCAGGGGGCTGGTCGTGTAGCCGGCCTTGCGGAGGTTGCCCCTGGTAAAGTTGTCCTTGTTGACCACGATAACAGCACCGGGGGGCATATCGTCTATGTTGACCTTCAGGGCGGCCGGATTCATCGCAACCAGCACCTGGGGGTCGTCGCCGGGGGTGTAGATGTCTTCACTGGCGATGTGGACCTGGAACCCGCTCACGCCGGGCAGGGTACCGGCAGGGGCGCGAATCTCCGCCGGAAAGTCGGGCATAGTGCTGATGTCGTTGCCGACAATGGCAGAGGTATTGGCGAACTCACCACCGATCAGCTGACTGCCATCGCCGGAATCTCCGGCAAAGCGGACGGCTACGGATTCCAGTTCCGCCAGTTCCTGGACCGTTGTTTCGACCATTTCTTCGACCCCTGTCCCAGCCGCTGGTTCGATCGCTTCTTCGACCATTGTCTCAGCCGTTGGTTCGGCCATTGTTACGCAACCTCCTGTCTTGAGGTCATAACTGTTCAAATATCTGCCCGACGCAGCTTCTGATTGTCTGCGCCTCAAGCCCCATCGCGGGCGTTGGCCGTCTGGTCCGGATCGGGCGGCAGGTTGTAGACTTCCTGCGGAAAATGGTCGCAGAGAAATTGGATGATGGCGTACTGAGTCAGATTACCCGTGACCTTTCCTTCCCTGTCCACCACCGGCATGTTCCGGAAGTGGCCCGAGTTCATCAGGTCGATTGCCTGGGCGACCAGATCATCGGACCGGACGGTATGGGGCATGGCGGTCATCACCGTCACCAGGGGGCTGTCCCAGGTCTCCGGGTGATTGACAACCTTCCTCAGCACGTCGCGCTCAGTGAAGATGCCAAGCAGGCGCCCGCCATTTGTGACCAGTACGCAGTTGCGCCTCTGTTCCCGCATGCGCTTCAAAACATCTTTGACCTGCGTTCCGCCCTCCACGGTAAGGTAGAGGGACAGATCCAGGTGACCGACAATTTCGGCCTGGAGGTCCTGTTCGAGGCTCATTGTGAATTTTCTGCAACCGGGGGGTTATGGGTTCTTAGAATATGCTCCTATTGGTAATAAATATAAGGCATTTAGCTCAAACTGGCAAGTCGATTCTGTCCGGAAACATCGGTTGAGGGGCGGGCGTCATATATTAATGTTTATTTGATAGTTATGGTGTCAAACTATAAATGATAATTATATTAAAATTTAAGAAGCTGTTTTAAAATTCCCGGTGAGTTCCCCAGCGCGAGCGAAAAGAACGTTCGGCGAACTCAGTCGAGCCGTGTCGGTCAAGGCGGGAGAAACGGGCGGTGGTCGACATGACCCGGGCCTATCCCAGAGGTGAGGTCAAGAAGTTCGTCCGGACGTTCCGCCTGGACGCATAGTGCGCGACAATCGATTTCCTGTCAAAATCTTCCACGAGCCATAAATAATGATTGACTTTTGAAAAAGAATAAAGTATCTTTTCCGTGAATAGAGGGATATGGTTTCTGTTTCCTTTGCAGTCGAACTCGAAAATGGCGATGTGGCAAGGATCAGAAGTTCCGGTTCTTGCCATTTTTCATTTTAAGGCAGAAAGGTGGTGAATTCAGTTGGCGGTAGGTAGAGTAAAATGGTTTAACGACGCGAAAGGCTACGGCTTTATCGAGCAGGATGGCGGTGAAGATGTGTTTGTGCACTTCTCCGCGATCCAGGCCGATGGATTTAAGTCGTTGTCCGAAGGAGAAGATGTCGAGTTTGACATCGTGCAGGGTCCCAAGGGACTGCAGGCGGCCAATGTCGTCAAGCAGCAGGCACAGGTATAGTCTTTCCCTTTGCAAGGACTTTCTCGGCCTGTCACAGGTGCCGATCCGAAGGTAGGATCGGCACCTGTTTTTTTCGTGCTGATCCGGTTTTACACAGCAGGCTACCACAAAGAATTTGACAGGTGCGTCTTCAAGAGATATTTTGATCCTCAACCTGTGACTGTTTTCCGATGCGGACAAAAGCGGAAAAACACGGACGTTGACGAGGGTATCATCCTTATGGCGCACAATTACGATGTGGTGGTGATCGGGAGCGGGCCCGGTGGGGAAGGAGCGGCAATGAAGGCGGCCAAGGAAGGGAAACAGGTTGCGGTGATTGACGATCTTCCCAGTGTTGGCGGCAACTGTACGCACCGGGCGACGATTCCCAGCAAGGCCCTGAGACACGCCATCCAGCAGCTTGCGGATACCGGTAGATATCGAAACGCCAACTATCAGGGTCTGCTGCAATCGGCCGAATCCGTTATCCGGAAACAGGTGGATTTGCGCCAGGGGTTTTACGAACGCAATCTGGTGGATGTTATCCACGGCCGCGCAGTTTTTCTGGATGCGCATACGGTTGAAGTCGAACTGGTCGGGGGTACGAAAGAGCAATATAGCGCCTCCGGGTTTATTATCGCAACCGGTTCCAGGCCGTACCACCCCCCGGATGTGGATTTTTCACATCCGCGCATTGTGGACAGCGATTCGGTTTTGAACCTCACGGAAAACCCGCGGTCGATTACAATCTACGGGGCCGGGGTGGTGGGCTGCGAGTACGCTTCTATTTTCCGGGGACTGCGTATCAAGGTCAACCTGATCAACAGCCGGGATCGGCTGTTGACCTTTTTAGACGATGAGATCATCGATGCCTTAAGTTATCACTTGCGCGAGCATGGCGTGCTCATCCGGCACGACGAAGAGTACAGGAAGGTCGAAGTGGACGACCGCGGGGTCCGGCTTTACCTGAAGTCCAACAAACAGATTCACAGCGATACCCTCCTGTGGGCGCAGGGCAGGACGGGGAACTCGGATCGCATGGGGCTGGAGGCCATCGGCATCAAGACCGATGAGCGGGGGTCTATTGTGATCAATAGTGACTATCAGACGGCCCAGAGCCATATCTATGCGGTGGGCGATGTTGTGGGGTACCCCAACCTGGCCAGCGCCGCATACGATCAGGGACGGTTTGCAGCCACGCACCTGGTTTTTGGGCAATGCGAGTACCACCTTGTGGAAAATATCCCGACCGGTATTTATACCATACCCGAGATCAGCTCGGTCGGGCTTACGGAACAGGAGCTTACGACGAAGAAGGTGCCCTACGAAGTCGGCCATGCGTTCTTCCGACACCTGGCGCGGGCACAGATTATCGGGCGCACGACCGGGATGCTGAAGCTCCTTTTCCACCGCAGAACGCTGGAACTCCTCGGCATCCACTGCTTCGGTTCTGAAGCATCGGAGATCATTCACATCGGCCAGGCGATTATGGCGCAAAAAGGCAAGGCCAACTCATTGATGTATTTTATCAATACGACGTTCAATTATCCAACGATGGCGGAGGCTTATCGGGTTGCCGCGTTGAATGGGCTTAACCGTATCAGGTGAAGAGGACACGTACCCACACAACAGGGGTAACCGGTACCGCGAGAAAAGGACACACCACGATGGATGCCGGGTTTTCAAAGGTTTGCATGACGCCGCCTCCGGGGACGCGGATGATGGGGTTCGGGAGCCGGGACCGCGGGGTGGGGTGTGAGTCGGTGTGGGACGATATTTTCGTGCGGGCGCTGTATCTGTCACACGGTGGTGAGCAGGCCGTGATTGTGACGTTCGATATGTGCTTTATCGGCCGGGAGGATTCCGATCGGTACAAGGGGGTTATCGGCCGGCTGCTGGATCTGACACCCCGGCAGGTGATGCTCGCCGCGTCTCACAGCCATGTGGGACCTGCGTCGGGGTACTGGGCGTACGGAGATTATCTGCCGCCGCAACACCTCTACCTGAGAGAGCTGGAGGCGGCGGTGGTGCAGGCGGTGACATCGGCGGTGGAGAACGCCCGCAAGGTGAGCCTGTGGGCGGGTATGGGACGCTCGAAGGTGCCGATGAACCGGCGGCGGCGGATGGAGAACGGAAAGATTGAGAACCGGCCTAACCCGGACGGGGTCGTATGCGACGCGCTGCCCGTCTGTCTGCTGAAAGGTGAAGACGACCGGCCGGTTGCGTGTCTGTTTTCGATTTCGGCCCACCCTTCAATCGTGAGCGGTACCGCGATTTCGGCCGAATATCCGGGCGTGGCGACCGACCGGGTGGATGCGTACCTGGAGGCGGAATGCAGCATGTTCCTGCAGGGATGCGGTGGAGACGGAAAGACCAGCGTGGCCGGCGAGGGCCGCGATACCTGGTTGAGCAACGACTGGGACGTGGTGGCAAAGGCGGGCACGATGCTGGGGGATGAGGTGATCCGGTTGCTTGAGGATGGACTCCAGACGTTCGAGCCGCGGCTCTGTACGGCGCTGATAGAGACGCACTGGCCGCTGGAGCCGGCCGACCGGCGCGAATTCGAGGCCCTGGCCGAACGCCTGACGCCAGGCGCGCCGCCTTCCGAGCAGGGGGTCTACGAGTTGTGGGGCGCCCAGCAACTGGAGTTGCTCAAGCGAGGGCAGACACTGCGCACGGCCGCGCCGGTGATCATGCAGGGGATTCAGCTGGGCAAGGAGCAGCGCATGGTGGCGATCGAAGGCGAACCGGTTGCCGAACATGGGCTGAATATTCTGGATTTCTACGACGGGGGGGTGACGTTCCCGCTGGGGTATGCCAATGGCGAGGCAATGTACCTGCCCGTTACCCGCCAGCTTCCGGAAGGGGGATACGAGGTGACGGCCTATCCGGAATACGGCTTCCCCTCCCGCCTGGCCCCGGGGATGGAGAGGATCGTAAAACGGACGCTGGAGGCGTTCAAAGTCAAGGGGATTATGTGAAAGGCTGCAAGCTGGGGCACCACCTTTGGGGATTTTAAGACAGCTTCTAAACCAAAAGGGACAGCCATGGCTGAAAAGATCAAAAAGACCGATGCGGAATGGCGTGAACATCTGACGCCGGAGCAGTACGAGGTGACGCGGAGGGGCGGAACCGAACGGGCCTTCACGGATCGGTACTACAACGCCGGGGGGGAAGGAATTTATCTGTGTGTGTGCTGCGGAAATAAATTGTTCGGTTCAGATACAAAGTACGATTCGGGCACCGGGTGGCCCAGTTTCTGGGAGCCGATTTCGGAGGAAAGTGTTGAGACGGCCACCGATGCAAGTTACGGAATGATCAGGACCGAGGTCAGGTGCGCCCGGTGCGATGCGCACCTTGGACATGTATTTGACGACGGGCCGCAGCCGACGGGGCTTCGATACTGTATGAATTCGGCTGCGCTGAAATTCGACGATGAGAAGGATAGGTAAGGAGGTGTGCCGTATGAAAGCTTCCGACCTGTTCGTCAAGTGTCTTGAAGTCGAGGGCATCGAGTACATCTTTGGGGTGCCGGGTGAGGAGAATGCCGACTTTATGATATCGCTGGAGCGGTCGGAACAGATCAAATTCATCCTGACGCGCCACGAGCAGGGTGCAGCGTTTATGGCAGAGGTTTACGGGCGGCTGACCGGCAACCCGGCCGGATGCTTGGGCACGCTCGGTCCGGGTGCGGCGAACCTGATCACGGGCGTGGCCGACGCGAATATGGACCGGGCACCGATGCTGGTGATCACCGGCCAGGGCGCGTCCACCCGCCTGCACAAAGAATCCCACCAGGTGATGGATGTGGTGGCGATGTTCGCCCCTGTGACCAAGTGGGCGATGACGGTTCTGCATCCGGACAATATTCCAGAGATTGTCCGGAAGGCCGTGCGCCTCGCCCGCACCGAAAAACCAGGCGCCTGCCACGTGGAGCTGCCCGAAGACATTGCCAAGCTGGATACCGGGATGGTGCCTCTGGAGCCGCGCCGCTTTCGGCGGCCGGTGCCGGACGACAAGATCGTGGACCAGGCCTTTGAACTGATCAAACAGTCCAGGCGGCCGGTTATTCTTGCGGGGAACGGGTGCATCCGGAAGCGGGCGAGCAAGCAGCTGCGCATCTTTTGCGAAAAAACGGGCATCGGGGTGATCAGTACCTTTATGGCCAAAGGGTGCGTGGACAGAAACGCCGATTACTGCCTCTACACGATCGGCCTCCAGGCCAAGGATGTGGTGGCCTGTGCGATTGACGCGTCCGATATGGTGATTACGCTGGGCTACGATATGGTGGAGTATCATCCCCGCCTGTGGAACGCGGATGGAGAGAAGACCATTATCCATGCTGATTTTCTTCCGACCGAGATCGACGCGCACTACCATCCCGAAAAGGAGATTGTGGGCGATCTGGCGCATACGCTGTGGATGCTGAACGAAAGAGTGGACGCTGCAGGCGGGTTGAGGTTTGATACGTCGCAGCAGGCGGCCGTGAGACGCGAGATGGCGGAGGAATTGGCCGAGCACAGGGAGGACGATACCGAAGGCAGCATCCGGCCGCAGAAAGCGCTGTGGGACGTGCGGGAGGCGATGCAACCCGATGACATCCTGCTGTCCGATGTGGGCGCCCACAAGATGTGGATCGCACGACACTACCAGTGTCACGAACCAAATACCTGCCTCATTCCGAACGGGTTCTGTTCGATGGGGTTCGCGCTGCCCGGTGCGATCGCCGCTTACCTGGTCCACCCCGACAGGCGGATTCTGGCGATTTGCGGAGACGCGGGCTTTATGATGAATGTGCAGGAGATGGAGACCGCCCGCCGGTTGAATGCGGATATCGTGGTGATGGTGTGGGAAGACCATTCGTACGGGTTGATTGCATGGAAACAGACGAACGAGTTCGGGCACCACACGGATCTGTCTTTCTGCAATCCGGATTGGGTACAGCTGGCGCAGGCATTCGGATGGAACGGACACCGGGTTGAGAACAGCCGGGATCTGGCCGGCGTGCTGAAGGACGCGTTTGAGGAAGCGGGGCCCAGCCTGGTGGTGATTCCGATCGATTACCGGGAGAACGCGCTTTTGACGGAGCGGCTGGGGGATATTGTCTGTCCGATTTAACCCCGGATGAACACGGATACGCACAAATAGGAAAGGCTGGGGCGCATGTTCGAGACGGATCAGGAGAGGTTCGATTACGTTAAGCAACACCTGTATACAGCTGTGGTTTGTGATGCGCTGGACGCGGCGGGGTATCCAGAGCAGGCGATGCACAGCCGGCTGCGGCCGCTGCTGCCAAATCGCGAGAACTGCGGTTTTGTGGGGAGGGCGCGTACGGTGTGCTGGATGGAGACGCATTATGTGGTGGAGGAAGACCCGTACGGGCTGGAGATTGAGTTTATGGATTCGCTGGAGCCCGGCGATGTGGTGGTGCATTCGACCGACCATGCGCGCAGCAGCGCGCCCTGGGGCGAATTGATGACCAATGTGGCGCGGCTGCGCGGGTCAGTGGGCTGTGTGTGCGACAGCAATGTCCGGGATACGCTGAAGATTATCCAGCAGGGCTTCCCCGTTTTCTATACCGGGATTCGGCCGGTAGATTCCAAGGGGCGCGCCCGGGTGGAGGCCTGCGACAGGCCGGTGGTGTGCGGCGGCGTGCGGGTGGAGCCGCGCGACCTGGTTGTGGCCGACTACGACGGCGTGGTGGTTGTTCCGAAGCAGGTTGAACAGGAAGTGCTGGAGGCGGCGCGTGAAAAGGTGGAAGGGGAGTCGAAGACCCGCAAAGAACTGCTGGAGGGGAAATCCCTGCGGGAGGTGTATAATAAGTACGGAATTCTCTGAAAACAGGAGGGAGATCCGATGGCAGAGACACAGGATGCTCGAATTCGGGAGGTGGGGACTCCGGTGCGGGCGGTGAACCGGGCGAGTCTTTATGCGGGGCGCAACGGAGCGGGCGAGCCGTGTTTGTATGCGACAATGTCACAGCAGGCGGACAATTTTTTCGTTTTGCAGATCAATCCCCAAACCGGGGAATGCCGCCAGTTTATGGCCGATGTGCCGGAGTCCAACTACACGACGGCGGTGTATCAGGCCCGAAACGGGCGGCTGTACATCGGGGCGGCCCATTCGGGACAGCTCTACTGTTTTGATCCGGACGCAGACGATCTGGTGAATTTCGGAACAATCAACCCCGGGGACGCGGTTTTTCCCTGTCGGATCGACGAGGACTCGAAGGGGCGAATCTGGATCAGCAGTTACGGAACAGCGGATCTGACGAGCTTCGATCCGGAGACGGGAGAGTTTACACGCTATGGACGGATGGACGACGTGGATATGTATGCTTACTGCTATGTGAACACGGACGATACGGTCGCCTGTATGATTGTGCAGACCCGGCCGCACGTGGTGGTGCTGCACCCCAATACGGGTGAAAGACAGACGGTGGGGCCGGTGGTGACCAGAGGCGAAGGGACGCTGAGTTTGCACCGGGGGGGGGACGGTAAGCTGTATATCGATTCGAGCGAGGGGAATTTTCTTATTGAGGGCACACAGGCGGTGCCGGTGGATGAGACGGTGCCTGCGCACGATACGACGCCGACACTTGCCGATGGGAGCACGTTCGCTTTTGCAGATGCCAAAGAGCACCTCTGTCGCATCCTTGAGGTGACCAAACCGGACGGAACGGTTCAGACGTTCGACCTGGACTACGAAGCGGCCGGAACGGATATTTTTTGTCTGCACAGGGGGCCGGATGGTTGTGTGTACGGTTCGAGCGTGCTGCCCGAACGCCTGTTTCGCTACAATCCGAACGATGGCGAACTGATCGATCTGGGGATCTGTTCCACCTCTACGGGCGAGGCCTATTCGATGGGCAACCTGGACGGGAAGCTCTATATCTGTTCGTATCCCGGTGCCAGGATCTCCATTTACGACCCTTCCCGGGCCTACCATTTTGGCGAGGCGCCCGGTTCAAATCCACGCGATATCGGCCGGGTGGACGATATTTCCTACCGGCCCCGGTCCACACTGGCCGGCCCCGGAGGGAAGGTCTGGCTGGCGTCGATTCCGGACTACGGGATGTGGGGAGGACCGCTTTCCTGTTACGATCCCGGCACGGAGGAGAAGAAGGCGTATTACCGGATCTTCGGGGATGGGAGTTGCTATACGCTGGCACACCTGGAAGCGGAAGGATTGATCGCGGTGGGGACGAGTATCGCCGGGGGCAGCGGGACGCAGCCGAAGGTGGAGCAGGCGGTGCTGTTCTTGTTTGATTACGAGAGGGAAGAAAAAGTCTGGGAAGGGACGCTGGACCGTCCGGTGTCGGTGTTCAACGCGCTTCTGACCGGGCCGGACGGGCGGCTGTACGGAACGGTCCGGGGGGGAGATGATCCGCCCGAGATTTTTGTGTTCGATCCCGGGTCTCAAGCGTTCGGGGATCGGACAGCCGCTCCCGAAGGAGGACCGGTGGACAACGGGCTGCAGAACGGGCCGGATGGGAAGATTTACGGGCTGACACCTCTCTGCATCTACCGGCTGCATCCGGAGTCACTGGCAGTGGAGGAGGTCGTTCGGTTTGGCGAGCGACTCAAGGGACACACGGCGGCAGGTCCGATTGTGGGGGAGAAGATTTATTTTTCCTCCGGACACCGGCTGCTGGAGGCGAAGATTTTCTGAAAGGTGAACGTGGGGCGTCGGATTACCAAATTTCTGCTGCTTTCTATCGACACCTGGCGCTACGATGCGCTGAGCAGGACGAATCCTCGGTTCAATACGCCGAAGTTCGATCTGCTGACGAAAGATTTCTCGTTTGCCGAACGTTTTTTTGTGCCGGCACCCGCGACACGGCCGACCCACACGTCGCTTTTCACCGGACTGTACCCGTTTGAACACGGTCTTTACGGACAGACGTACCTCAAGATGTTCAAGGGTATTCCCAACCTGTTTCAACTTTTCCTGGAGGCAGGCTACTGCGTTACCGGGAGATCCGAGCGGCCGGATGTGTTTCGGTTTTTGGATTTTGAGCCTTTCATCGGACCGATCGATCCGAATGTTCGGGACCAGCACCTGGGGTCGCTTGAGAATCTGATCGGGACGGTGTTTCCATCCGAAGATACGCCTCAGTTCTGCTTTCTGCACTTCTGGTATCCGCACAGCGGGTACGGGATGCGCGGAATTCCGTCTGCGCCCAGTTTAAAGCGGATGGTGGATGAGGGACGCGTTGAGGAGGTGCTGCGGTTTTACTACGCTGCCGTGGTTCACGTGCAGGAGTTTCTTCTGGTAGAGATTTTGAAGCGGGTTGGGTTAGACGAGTGGGCGGTGTTTGTCTTTGGAGACCACGGTGAGGGGTTTTGTGATGAGGGGATGGCGCACGGGGACCTTCTGCACCAGAATGTGCTGCACGTTCCGCTTCTGGTCCACATTCCCGAGCATGAGGGCCTGGTATTCCCCAACGGCCCTTTTTCGGCGATCGACCTGTTTCCAACGATTGTGAATCTGGCCGGGCTTGAGGTGGATTACAGGGGGTATGGGCGGGATCTGCTGGGCGGTGCGGAGGCGTTTGAAAGCCGCTGGGTGTTGTCCGAACTGGACAGTCTGTACGGGACCGGCTTTCTCAAGCAGGAGAACCTCCAGCTTGAGCACAACCGCGTCACGTCCAGGGTATCGGTGGACCATAAGGAGATCAGGAGGTATGCCGAAGGGGTGCGGATGTGGACGGTTACAGATGGGCAGAGGTTATACCGGGAGGATGAGCATACCGGGGATTTCGTGCTGCGCGATGTGATGAGCGGCGAGGATATGCGGTGTGAAGACCCCCGGCCCTTCAGGGCCATTTACCACGATATTGTGAACCATTCCGGCTACCTGGACCTTCAGGCTCAGGAGGTTACCGCCAGGGAGAAAAAAATTCTGGAAGACCGGCTGAGGAGCCTGGGGTATATTGCGTGATTTCATGCGCGGGGATGTCCGCCGGTTATGCCCGGAGCACGGCAGAACCTGCACAGCGAATAGGAAGAAATCGATGGAGATCAAAATCTTCACATCGGAGATCGGGTATGATGTCCAGGACGGTTACCCGGCAGGATATCGCTGCCGGACTGAGGGCAATGGGGCTGCAGGAAGGGGACGGGGTGATGGTTCACAGTTCTCTCTCCAGTATGGGATATGTGGAGGGCGGGGCTCCGGCAGTGGTCGAGGCTTTTCTGGAGGTGCTGGGGCCGGAGGGGACGCTTATGGTGCCTACGTTTACGCACAGCGGGACGGTGTATTTCGATCCGCTGGAGTCGCCCTCCAGGAACGGGGCGATCACCGAGGCCGCGAGGCGGTTTCCCGGGGCGGTGCGCAGCCTGCATCCCACCCATGCAGTGACCGTGATCGGGCCGGATGCCGAGGCGCTGGTGCGTGACGATCTGGAACGGGGGGCTCTGGGCAAGAACTGTGCGGTAGACCGGCTGGCCAGGCGGGGAGGCTGGGTTTTGTTGCTGGGTGTGGACCATCAGGCGAATTCCACCATCCACATCGGAGAGGATTATGCAGGCGATCCGGACCGGCATAAACACTGGAGTCCGGAGAACCCCAAGCGGGTGATTTTGGACCATCCCGAGCATGGGGAAATTGAGGTGCTGCTTACGTCGATGATGGGGAGTACGGTGGCTTTTGACAGGATGGATGAGGCGCTACGCGCACGTGGACAGGTGACTGACGGACGTATTGGTGAGGCAAAATGCCAGATAATGAAAGGACAGAATGTGATTGAAGCAACAGTGGCTATCTTGAAGCCGATCTTTTCAGCGACACAATTTAGACAAGGAGATTGAAATGAAACACCGCTTCGCCGAGATGATCTGGTACGAGATCAAGGAGGCGGCCGAGCAGGACCGGGTCGCCGTGCTTCCGGTTGCGACCTACGAGGACCACGGCCCCCACCTGCCGGTGGATACAGATGTTGTGCTCTGTACGGAGATCTGCGATCGGGCCGTGGCGCGGATTCCATCCGAGGCGGTTCTGGCCCCGCCGGTGCCGCACGGATACAGTCCGCACCACATGGATTTTCACGGGACGCTGACGATTACGTGGGATACCTTTATCAGATACGTCAAAGATGTCTGCTGCAGCCTCGCCTACCACGGGTTCAAACGGATTCTGGTCGTGAACGGCCACGGGAGCAATACGTCGCCGCTGGACCTGGCGGCGCGGTTATCGATTATCGAATATGAGGGAAAAATCCTTTGTGGGTCGGTCAACCACTGGGGGCTTCGAAAGGTGAAGGAGGTGGGCAGGGAACTGAGAGCGTCGGATTACGGGGGGACATCGCACGGAGGAGAGTATGAGACGTCTCTCTATCTGGCTTTGAAGCCGGATCTGGTGGATATGAGCAAGGCGGTGGACGAACGGTCGCCCCTTTCGAACAGCTTCCAGTCCGACCTGCTTGCAGGGGGGCATCCGGAAGGGTCAAGCGTGAGTCTTATCCCGTACTGGAGCACGAAGACGGCAAGTGGGGTGATGGGGGATGCGACGAAGGCCAGCAGAGAGAAAGGAGAGAAGTTCCTGGAGGCGGCCATCGAGGGGCTGATTGCATTGATCCGCGAATTGCGGGCGACAGAGATTATGGACCGGCGGGACCAGCATTGAGAATGCTGCGAAGCGGGATCGGTATCTCTGTATTGTTTTTGAGCGGTTCTCAATGAATTGAGGAGATTCCATGGAAAAGACGGCAGCAGAGCCTGAGGTCTCGCTGGAGGACCTGTATCGGGCAGGAAGCCCGCGTTCTGAAGCGGCTTTCGAGCGGGTGGGGAAGGTGATGCCAGGTGGGGTGAAGGGGGCCTATTTTTACAGGCCGTATCCGCTGACGATGGAACGGGGGGAGGGGTGTTATCTGTACGATGTGGACGGGCGGCGGTTTGTGGACTTCAACACCCACCACACGGCGCTGGTTCTGGGCCACCGGCATCCGGCGGTTCTGGCGGCGGTTGAAGCGCAGATGGCGCGGGGGGTTGCGTTGAGCGCGCCGGCAGGCAACGAGGTGGAACTGGCCGAGGAGATGTGCCGCCGGGTGGCGTCGCTGGAGCGTATCCGGTTTTGTAACTCGGGTACGGAGGCAACGCTGCACGCCATTCGGCTGGCGCGAGGGGTCAGCGGCCGGCCCAGGATTGCCAAGTTCGAGGGCGGGTATCACGGCAGCCACGATGTGGTTGAGGTGAGCGTGGCGCCGCCTGTAGAGGTGGCGGGGCCAGAGACCGAGCCGCATTCCGTGCCTGCGGCGGGGGGAATGTCGCCACACGCGGCCGGGGAAGTGATCGTTCTGCCCTATAACGATGAGGATGCTGTGGGGCGGCTTGTGACCCGGCACCGGGATGAGCTGGCCTGTGTGATTTTCGACCCCAAGGCAGGCATTCTGCCGCCGCAGGAGATGTTTGTTCGGGCCGTCAGAGAGATTACCCGGAGGAACGATGTACTGCTCATTTTCGATGAGATCGTAGGCTTCCGGGTGGGGATGGGCGGGCTGCAGGAGTATTACGGGATCGTGCCCGATCTGACGACGTACGGCAAAGTGATCGGCGGGGGGTTGCCGGTGGGGGCGTTCGGGGGACGGGCGGATATGATGGATTTGCTGGACACGTCGCAGGGAAGTACGGGGTTCTTCCAGAGCGGCACGTTCAGCGGGCATCCCATGGCGATGGCTGCAGGCCTGGCCACATTGAAGCAGCTGACGCCTGAGGCGTTCGCGCATTTGAACGGACTGGGCGATCGGCTGCGCGCGGGGTTGAACGATCTGTTTGCCAGAAAAGGAATCGCCGCGCAGGCGGTGGGCACGGGATCGCTGTTCAGCGTTCATTTTACCGGCGAAGCGCTGGTGAACTACCGCAGCCTTGCCCATGCAGACAAGGAGATGGCACACCGGGTGTTCCTGGCGCTGCTGGAGCAGGGGTATTTTCCCAGCAATGACCTGTCGATGAACGCGCTGTCGCTGCCGATGGAAAACAGCCACGTGGACGGGTTGGTCGATGCGATGGGGAAGGCTGTGGCGCGAGTCCCTGAATTCCAATTGACGGGAGGATGAATGCCATGCGTTATATTGATACCCATGCCCACCTGGGGCCGTGGTTTGATGAAATTACGACGTTTACGCCCGGGGGATTTGTGGCGTTGCAGGAACGGGCGGGCATCGAGCGGACGGTGGTGACGTCCGGGTCCGCCCTGTTTACCGAGTTGACGTACGGAAATGAGTGGACCATCCAGCAGGCGGAAAAACTGGATCATCTGCTCGTGTGGCTGGTGTTGAATCCGTTGAAGATGCGTGAGTCGCTGGAACTGTTGGAGCGGTTCAAGGACCATCCCAAAGTTGCAGGGTTCAAAATCCATCCGGTGCAGCACAAGTATCCGGCGGATATCAAATCTTCATTCCGGTTGTTTGAGCAGCTGGAGCCTCTCGGGCTGCCGGTGCTTTCCCACGGAGAGAACGAATCGTACGCAGCGCCAGCCCGGTTGCGGCGGCTGGCAGAGGGCTTTCCGGCTTTAACGGTGATTACGGCGCATTTCGGTGCGGGACAGCCCGGGCAGACATATGAGGCGATTGATGCGCTGCAGGATTGCAAAACAGGCAACCTCTATACGGATATGGGCACGGCACGGGCGATTCGGACGGGTATGATCGGTCTGGTGGTGCGCGAGGTGGGGGCGGACCGGGTGTTGTTTGGTACGGATTCGCCTCTGTATGAACCCATGGCGTTTCCCGCGCTGCTGGCGGCGGCGGATATTACGGAGGAGGAGCGGGAGCAGATTGCGTATAAGAACGCCGAACGACTGGTGCTGGCGCCGAAGGGGCTGGCCTGAGGGTCGCGTGCCCAAAATGGGAGCGTTCTTTGGGGCTTGACTACGACCCTGACGTGGCGGTTGACGCGCTTTCCAGGGCGGATAAACGCCTGGGGAGGCTTATTGAGCGTGTGGGACCATTCACACTTAAGCCGGAGGCAGGGGTGAGCCCGTTTCAGGCGCTGGTGCGGGCTATCGTCTACCAGCAGCTTTCCGGGAAGGCGGCAGGGACGATTTACAGCCGGGTGCTGGCGCTGTTTCCCGGAGGGCGATTTCCCCGGCCCGAGCAGGTTCTGAAGACGCCGGACGATGCGATGCACAGGGCGGGGATGTCGCGGGCGAAGGTGGCTGCGGTCAAGGACCTGGCTTTGAAGACGCTTGAGGGCGTTGTGCCACCCCGGCGGAAGCTGATCCCCATGGATGACGATGAGATTATCTCGCAGCTGGTACGGGTACGGGGCGTGGGTGAATGGACGGTGCAGATGATGCTTATCTTTCAACTCGGCCGCCCCGATGTGCTGCCGGTGAACGATCTGGGGGTCCGGAAGGGATTTATGCTGACCTACGATATGGAGGACATGCCCAGCCCGCTTGAAGTTCAGGACTACGGCCAGCGGTGGCGGCCCTATTGCTCGGTAGCGAGCTGGTACCTCTGGCGGGCGGTTGAGCTGGACGGTTAGTTTCCTGTTGTTTACCGGAAGGGATCGGCTACTTTTACGAGGAGGATACCATGGCCAAGTACCGTGTCGCGATCATCGGCACCGGACGCGTGGGATACCAGTTCAGCTTCGGCGATTTGCCGGACAATCACGCCGATACCATTCAACAAAGCAAAGATTGCGAACTCGTGGCGGGGGTGAACCGGGGGCGCGAAAAACTGGAGACGTTTGGACAACGCTACGGGGTTGACGCCCTTTTCCACGATTACAGGCAGATGCTGGAGGAGGTAAAACCGGATATCTGTATTGTCGCCACCCACCCGGAACTCCACTGCGAGATGGTGGAGGCGTGCGCGGCGGCTTCCTCTACGAAGGCGATTATCTGTGAGAAGCCGATGGCGCTGTCCTTAGAGGAATGCGACCGCATGGTTGCGGCCTGCGACCAGGCCGGGATTCCGCTGCAGATGAATCACAACCGTCGATGGAGTCCGGAGTGGAACCTGGGCCTCCAGCTGCTGCAAGAGGGTGCGATCGGAGACCTCAATCACATCTACTGCTATATGGACGGAGGCAAACCTGCCCCCTGGTGGCGCAGCGAGAACGAAGGGCCGCTGCTTCACGATTTTACCCACTACTTCGATCTGATGGACATGTTCGCCGGTGAGGTGGCATGGCTCTGCGGAATGGCCGAGCAGCGGATGCGGCCCTGGGCCGTGGAGGACTTCAGCGCGGCATTTATGAAGTTCAAGAATGGGACGACAGGATTGGTACACAGCGCGGAACTGACAGCTTATACGGATCATGCGTTTGAACTGCGGGGGACGGAGGGCGTGATCCGTTTTTTGGGAGAACGGGTAAATCTCTACCGGGCGGTAGAGGACGATTACGAACCGGACAGCGGGTTTCAGTGGAACGCTTTGAAATTGACACCGGTCGACCATCCACCGCCCGCGTCAACGTATGTCCTGGCGCTGAACGAGTTGGTAAATGCCCTGGAGGGTCGCGGGGAACTGCGCAGCGACGGGCGGGTGGGGCGCCGCTCGCTGGAGATGGTGATGGCCGTTTACCAGTCCCAGCTTGCAGGCAACCGGCCGGCGCATTTTCCGCTGGCCGAGAGGGGGGCGGGGGTTGAAGCGCTGCGGCGGGCGGGCCGGTTCAAACAGCAGCCCGATGCAGGGTAAGAAGCTGTTTTAAAATTCCCGGTGCGTTCCCGAGCGCGAGCGAAAACGTGTCGGTCCAGGCGGGAGAATCCGCCCGTATCATCAAGATACGGGTGGGGTTGACCAAC
>JAAXHW010000087.1 GCA_012270675.1 Candidatus Latescibacterota bacterium | reverse complement strand
CTTTTCCGCGAACTGCCCCTGTGGTGGTAGCAGGCGGTTGTGCCCAGCGGACGTTTTGGGCGTTTTTGGGCGATGGTGCTTGAGGGATCTGCGCGGAAAAGCCCCTTCAACCCCGCAGCGAAGGCGGGGGAGGCGAGACGCCAGGGGAGCTTAAAGAAGCCCCCAGAGGACGTAGAGCGCAACAGCCGTTCCGATGAGGGCGCCGCCGTAGCAGAGGACGGCCAGGAGGCGGGATTTGCGGATGCCCAGTTCGTGGAGGGTGAAGCGGATGCGGTGGGCTGCGTGGTAGAGGGGGAGGACGATGAGGACGGAGAGGTAGATTTTAACGAAGGGATTGGCGATGAGGGCCTGCATGCGCTCGTAGCCGAGGAGGTCCGCGTCGATGAGGCCGAGTGGCACGGCCAGGCCGTCCAGGAAGATGTGGATGGGGACCAGGAGCGCCGCGACCATGCCGCCCAGGGAGAACATGCTCCACCAGAACGGTTCGCTTTTGTCGGCTTTGTACACGGTTTATCCCCTCATTTGAGGCAAAAGAAGAGGTAGACGACGAGGATTGAGGCGGCGCCCCAGGCGGTATAGGCGCCCAGCGCCACCAGCGGGGGGGGGACCGTTAAACGCCCCAGGCGGACGAGCTGAATTTTGGGCACCAGGCCCAGCCAGGTGATGCTGTGGTACAGGGCGAAGATGAGGAGGATGACGTAGAGGGCGATGAACGGTCCGGACCGGAGGGATTGCCGGAACAGCCCGTGCGCCTCCGGCCCCCTGGTGAGCAGGAAGAATTCGTAGAGGTAGAGCAGGACGAAGAGGGCGACGAATACACTGGTGAGCTCCCGGACCATGAACATGAAGTACCTGCGGTTTTGCATCCACCAGGTGGCCGGGATGGGGCGATGATAGGTCCTGGAGGTGTATTCGGGGTCGGTCCCGGTCACGTTTTCCCTCCCCTCGGCAGGAGGAGCGATTTGAACCAGTCGGTGGTGGTGGCAACTTTCGTGCGCTGGATGGCTGCGGCCGGGTCCACGTCTTTGGGGCAGACCTCCGAACACTCACCGATGTAGGTACACTCCCAGATTCCTTCGCTGCTGGCGATGACGTCCCTGCGCGCATCCCGACCTTCGTCCCGGGAGTCCATGTTGTACCGGTGCGCCAGGGCGATGGCGGCCGGGCCGATGAATTCGGGCTCCCGCCCGTAGACCGGGCAGGCGGCGTAGCAGAGCATGCAGTTGATGCACATGCTGAACTGCTTGTATGCTTTGAGCTGGTCCGGCGTCTGGAGGTATTCCCCCTCTTCGACGGGTTTTTCCTCTTCCCGCACGATCCAGGGTTTCACCGCGCTGAGTTTCTCCATAAAGTCGGTCATGTCGATGACAAGGTCCCGGACAATGGGGAAGTTGAGCAGCGGTTGCACCTTGATTTCGTCCGGATAATAATCCCGCAGGAAGGCCGCGCAGGTGAGTTTTGGCTCGCCGTTGACCATCATGCCGCAGCTTCCGCAGACGCCCATCCGGCAGGACCAGCGGTAGGAGAGCGTGCCGTCAATCCGGTCTTTGATGTGGTTGAGCGCGTCCAGGACGACCCAGTCGTCGTGGTAGTCTATGTCGTAGGACTGCTCTGTGGGTTCGTCTTCCTGCTCGGGACGGTAGCGGGTTACGGTTATGGTCATTTTTCTATTGTTCATCGGTTTCCCTTTTTGACATGCCCTGCCCCTGCGGTGCACGGTCTAATACTTGCGTTCTTCAAGCTGCCAGCGGGTGATGGTCGCGGGAAGGTAGTCGATACGGGGGCCGTCCTCCGTCCGGTAGGCCAGGGAGTGCTGGAGGTAGTGTTCGTCGTTCCGCATTTCGAAGTCCGAACGCGCGTGCGACCCCCGCGATTCCTCCCTGTGAAGCGCAGAATGCGCCACGGCTTCGGCCACGTCCAGCATGTATCCCAATTCAAGCGCGGCGATGAGTTCGGTGTTGAATACGCCCGATCGATCGTCCAATCCCACGGTATCATAGCGCGCTTTGAGTTTGCGGAGTGTTTCGCACGTTTCTTTGAGTTCTCCCTGCGTACGGTAGATACCGGCGCCCTGTTCCATGGCGGTTTGCATTTCACTGCGGATGTCGTCGATCCGCTCGCTGCGGTTTTGCGGCCGGAGGTATTTGGTTTCGATCCGATTCTGTTCGTCCCGGGCCATATTCCGGAGTGTGCCGGGCCGGGGGGGCTCTGCTTCTGCGGCATAGGCTGCGGCCAGATTGCCGGCGCGGGCGCCAAAGACGAGGCATTCGGAGAGGGAGTTGGAGCCCAGGCGGTTTGCGCCGTTCAGGCTCACACAGGCGGCTTCTCCTGCGGCAAAGAGGCCCGGAATGGGCATGGCGCCGTTGATGTCCGTGTGCACGCCGCCCATCATGTAGTGGACGACCGGGCGGACGGGAATGGGTTCGTGGACCGGGTCGATACCGACGTAGTTTCGGGTGAGTTCCCTCACAAAGGGGAGTTTCTCGTTGATGACTTTTTCGCCCAGGTGCCGGAGGTCCAGGTGGACGTAGTTTCCATAGGTCCCCTCGAAGACCCGGCCTGCCCGCATTTCGTGGACAAAGGCCCGGGACAGGATATCGCGGGGGCCCAGTTCCATCTTGCCGGGCACGTATTCGCTCAGGTATCGTTCACCTTCGCTGTTGAGCAGATGGCCTCCCTCTCCCCGGGACGCTTCTGTCATCAGGATGCCGGTTCCGGGCAGGCCGGTGGGGTGGTACTGCACAAATTCCATGTCTTTCATGGGACAGCCGGCGCGGTAGGCCAGGGCCATGCCGTCTCCGGTTTTGATGGCCGCATTGGTTGTGAAGGGGAAGATCCGGCCGCCGCCGCCCGTGCAGATGATGACCGCCTTTGCCGGAATGGCGTGAATGCCTCCGGAGCGCAGGTTGAGGGCGGCTACGCCGCAGGCTTTTCCGTCGTCTATCAGCAGCGAGGTGACAAACCACTCGTCGTAGCGGGTGATGGCGTCGTATTTCAGGGAGGTCTGGAAGAGGGCGTGGAGCATGTGGAACCCGGTTTTGTCGGCGGCAAAGAGGGTGCGCTTTACGCTCATGCCTCCAAAGGCTCTCACGCTCACCCGGCCGTCCGGGTCCCGGCTCCAGGGGCAGCCCCAGTGCTCCAGCTGGATGATTTCGTCCCGGGCCTCTTTTACAAAAGCTTCGACCACGTCCTGGTCGGCCAGGAAATCGCTGCCTTTGATGGTGTCGTACGCGTGCAGGTCCAGGTTGTCGTATTCGCGCAGGACCGCGGCGGTTCCACCCTCGGCCGAGACGGTGTGGCTGCGCATGGGGTAAACCTTGGATACAACGCCGATGTTGATGCCTTCCCGGGCCTGGGCCGCTGCGATGGCGGCGCGCAGGCCCGCGGCGCCGCCTCCCACCAGCAGGACATCGTGCGCTGGCATGTCCATGGAAATCCTCTGCCGAGTAAGAATTACAAAACCTTAATATTCATTCACGCTTGTTTCACTTAAAATAATCTTTCTTCAGGGACCAGTCAATCAAAATTTCAATGCGCGGAGGTCTCTATTTACGCCGGGATTTTTCCGGGAGGGCTTCAAAGGCCGCCATCATTTGCAGGAAGTTGTTGTAGAGTGGAACCAGAGGGGCGGGCAGGGTTTCACGGAAGCCGGGGCGGTCCATCCAGGCCAGGCCGGTGTAGAGGTGGGTGCGCAGGAGGGCGCCGTCTGTGACGCCCATGCAACAGTGCAGGGTTTCCCGGCGCATGGCTTTGGGGTAGACGCCCCGGTGGAGGAGGTTGGCGTTGTAGTAGACGCCCTGGCCGGCTTTGAGTGCTACGGCCATCTGTCGGGGCATCGGATCTTTGGGGCGGTTGAAGACAATATCGCGCTCTTCCGGCGTCTTGGGCCGGAGGTGACTGGCCGGGACGATGAGGAGGCAGGTTTCGTCGTAAAGCGCGGTGTTCCACTGGACGCCGTACTGGAGTTTCCGGAGTTCGGCGCGTTCTTCCTCCGGCGGCAGGTCGGTGCGTATGAGGTCGCGGTGCCAACCGATTTCGTGGTCTTTCCCTGCGGGGTTGACGAGCATGTTGACGAGTTCGAGCTGGAGCTTTGCAGGGCGGTTCTCCGGGGCGACGCCCAGCAGGTCGCCCACCACGTCGATGACGATGGGGGAGGCGATGTATTCTGCAAAGATCGGTTCTCCTAGGTGGGGATGGAGCAGATGGCTGACGCCCCAGATGTCGTCCTCTCCGGCGCGGCGCACGTGGGGCCAGTCCTTCCGGCGGGCTTTTTGGGTAACGCGATTCGTCGCCTCCCGGAGGGACTGGAGCAGGTTTTCGGGCACCGCGTTGTCCAGGAGGACATATCCCTGGGTTTTGAAGTGCTGCAGCTGCGCCCGGGTAAGCATGGCCGCTCCTCTGTTTGCTATTGCAACCGCCCCCGGCCCAGGAGCGGCCAGACGGTTTCGACGAGGCCGTTGCGGATGCCGTAGAGTTCGTTGTGCAGGAAGATGGTGGTGTCGGAGTAGCCCGCGATGAATTCGAATTTGTCGCCCAGGTGCGGGGCCCCGGCGGGCCCGGTCAGTTCGATTTTGCCGTGTTCGGCCGACAGGCCCACCGATGCCACGTTGGGGATGCCGATCGGTTCGGGCACCTCGCCGTCGCTGCTCATGGTCTTTTTGCCCGCGTCGCAGATGATGCGTGTGGGCGTGGGACGGCTGGTGACGGTGGCCTGGACGGTGAGCGCATATTCGTGGTCGACACCGAAGGCCGTTTTGTAGCGGATGTCGCAGAAGATGCCCCCTCCGGCCTCGATTTCGGTGATGCCCGGCTGGAAGGCGCTGATCCAGTAGGTGCCCGTGCCGCCGCAGCTGACGATGTCGACGGGTATGCCGGCATCTCGACACATCTGTGCGCTGTCGGTGAGCTTCCGAAGCCCATCGGCAACGACCCGTTGCTTTTCGTCGGGGTCCGTGATGCGCAGCGCATGCGACTCCCAGGTCTGGACGCCGGCGAACCGGAGGCCTTCGCAGGTCACGATTTTGCGGGCCAGGTACAGGACGGGGCCGCCGGGTTGTACGCCTGCGCGGTCCATGCCCACATTGACTTCGACGAGTACGCGCAGCCGGACGCCTTTTTCCCGGGCCGCACGGTCGAGGGCCTCTATGTTTTTCTCGTTGTCGACGATGACCATCACGTCGGCGTGACAGCACAGGTTGACCAGGCGGGTGATTTTTTGCGGTCCCACGATCTGGTTGGCGATGAGGATGTCCCGGATGCCGCCGGCGGCCATGATTTCGGCTTCGCCGAGTTTTGCACAGGTGATGCCGCTGGCGCCCGCTTTCAGGAGGATGTGGGCGAGGGCGGGCGTTTTCATCGCCTTGGTGTGGGGACGCCAGCGGACGCCGGCCTCCTGGATGATGGTGCGGGCCATGCGCTGGATGTTGCGGTCCATCACGTCGAGGTCCACCAGGAGAGCCGGGGTGTCGAGGTCCTCTTTGGGGCGGCCGACCGGGCTTATCATGGATGGGGTCCTTTCCTGGGTTGGGAACGCTGGTGAAGGTGGCCCCCTGCCGGGGGGATGAGGACCGCGCGGAGGCGTTCGGTGTGTCGGTCCCGGGGAGGCAAGATACATCCGAAGACCGGCGTGCGCAAGTAGAGAAAAAGCGGAGCGCCGGAGAACGGCGCTTTTCGGTTTTGGGAATGCTTGACATTCCGTACACATTCTTTACCTTTTCTTAAGACAGTTTCTAAGACAGCTTCTCAGGTCGGGAGGACGGAATGGATCGTCTCAAGATTGCCCTGGCGGTGAATGCGTCGGTGCAGCTCAACCGGGAGACGGTGCGTTTTCCGCTACATCCGCCACGCAGAAGATAGAGGCCATCCCTTTGAGCAAGAACGATCACCATTCGATCCCACAGTGTGGTACCTGACTCATGAATGAGGATACTGGAACCATGCGTTTTTTCAACACGGCCGGACCCATCCAGACGGATATTCACTACTATGTCCCGCCATTGGAACGGATTGACCTCGACGAGGTGTTGATGCTGATTGAGCAGCGGCGGTATTTTGTCCTGCACGCACCCCGGCAGACGGGCAAGACCTCTGCCCTGCTGGCACTGCGCGACCTGCTCAATGCCGAGGGCAATTACCGATGTGTGTACGTCAATATTGAGGGCGCCCAGGCCATGCGCGAAGACGTGGAACGGGCGATGCAGGTCATCGTAGGCGTATTGGCTTCGTGGGCGCGTTTGACTCTGGACGACGAATTTTTGACCGGGACCTGGTCTGGCATTTTCGCCGAGTTTGGTGCCGGGGCGCTTGGCGAGGCGTTGACGCGCTGGGCACAGGCCGATCCGAAACCGCTGGTGCTGCTTATCGATGAGATCGATTCCTTGATCGGCGATTCTTTGCTGTCGGTGTTGCGGCAACTCAGGGCGGGCTATGCGCTGCGTCCAGTGGGTTTTCCGCAGAGTGTGGTGTTGTGCGGCGTGCGCGACGTGCGCGATTACCGCATCCAATCCACGGCGGAGAACGCGATGATTGCAGGCGGCAGCGCGTTCAACATTCGCACCAAGTCCCTGCGACTCGGCGATTTTACACCAGACGAAGTGCATAAGCTCCTGACGCAACACACCGAGGCGACAGGACAGGTCTTTACCGACGAGGCGCAGAACAAGGTTAGGGAACTGACCCAGGGCCAGCCCTGGCTCGTGAACGCCCTGGCTTACGAAGCTTGTTTTGATAACAAGGCCGGGCGAGATCGCAGCCAACCCGTCACTGCCAACGCGATATGCGACGCGAGGGAGCAACTCATCCTGCGCCGAGAAACGCACCTCGACCAACTCACCGACAAATTACAGGAAGAGCGCGTGCGCCGCGTGGTCGAACCCCTGTTGAGCGGTGCTGCATCGGATGAGGCGATTCCGCAGGACGATCTGGAATACGTGCGCGATTTGGGCCTGGTGAGCCGTCAACGCCCTGTTGCCATCGCCAATCCGATCTATCAGGAGGTCATCCCCCGCGACCTGACCTATACCACGCAGGAATACCTCGTTCAAGACACAGCCTGGTACGTAGATGCAGAGGGCCGCTTGCGTCTCGACGATCTGCTGAGCGCGTTTCAGGAATTCTTTCGCGAACATTCGGAACACTGGGTCGAGCGGTTCCAGTATAAAGAAGCGGGTCCACAGTTGCTGTTGCAGGCGTTTCTCCAGCGCATCGTCAATACAGGTGGGCGGATCGAGCGTGAGTATGGCCTGGGTCGGATGCGTACCGATCTGCTGATCTTGTGGCCGGCGCCCGGCGATGCCCAATCGGATCAAGCGGTACAGAAAATGGTGATCGAATGCAAGTTGCTTTACAGGAGCCTGGAAGAGACCGTGCGTGCGGGTCTGGACCAGACGCGTGCCTACATGGATCGCTGCGCCGCGACAGAAGGGCATCTCATCGTTTTTGACCGTACAGCGGGCGCGTCGTGGGACGAGAAGCTATTCCGCTGCGAGGAGGGCATAGGGGATACGAAAATCACTGTGTGGGGGATGTGAAGAGAGAAAGGATTAAGTGGTCGCCACTGAAAGGATCATAACAATGCAGAAAGTCATACTTCGTATCGCCTCATTAGCCAGACTGAATGCTTACCATATGCATACCGCCAACGCAGTACTGTGCGAAACTGCGGACATCCAACGAAATTATCAGGAGGATACCAACAAAAACTGTTCATAGTATTGTAAGAAAGGGTCTCCACAATGGAAGAACAGGTGATTGTTTACGACGGTGAGTGCCGATTCTGCCAGTGGAGTATAAGGCGCATTCAGAGGCTGGACTCCCTGGACCAGTTCGAATATCTGCCCCGCCAGGCCGAAGGGGTGGAGGCGCGGTTCCCCAGGCTGGCCGAATCGGATTTCAATACGGGGCTCCGGTTTGTGGTGGATGGCGGTGACATCCGGGTGGGCGCGGATGCGGTGTACGAGATTTACCGGCGGATACCGCGGTTTCGCCCGGTGGCCTGGCTTTACCGGGTGCCTGTGCTTCACCAGGTTTTCCGTATGTGTTACGCGTTGATTGCCCGCAACCGCCACTGGTTTGGACGTGTGGCATGCGATACGGAGGCCTGCGATGCGCCATACGAGGCGCGTTCTGCGTCCAAAGATTAAAGAGAGGTTGACGGCGAAGATTTCTTGAGGGCAAGCTATGGACCTGATTCATCGACCCAGACGGCTGCGGCGCACCGAACCGGTTCGGGCGCTGGTTCGGGAGACGGCTTTAAACGTGGGGGATTTGATCTATCCGATGTTTGTGGCGGAGGGGGAGGGGGTGCGCGACCCGATTGATTCGATGCCGGGTCAGTTCCGGTTCTCGGTCGACGAGCTGGTGAAAGAATGCCGGGAGGTCCGGGCGCTCGGGGTCGGCGCCGTGAACCTGTTCGGGTATTCCGAGGAGAAGGATGCGCAGGCCACCCGGGCCTGTGATCCCGACGGGCTGGTCCAGCGGTCCGCGCGGGCGCTGAAGGCGGCGCTGCCGGATTTGTGTGTGCAGACCGATGTGGCGCTGGACCCGTACACCACGCACGGGCACGACGGGTTGATTGTAAACGGCGAGGTGGCCAACGACGAGAGTGTGGAGGCGCTGTGCAGGATGGCCCTTTCCCATGCGGAGGCCGGCGTGGACTGGGTGGCGCCTTCGGATATGATGGACGGCCGGGTCGGCGCGATCCGCCACGCTCTGGACGCGTCGGGGTTCAAGGATGTGGGCATTCTGGCATATTCAGCCAAGTATGCGTCCTGCTTTTACGGGCCGTTTCGTGGGGCGCTGAAGTCGGCGCCTGTGAAGGGGCAGGGTATTCCGGAGGACAAGAAGACGTATCAGATGGACCCGGCCAATATCCGGGAGGCGATGAAAGAGATCGCGCTGGATATTGAAGAGGGAGCCGATGTGGTGATGGTCAAGCCGGCGCTGGCTTATCTGGATGTGATTGCCAGGGTGCGCGAGGCGTTCGATGTGCCGGTTGCGGCGTACAGTGTGTCCGGAGAGTACGGGATGATTCTGGCGGCTTCGGAGAGGGGATGGGTAGACCGGGACAGAGCGATTCTGGAGACGCTTGTGGCGATCAAACGGGCGGGGGCGGATATGATTCTGACCTATTTCGCCAAAGAGGTCGCGCAATGGCTTGCGTCGGACTAAAAACGACTTGACGCGTCCGGGAGAAGTTTGCATCTCTGCCGGCCGGTCCAGCAGGGATTTTTATTTGGGAGATTGGAACATGGCAGGACGAAAACGGATTTTGACGGGTGACCGCCCCACGGGGCGGATGCACCTGGGGAATTATATCGGGTCCATGAAGAACCGGGTGAGGCTGCAGGATGAGTACGAGTGTTATTTTTTAATCGCGGATCTGCATATGCTGACGACGCGCCCGGAGAAGGCGCATATCGAGGCGCTGCGGGAGAATATCCGCGAGATGGTGCTCGACTACCTGGCGGTGGGGATCGACCCGTCGAGGTCGACGGTTTACCTTCAGTCGGCGGTTCACGCGGTTTATGAGATGAACCTCTTCTTTGAGATGCTGGTGACCCTTCCCCGGGTTGCACGGTTGCCAAGTATCAAGGATATGGCGCGTGCGGCGAATATGGACGATGAGGCCATTCCGTTCGGGCTGGTGGGCTACCCTGTGCTGCAGGCGGCGGATATTCTGATGCCGCGCGCGCACCTGGTGCCCGTGGGAAAGGACAATGAGGCCCACGTGGAGGTGACCCGGGAGATCGCCCGGCGGTTCAATCATTATTACGGCGAGGTGTTTCCGGTTCCGGATGCGATGATCGGGGAGGTGCCCACGCTGGTGGGCACCGACGGGCAGGCGAAGATGGGCAAGAGCCTGGAGAACGCGATTTATCTGTCGGACGACGCAGGGACGGTGGAGAAGCGGGTGCGCGGTATGTACACGGACCCCAGGCGGGTGCGCGCGGATATTCCGGGGACGGTGGAGGGAAATCCGGTTTTTATTTATCACGATGCGTTCAATCCGAACCGGGAAGAGGTGGAGGACCTGAAGGCCCGGTACCGGGAGGGGAAGGTGGGGGACGTGGAGGTGAAAGGGAAATTGGCCCGTGCGCTCAACGCTTTTCTGGACCCGGTCCGGGACCGCCGCCAGCGCTTTGCAGAGGACAGGGGATACGTGGAAGAGGTGCTCTACGAGGGGACGCTGCGGGTGCAGCGGGTTGCGGATGAGACGTTGCGGACGATGAAGGCGGCGATGGGGCTGACGGGCATCTGGAACCGGATTTCCCGCCGGGCCCGGAAACGCATGGAGAGGGAATGAGGTCCTAATCTGAAATCCCCAGTTTTTCGAAGACGGCTTTCCACCGCTCCGGGTGGCTGCTATGGGTGTGCTGAGGCCGAAAGCCGGCGGTAAGATAAGATTTGATGGCGGGCAGGCGCCAGTCGTCGGTGAGGAGGTGGGCCTGCTGGAAGTTGAGGGTTTTCAGGCGGTGGAGTACCGCGGCGTTGACGAGGTGGCCCAGGCCCCTGCGCCGGTGGGTTTCGAGGACAGCGACCATGTGGACCTCGCCGACGGTCTCCGCGTCGGGGGTTTTGCGCCATGCGCACGCGCTGGCGACCGGCCGGCCGTCACAGGTGGCGAAGAAGAGGTTTTCGGCGTGGAAGCGGAGATCGTTGATGAGTTGTTCGCGGCAGGTCTCAACGGTCCAGTTCCGGCCGACGTTGCCTTCCATGATGGCGCACCAGGCGGACTCGTCGCCCGCTTTGTACGTGCGAAGCCCGTAGCCGGGGGGGATGAGGACTTCGGGGAGGTTTTCGAGGTCCTCCCGGAGCATTTCAAGCTGGGGCAAGGGCTTTTCGGACGCGGACGGGCGCTTCCTGAAGCGTCGGGATAAGAGACGTCGAAACATTGCGATCTCTCCATGAATAATCAACAGGCCGCCATACGGAATTTGGCATGTTCCATCACACAACGGCCAGTTCTGGAATAAGCGCTCAACTGAAGGAGAAAGCCGATCCGTGAAAGACCGGGCCGGCGACGTCAGAAGTTAAATGAGAGTGCGGCGTGAAGACCCCTAATTGGTGTGGGTGAGATGCTCAGGTTGACGCGCTGGGGGGGCACCTTGATCCATTTGTCAGATTTTATTGCAGCACCAATGAGAGTGCAGAAAATAAAAATGGATGGACATCCAATCATTGCAACATACGCTGCGGCAAGTGGCGCGTCCCCAGTCACAGCCATCCCATAGAAGGCAAGTCCCAGGCCAAGTCCCAGGCCAAGACCGAGTGTTATTCCCTTGTCTGTGTTTCTACGGCGTCCGAGGCTTACTTCGAGATTGGAGATTAAAGAATGGGGCACATACTCGGAGCCTCGTTCGGTGAAAATCCTGAACGTGTCTGGCGACACCTTGACAAGCCTGCCAACGATCCACCCTCTTGATATCGAAGGCGCTTTGAAACGCACTTTGGACTCCTTTTCCTGGAGCCTTTGAACGGCCTCTCTTGCCTCTATCCACCCTTTTATGTCTCGTCGGTGTTTAGCTACAACGAGGATGTCGATGTCCCCATACGCTATTTCCCATTCTTTCCAGGACTTTGTCCTGGATCTGATCACAATACCATCTGCGTCCTTATTCAAAATATCTCCGGTTGCCGTTCCTTCGATCCCCCCCGATGTAGTATAAACCACGTGCGCATACCACCCCTTCCTCAGCTTTGAGAGATCAAGCTCATCACCTGACATCACCGTGAGACCCTCTTCTTCGAACCGTCTTTTCCACCTTTCTATGTCTCGTCAATCTTGAGCGACAGCGAGAAGGTCGATGTCCCCATACGCGATGCCCCATCGTTCCCTATCGGCCCTCCACAAGGCACTGGTATGGGATTGGATCACGATGCCATCCGCGTCTTTAGCCAAAATCTGGCCGGTTATGGTTTCTTTCACGCCTTTTGACGTGTAAACCACATACACATGCCACCCCTTCCTCAACTTCGAGGGGTCTATCTCCCCACGTGACATCACCTCGACATCCATCTCATAGAACCATTGGACGAAACGTTCTGTCACCTCCTCTGCTTTTTCAGCCGTTTCAGGCCGCGTGTTGCCCTCGGTCTCCGCGCCCTGAAGGTGCTGGGTGGCATATGAGAGCGTGGGCGCAAGCATCTCCAGCAGCATGCTTGCGATCACAATTAGTGCGATTGGCTTCATGGATTCCTGCTGTGTCTGTAGCAGCACAATAAACAGGCCGCCATACGGATTATGGCACGCTCCATCACACAACGGCCAGCCCGAAGCGGGCCAAACGGAATGTGACCTCATCAGGGATCAGATGCGCTTCGCGCCTGTCGGTGGTCTTCGGGTCCGCCGACCATTGGCGGCGTAGAGGAAGATGTACCACCGGCTCGAGGTCGGGTCTTTATCCTGATTTATTCATGCAGTTGTCACGGTTAGCTGCTTTATTCGCGAATCAATCATTTCCATCGCCGCCTAATGGCTTGTCGAGCCGCTGAGGAAGTCTGTGTGAAGGTGGGGCAGACATTCCTGTCTGCCCTGCTCATTGTCCTTCTGCCGCAATGCAGACAGAAGAGGGGCTTGCGCCGCCTTTATAGAGCCAATACTCGTGGTCGCGCAGTCCGGCTCTTGTGGGGTTCTCCGCAATGTAGCGGACGAAGCGCCAATACTGCTTTTCGCTGCACACAATGTGATCATAGGACTCATCAAGCCAGAACGTTCCGGTGACGCCCATGAGTTTGTTGATTTCTCGGGCAGATGCGCCTTTAATGCCCTGCAGGATCCGCGAAAGGTCAGCGCCTCCCAGCGGCTCTATAAGGAGGTGGACATGCGTGGGCATGATGACGGCTGCGTGAAGCTGGTGTCTCTCGCCGTCGAAGCGCAAGAGACAGTCCTTAACAGCTTCACGGGCATCAACGCGCGCCAGGGCACGAGAACCCATGCCAGCATCAAGTTAGGATTCGATCTTTTTATCGAAACGTCGGTTGTATTCTTTCCACTCGGCGTCGGTCCACGGTTCGGGGTGGCGCTTGAGCCACAGCTTACGCGCTTCCTAAAAGGCGCGGCGTTTGTCCTGAGGGATCGCGTCGGCCAGACGAAAGGTGATCCAATAAATAGCGCCGTCCTGTTTCCAGTGGGGGAGACGGCGGCGCGTCGTGGCGTGCCTGGACACAGGATTCCAGGGTATCGGTTTGATGGGTATGAGCAGACAGGAATGTCTGCTCCACCCTTTCAAGCTTTTGTTTGTGGTATCGCTTGAGCCTATCAACCATCCAGGACAAATCGCCTGCATGTGCTTCCACTTCCCGAAACAGCAAAGCGTCACTGTCACCTATCTGCTTGCGGTGACGCACTGGCAGGATGGTCAGGACACTCCCTCGAAGGTGCCGGTGGGCGACCGGTGTTGTGATTATGCCACGCACAGGAAGTCTCTGCCTTCCGTGAGGCCGATTTTGCGGAGGTGGTCCCGAATGCGGGCGCGGGCGCCCCTGGAAGGGACGGCGGCCAGGATGAGGGGTTTTCCGGACGATTCCCAGGTGTGGGGCAGGGCTTCGGGGGAGACGATGGGCGCGCCCCGGCGGGTGTTTCCGATCTTTTTGGGGTCGATATCGATAAAGGCGATCAGGGTCACGCCCTCCCGCTGGAGGTGTTTCGAAAGACGCCGGCCGATCTGTCCCGCGCCCCAGATGATGGCCCGGGGCGCCCGGGCGAGGGGGCCGAGCCGGAGGTAGCGGGCTTTGGCCCGGAGAAAGTTTTCGACGGCGTAGCGATTGTCCCGGCGGGTGAGCCTGCCCGGGCTTTCGCGCCAGGAGAGGAGGACGCGGGGGATTTTGGCAAAGCGCCTGCCGGCGAGGTGGAGCCGCAGCCAGAGGTCGTAGTCTTCGGCCCACCCGAAGTCTTTGTAGCCGCCTGCCTCCGTCAGGGCCTCCCGGCGCACCATGACGGAAGGGTGGGGCAGGGGGCTTTCGATGTAGATCTCCCGGGCGATGTCTTCGGGGGTGAGGAGGCTGTTGAGCCAGGCTTCGTAGACCCGGAAGCCCGCTCCGACCTTTGAGCGGGGGAAGCAGCGGACGAGGGAACCGACCAGGGCGATGCCGGGGTGTTGTTGCAGGAACCCGTACTGGAGGCCGAGCCGGTCCGGGTGAGCGATGTCGTCGGCGTCCATCCTGGCGATGAGAGGCCCATCAGCCTGCGCCAGACCCGTGTTGAGGGCCTGGATGAGGCCCTGTCTGCCGGGAAACAGGGGGCGGATACGGGGGTCACGCAGGGCATACTGTTTGAGGAGTGTTGGGGTGTTGTCTTCCGATCCGTCGTCTATGGCGATGACTTCGAAGGCCTCAAAGCGCTGCATAAGGAGGCTTTGCAGGGCCTGGCCAAGGGTGGCCTCTGCGTTGTAGACCGGCAGGAGTACGGAGACAGGCGGTGCCCTGTGCATACGGTCGGTTCCCGGTTTTGATGCTCCAGAGGGGGAGCGGATACCCCCATAATAACCGATTGGATGAGGCCAAGTCAAGGGGTTCAAACGATCCCAAAACATCTTGACTTTTCACAGGGCTTATAATATACTATCAACTTGAGGATAACTTATTATCTTTAAGCCGATTTTTGAGTCTGATTTGTAGAAAATGGAAGGGGTGACGGGTGTGTTCATCCCCCTTTTTTTAGTCAGACGAGAGGCCCGCACACAGAGATGCTGAGAGACTACGTTCCGATCGCTATTCTGATGGCGGTCGCCGTCGGGTTTGCGCTGGTCAGCCTTGCGGCCACACATTTGTTTGGGCCCCGGCGTCCGAATCCGGTCAAGCTCTCGCCCTACGAGTCGGGCGTTCCGCCCGTGGGCGATGCCAGGTTGCGGTTTTCGATCAAGTTTTATCTGGTGGCGATGCTTTTTATCATTTTTGATATTGAAGTGGTTTTTCTCTACCCCTGGGCTGTGGTTTTTCGGGAACTGCTGGCTCAAGGGTACTTTATTTTTATCGAGATGGTTGTTTTTATCGGGGTGCTGGTACTGGGTCTGGCTTATGTCTGGAGGAAAGGGGGACTGGAATGGGACTAGAGACCGGTCTGGGTGAGCATGCGTTCACCACAACCATGGACAGGATGATCAACTGGGCGCGCAAAAGCTCCCTCTGGCCCATGCCCTTTGGCACCGCCTGCTGCGCGATTGAGATGATGGCCACCCTGTCGGGGCGCTTTGATATGGCACGCTTTGGCGCAGAGGCCGTCAGGTTCTCCCCCCGCCAGTCGGACCTGTTGATCGTGTCGGGGAGAATCTCGATCAAGATGATGCCGGTGTTGAAGAAGATCTACGATCAGATGCCCGACCCGAAGTGGGTGATCTCAATGGGTGCGTGTGCCTCATCCGGGGGGGTGTTCAACACCTATACGCTGGTCCAGGGGGTGGACCAGTTTCTTCCGGTGGATGTGTATGTGCCCGGATGTCCGCCCCGTCCGGAGGACCTGCTGTATGCATTGATGAAGGTCCAGGAGAAGATTGACCGGGAGCAGCCGACCCGGGCCGCGGAGGTATGAAGGGGCAGTGGCAGCAGGCAGGAGCAAGACTATGTGTGAAGATCAAGATCGGGACACCCGGGTGTCGAACCTGACCGCACGGAAGTTGAAGGCGCGGTTTGGGGAGGAGATTGTGGAGGTGGTGGCGTCCGGCGGTGAGTGTACGGCGGTGTGCAAGAAGGAGCGGATGACGGAGATACTGAGCTTTTTGCGGGCCGAGCCGGACCTGGCCTACGACCGGTTGACCGATGTGACGGCGGTGGACTACTCCGAATATATGAATCAGGCGTCTCCGGTGCGGTTTAACGTGGTCTACCACCTCTACTCCCATCCGCGCAATCACCGCTTCCGGGTGAGGGCGCAGGTGGATGAGGAGGGGTGCAGCATCGCGTCGGCGTGTCCCGTGTGGGTGGGGGCCGAGTGGCCGGAGCGCGAAGCCTACGATATGTTCGGCATCCGGTTCGAGGGGCATCCGGACCTGCGGCGCATCCTGATGCCGGTCAATTTCAAGTATTATCCGCTTCGCAAAGACTACCCCCTCCATGGGAAGGGGGAACGGGACGTGATCGCGCCTGAAGACCCGGGGTTTGAGGGACACCCCTTTTCCGGGGAAGCCGGGGCGGAGGGGGACGACCCGATCTCGTCGGAGCGGATGGTGTTGAATCTGGGGCCGCAGCACCCGGCGACCCACGGCACGCTTCGACTGACGCTGGAGCTGGACGGGGAACGGATTGTCAGGTGTATTCCGGATATCGGCTATCTGCATACCGGCTTTGAGAAGCTGGGCGAACACCATACCTACAACCAGTGGGTGACCGTTACCGACCGGATGAACTATCTCTCGCCCCTGTCCAACAATATCGGGTACGCGCTGGCGGTGGAGCAGCTGATGGAGCTGGAGGTGCCCCCCAGGGCCACCGCTGTTCGGGTAATTCTGGCGGAGCTGTCCAGGCTTGCCGACCACATGGTCTGGCTGGGGACGCATGCGCTGGATATCGGGGCGATGACGGTTTTTCTGTATACGTTCGAGCAACGGGAACGGCTTTACAATATTTTCGAGGCGGTCACCGGGGCCCGGCTGACGACCAGTTACACGCGCATCGGCGGGTTGGGGTGGGACGTGCCGGAGGACTTCCGTGAGATTGTGCTGGAGTTTACCGGCCAGTTTCCAGCGGCGATGGACGAGGTGGACAGGCTGCTGACGCGCAACCGGATCTGGGTCGACCGGACGAAGGGCATCGGGGTGATCTCGGCCGAAGAGGCGATTGCGTGGAATATGACCGGGCCTATGCTGCGGGGGTCGGGGGTGGATTACGACCTGCGCAAGGCCGAGCCTTATCTGGGTTACGAGGATTTCGACTTCGAGGTTCCGGTGGGGGAAAACGGGGATGTGTACGACCGGTACCTGGTGAGGATGGAGGAGATGAGGCAGAGCACCCGGATTATCGAACAGGCGGTGAACCGCTTGCCCGACGGCCCGGTGAAGGTGGACGATGCGAAGGTGATTCTGCCGGAGAAGGATGTGGTGTATACCGGGATGGAGTCCCTGATCCACCACTTTAAGGTCACCATGGACGCGCACGGGCTGACGCCGCCGCCGGGAGAGGCCTACGTGGCGACCGAGTCGCCCAACGGGGAACTGGGATTTTATATTGTGAGCGACGGGAGCGGGTACGCCTACCGGCTGCGGGTGCGGCCCCCCTCGTTTATGAATTACCAGGCCTTCCCGCAGATGGTGGAGGGGCAGATGGTGGCAGATGCGGTGGCGACGCTGGGGAGCGTCAACGTGATTGCGGGGGAGCTGGATCGGTAAAGACAGGGATATCGAGATGGCAGTCGCGTTTTCCGAAGAGACGAAGAAGCAGTGTGAGGAGATTATTGCTCACTATCCCGAAGGCTGGAAGGAGGCGGCGATTCTGCCGGTTCTGCACCTGGCCCAGAAGGAGTGGGGGTACATTTCGCTGGAGGGGTTGAAGTACGTGGCGAATATGCTGGAGATGCCTCCTGCGCGGGCGGCGGGTGTGATGAGTTTCTACCCGATGTTTTACAAGGCCCCCGTGGGGAAATGCGTGATCCAGGTGTGCAGTACGCTTTCCTGTGCGCTCTGTGGGGCGGAGGAAGTTGTGGACTATCTGAAGGAAAAGCTGAAGATTGACGTGGGAGAGACGACAGAGGACGAGAGGTTTACCCTGGTCAAGGTGGAGTGTATCGCGGCGTGCGAGGGGGCACCGGCGGTTCGGATCAACGATGAACTTCACCGGTGCATGACAAAGGAGAAGCTGGACCGGCTTCTGCATCATCCGGAATGACGGACCATGCCCGTAGAAGAACACAAAATTATCACGAAGCGGTTCGGCGTTGAGAACCTGCAGGACCTTGAGGTCTACAGGGCCCACAATGGGTACAGGGCGCTGGAGAAGGCCCTGAGGATGACGCCGGATGAGGTGGTGGAGACGGTGCAGGATTCGGGGCTGGCGGGGCGGGGCGGGGCCTGGTTCCCCACGGGGATGAAGTGGGGGTTTATGCCCAAAGCGCCCACGGTGCCTTCTTACCTCTGCGTCAATGCCGATGAGAGTGAGCCGGGGACGTTCAAGGACCGGCAGCTGCTCAGGTGGGACCCCCATCAGCTCCTGGAAGGGACGATTATCGCGGCGTATGCGATTCGGGCGAGTGTGGCCTATATCTACATCCGGGGCGAGATGTGGGAGGAGATGGTCCAGATGGACGGGGCGATCGCTCAGGCCCGGGCGGCGGGATATATCGGAAAGAATATTCTCGGGTCGGGTTACGACCTGGAGGTGTATACGCATCCAGGCGCAGGGGCCTATATCTGCGGGGAAGAGATGGGGCTGATCCAGTCCCTGGAAGGGAAACGGGCCGAGCCGCGTGCAAAACCGCCTTTTCCCGCGCAAAAGGGGGTTTTCGGGTGTCCGACCATTGTGAACAACGTGCAGACGCTTTCGTACGTGCCGCATATTGTCAACCATGGGGCGGACTGGTTTAAGGGGATGGGGAGTGAGCGGTATCCCGGGACGTTTGTTTTTTGTGTAAGCGGGCACGTGCGCAGGCCGGGGCTGTTTGAGCTGGAGACGAATGCGGCAACCATGCGGGAGATCATTTACGACCTGGCCGGCGGCCTGTACGAGGGCCGCAAGTTGAAAGCCGTTATTCCGGGGGGGGCCTCCACCGCGCCGATGACGCCCGACCAGATCGATATTGTGATGGACCCGGCGGGTTTTCTGCTTCCCGGCAGGGGTGAGTTCAGGGGGATGTTCGGGACAGGCGGGGTGATTGTGATGGACGATACGACCTGTATGGTGGATGCGCTGTTGAATCTGATGCACTTTTTCGCCCACGAGTCGTGTGGGCAGTGTACGCCCTGCCGGGAGGGGTGCCCGTGGGCGCGGGATATCCTCTGGCGAATCGAACACGGGCAGGGGCGGGCCGAGGACCTGGATACGCTGGTGGACGTGGCGAATAATGTCTCGCCCTTCCTGGGGCCCTTTACAACGATCTGTCCGTTCGGGGCGGCGTTTGCGTATCCGATTCACGGATTTGTGCAGACCTTCCGCAGCGAGTTTGAGGCCCATATCGAAGGGGGCGGGTGTCCGATTGGCCAGAACGAACCGGACAAGGTCCCGGGGTGATCACCGATGGCGACTTTTACAATAGACGGCAAAGAGATCGAGGCGGTGCCGGGCAAGGACGTGCTGAAGGCGGCGCTTGACCAGGGGATCTACATCCCCCACTACTGCTACCATCCGGGGTTGAGCGCACCTGCGAACTGCCGGATGTGCCTGGTGGAGATCGAGGCGGGCGGGCGGCGCGGTCTGATGCCTGCGTGTACGGCGATGCCGGCCGAAGGGATGGTGGTGGAGACGCAGACGGAGGTTGTGAAGCAGAGTCAGAACGCGGTGATGGAGTTTCTCCTGATCAACCATCCGCTGGACTGTCCGGTGTGCGACCAGGCCGGGGAGTGCGATTTGCAGGACTACAGCTACACCTACGGTCCCGACCGAAGCCGGTTTCACGAGCAGAAGTCGGTGCAGCCAAAGAAGGATATCGGCAAACATGTGTTGCTCTATTCAGACCGCTGCATCCGGTGTACGCGCTGCATCCGGTTCTGCGATGAGGTTTCAGGGACGAGCGAACTGGGGTATTTCAACCGGGGGGTGCACAACGAGGTCGATGTGTTTCCGGGAGAGCGGCTGGACAACCGGCTGTCGGGGAATACGGTGGATATCTGTCCGGTGGGCGCGTTGCTGGATAAGGATTTCCTGTTCAAGCAGCGGGTCTGGTTCCTGAAGGGTGTGGATACGATCTGCCCGGGATGCAGCACGGGGTGCAACATCCGGGCGGATATCAACAGGGAACGGATTTACCGGCTTGTGCCCCGAGAAAACCTGGAGGTGAACGATTACTGGATGTGTGACGACGGGCGCCACGGATGGGGCTACGTGCACAGCGACGACCGGTTGCTTTTCCCCCTTACGGGAGGCGGGGAGGAGCCGGACCTGGTGCTGTGGACAGCGGCGCTTGAGCGTGTGGCGGAAGGGTTTGAAAAGGTGCGGGAGGCGTATGGCGAGGGGGCGATTGCGGGGATCGCTTCGGGACATTTGACCAACGAGGAAAATTTCCTTTTCGGGAGGCTGGTCAAAGACGTGCTCAAGGGTACGCAGGTTGCCCTGCGTTCGAAGGTCCGTTCGGAAGGCGACGTGGTGTTCAAGAGCGGGTTTACCATTCATGCGGATAAGTCGCCCAATACCCGGGGCGCACGCGAGGTGCTGGAGGGGCTGGGGCTTTCGGTTGTGGATGCGTCCGAGGTCTGGAAGGGCATCCGGGAGGGGCGGATCAAGGCGCTTTACTGCCTGGGCGGAGACCCCCTGGAGGCGGTGTCGGAACCGGAGCAGGATGCCCTGGGCGCCCTGGTATTTCTGGTGGTTCAGGATATTCTGGCAAACGATCTGACGCGACTGGCCGATGTGGTGCTGCCCGGTGCGGCGTTTGCCGAAAAAGAGGGGACCTTCACCAATTTTGCCGGCCGGGTGCAGCAGATCCGGCCCGCGTTTGATCCTCCGGGCGATGCGCGGGCGGACTGGGAGGTCCTGCGGGATGTGGCCAATGTGCTGGATGGCGGGTTTGAGTACGCAAGCATCCAGGAGGTGATGGGCGGCCTGGCGGAGCGGGTGAGGGCCTTTGAGGGTATTGACGCGGTGGGCGCGCAGGGGTGTGCGCTTGCAACAGCGCAAACAGCAGAGGCATAGGGGCACATGGCATACGCGCTTGAGAGCCTGATCAAGGTGGCGGTGGTAACAGGCGTTCTGCTGGGGACAGTGGCCTATCTGGTGCTGGCAGAGCGGAAGGTGAGCGCTTATATCCAGAACCGGCTGGGGCCGAACCGGGTGGGGCCCTGGGGGCTTTTGCAGCCGATTGCCGACGGGCTCAAGTTCCTGTTCAAGGAGGATGTGATTCCCCACCACGTGAACCGGGTGGTCTATCTGGCCGCTCCGCCCGCGATTCTGGTGCCCGCGCTGATGGGGTTTGCAGTGGTGCCGTTTGGGCATACGATCTCCCTTTTCGGGCGGGAGGTTCAGCTGCAGATTGCGGATCTGGATATCGGTATTCTCTACATTCTGGCGCTGGCCTCTCTGGGCGTGTACGGGGTCGTGCTGGGGGGGTGGGCGTCCAACAACAAGTATGCGCTGCTGGGGGGGCTGCGGGCATCGGCACAGATGATCAGTTACGAACTGGCGCTGGGTCTGTCGCTGGTGGGCGTACTGCTGATGACGGGGTCGCTGCGGTTGAGCGATGTGGTGGCGGTTCAGGCGACACAGACCCTCTTCGAGGTCCTGCCCCGGTGGAATGTGTTCACCCAGCCCCTGGCGTTTGTGCTTTTTACCGTGGCGGCGTTTGCAGAGAGCAACCGGCTGCCGTTCGACCTGCCCGAATCGGAGCAGGAACTGGTGGCCGGGTACCATGCCGAGTACAGCAGTATGAAGTTCGCCATGTTTTTCATGGCCGAGTACGTCCATATGATTACTGCTTCGGCGGTGATCGCCACGCTGTTTTTCGGGGGCTGGCACGTGCCCTGGCTGGTGGTGCCGGGCGATACGGGCCTGGGCGCCAGTCTGCTGATGGTGGCGGCGTTTACGGTTAAGACGGCGTTTTTCCTGTTTCTGTTTCTGTGGGTACGCTGGACCCTGCCCCGTTTTCGTTACGATCAGGTGATGCGGCTGGGATGGAAGGTTTTGCTCCCCCTGGCGCTGGTGAACGTGTTCATAACCGGTCTGGTGCTTACTCTGACCCGATAAGGGCGCACCGGCGGGAGGGACGATGGAGGCGGTTTTCTTCTTTCTGTTCGCTTTTGTTGCCATTGTTTCGGCCCTGCTTCTGGTTCTGTTCCGGAATCCCGTGTACAGCGCCCTGTCGCTGGTGGCGACCCTTTTCGCCCTGGCAGGGCTTTTTGTTTTGCTGGACGCACACTTCCTGGCGGCGGTACAGGTGATTGTGTATGCGGGCGCTATTATGGTCCTGTTTCTGTTTGTGATTATGCTGTTGAACCTGGGACACGCGGAGGCGCTGGAGCCGGCAGGCGGGACCTACCGGCGGGCCTCCGTTGTTTTGTTGATGGTGATTCTGGTGGTCCAGCTGGGGGTTCTGGCAGGGCGGCAGCTGGGCGCGTCCCCGGGGGCGTCGGAGGAGGAGATGGTCACGGGAAACGTGCGCTATATCGGGGAACTGCTCTATACGGATTATCTGTTTCCGTTTGAGGTGGTTTCGGTGATTCTGCTGGTGGCCCTCATCGGGGTTATTGTGCTGGTGAAGCGGGACAGGCCGGCGCAGAAGAAGAAGCTGTAAGGGTTTAACGTCGGGAAAGCCATGTCAGTACCGGTCTCTTATTATATGATTTTGAGCGCGGTCCTGTTTGCGATCGGGGTGGCGGGGGTGCTTACGCGGCGCAACGCGATCGTGATTTTTATGTGCATCGAGTTGATGCTCAACGCGGTGAACCTCCTGTTTGTGGCCTTTGCACGGCACCTGGGCGAGGGGTCCGGACAGGTGTTCGTGTTCTTTGTGATGGCGGTTGCGGCCGCAGAGGTAGCGGTGGGGCTGGCGATTATTATTGCGTTGTTCCGGAACCGGGAGACGGTGGATGTGGGAGAGGTGAATCTTTTGAAATGGTGATTGAGACAGGATGACGATGCTGACCTGGGTGATTTTGATTGTGCTGTTCCCCCTCTTCGGGGCATGTGTGAACGGGCTGTTCGGCAGCCGTCTGAGGCGGGCGGCCGGGTATGTGGGTACGCTGATGGTGGGGCTTTCGTGGGTGCTGTCGCTGCGGGTGCTGGCGGCAGTGGTGGGCGGCGAGACGCTCAACGAGGATGTGTATGTGTGGATCGCTGCGGGAACGTTCAAGGCGGCCGTGGGCTTCCAGGTGGATGCGCTTTCGGCGATGATGATTGTGACGGTGACGACGGTTTCGTTTTTTATCCATGTCTATTCGTTCGGCTACATGCACGGGGACCGGGGATTCGCGCGGTTTTATACCTATTTGAACCTGTTTGTTTTTTCGATGCTGGTGCTGGTGCTGGCAAACAATTACCTGTTGATGTTTGTGGGCTGGGAGGGCGTGGGGCTTTGTTCTTATCTGTTGATCGGGTTCTGGTACGAGAGGAAAGCAGCGTCGGACGCGGGGAAGAAGGCGTTTGTGGTGAACCGGATCGGGGACTTCGGGTTCCTGATCGGCATCTTTTTGATGGTGGTGCACCTGGGGACGGTGAGCTACGGGGAGGTTTTCGCAAAGGCGGAGACGCTGTCGACGGGTGTGGCCACAGCGATTGCGCTGCTGCTGTTTCTGGGGGCGTGCGGGAAGTCCGCGCAGTTCCCGCTTTACGTGTGGCTGCCGGACGCGATGGAGGGCCCCACGCCGGTGAGTTCGCTGATCCATGCAGCGACGATGGTGACGGCCGGGGTCTATATGGTGGCCCGGTCGCACGTGCTGTATTCGATGGCGCCCACGGCGGGCGCGGTGGTGGCCTGGGTGGGCGTTTTTACGGCGCTTCTGGCGGCGATGATCGCCCTGGTCAATACGGATATCAAGCGGGTGCTGGCCTATTCCACGGTAAGCCAGCTGGGCTATATGTTTATCGGTGTGGGCGTGGGGGCCTATACGGCGGGCATTTTTCACCTGTTCACACACGCATTTTTCAAGGGGCTGATGTTTTTGGCGGCGGGCAGTGTGATGCACGCGATGGCGGACGAGCTGGATATGCGGAAGTTCGGCGGGCTGATGGGGAAGATGAAGATTACGGGCTGGACGTTCGTGATCGGGACGGTGGCGATTGCGGGCATCCCGCCGTTTGCCGGGTTCTGGAGCAAGGACGAGATTCTGGCCGGGGCCTTTCACGCGCAGGTTCCCGGGCATATGTTCATGTGGGCGCTGGGTGTGGTTGGGGCGGCGATGACGTCGTTTTACATGTTCCGGCTGATTTTTATGACGTTTTTCGGGTCGCCCAGAGACCCGCACCTGTACGACCACGCGCACGAGTCGCCGGCGAATATGACGGTGCCGCTGATCGTGCTGGCGATCGGGTCGGTGCTTGCGGGCTTTGCCGGCTACCCGATGGGCGAGGGGTGGGTGAACCATTTTCTGGGGCCGCTGCTGGCGCCGGAATACGCAGTGCACGAACTCAATCTCGTTCTGGTGGGCGTTTCGGTGGCTGCCGGGGTCGTGGGGTTTGTGATTGCGCTGCTGATGCACCGGGCCGGAGCGCTGGGGGCCGGGTCGGCCAACCCGCTGTACGGGCTGCTGGAGAACAAGTGGTACGTGGACGAGGTCTACCACACGCTGGTGGTGAGGCCGATTCACCGGCTTTCGCTGGGGCTGTGGCGTATTTTCGATACGTTTGTTGTGGACGGTATCGCCAATGGGCTGGGCTATTTTGTGGTGGGGGTCAGCTGGCTTTCGACCCGGTTGCAGACGGGGCGCGCGCCGACGTACGCGCTGTGGATGACGCTGGGTGTGGTGGTGATGCTTTACCTGGTGACGATTTGAGATGATGTCCGATTTTTTGATTTCGCTTGTGATCTTTACCCCTCTGGCGGGCGCGGTGGTGATTATGCTGGTCGGCCGGGGACGGGACGGTTTTTGCCGGGTATTCGCCCTGCTGGTCTCCCTGATCACCTTTGTGCTGTCGATTTTTCTCTATACGGGTTTCCGGGCAGATACACCGCGGATGCAGTTTGCGGTGAAGGTCCCCTGGATCGAGGGTATGGGCATCCGGTATTTCGTGGGGGTGGACGGGATCAGCCTGCTGCTGGTCCTGATTACGACGCTGCTGATGTCGGTGTCGATCCTGGCGTCGTGGAAGTCGATTGCGACCCGCGTGCGGGAGTATATGGCCGCGATGCTGGTTCTGGAGACGGGGATGCTGGGGGTGTTCTGCGCGCTGGACCTGTTTCTGTTTTACGTCTTCTGGGAGGCGATGCTGATCCCGATGTACCTGCTGATCGGGGTGTGGGGGGGCGCGCGCCGGATCTACGCGACGGTCAAGTTCGTGCTCTTTACCCTGGCGGGCAGCCTGCTGATGCTGGTGGCGATTATCTATCTTTATTTTCTGCACGGGGGAGAGACGGGGACCTATACGTTCGATCTGCTGGCGCTTTACCGGTTTTCCGTTGCCCGGGACGCGCAGTACTGGCTTTTCCTGGCGTTTTTCCTGAGTTTCGCAATCAAGGTGCCCCTCTTTCCGTTTCACACCTGGCTGCCGGACGCACACGTGGAGGCGCCCACAGCGGGGAGCGTGATTCTGGCAGGCGTGCTTTTGAAGATGGGGACCTACGGGTTGATCCGGTTCTGTCTGCCGCTTTTTCCGCTGGCGTCGGCCTATTTTACGCCGCATATTATGGTGCTGTCGGTGATCGGCATCGTGTACGGGGCGCTGGTGGCGATGGTGCAGACCGATGTGAAGAAGCTGGTGGCCTATTCCAGTGTGAGCCACCTGGGGTTTGTGGTGCTGGGGATTTTTGCGCTGAACGCGCAGGGGATGCAGGGCGGGATTATTCAGATGGTGAACCACGGGCTCTCCACCGGGGCGCTGTTTTTGATTGTGGGGATGATCTACGAGCGCCGCCACACCCGTCGGATTTCCGATTTCGGAGGATTGGCGCGGACGGTCCCGGTTTTTTCCGCTTTTTTTATGATTGCGACGCTTTCGTCGATCGGGCTGCCCGGGCTGAACGGGTTTGTGGGGGAGTTTCTGATTCTGCTGGGCGCGTTTAAGGCGAATTGGGTTTTCGGGGTGGTGGCCGCTTCGGGAGTGGTGCTGGCGGCGGTGTACATGCTCTGGATGTTTCAGCGGGTGGTGTGGGGAGAGGTGACCCACAAAGAGAACCGGAATCTGTCCGATCTGTCCGTCCGGGAGTGGGCCGTGATGGTCCCGCTGGTGGTGCTGATGTTCTGGATCGGCATCTATCCCGGGCCGTTTCTGGACAGGACCGAGGTCTCGGTGAAACACCTGATTTCTCAGGTGCAGATCCGCCGGATGGAGGACTCCCGGAGGTCCTTTGCGGATGCCGGGGCACGGGGCTCCCATCTGTCCCCTCCGGGGGGGGTGACCGGTAAGTAAGTACGGGGAGGCGTCTTGAAATACGCATTCAGTTTGGGGCTTGTGTTATTCGGGGTATGGCTGCTGTGGTCCGGCCATTTTAAGAACCCTCTGCTTCTGGGCTTGGGGGTTGTCTCCTGCGTCCTCGTGGTCGCAATTGCGCTGCGCATGGATACCGTAGACCTCGAGGGGCATCCGATGCATCTGGCCGGGCGCGCAGCCTTATACTGGCCCTGGCTGCTGTGGGCAATCACCAGGGCCAATATCGACGTCGCCCTCCGAATTCTGCGTCCCGGGCTGCCCATCAGCCCGACCATGGTGGAGGTCCGAACAAGCCAGAAAAGTGCGCTGGGGCAGGTCATCTATGCCAATTCCATCACACTGACGCCGGGGACGGTTTCGGTTGATCTCACAGGCGACGTGATTACCGTGCATGCGCTTTCGCGCGAGAGCGCCGAAGAACTTATGGGCGGCGAAATGGACCGCCGCGTAACGGTTGTGGAAGGAGCGTCCTGATGTTGTTTGTCTCGGCAATGGCGGCCATCCTGGTGACCATGGTCCTGGCCCTGACGCGCGCTGTTCTGGGGCCTACCGTGTACGACCGCATCCTGGCTGTCAACATGGCCGGCACCAAGACCGTTCTGCTCATCGCCGTGCTGGGGTTCCTCACCGGGCGGCCGGACTTTCTGGACCTGGCGCTGATCTATGTCTTCCTGAATTTCATCGTTATCATCGCTGTGCTCAAGTTCGTTCAATACGGCAATCTCGCCGCTTCCGGCGATGAGGAAGGAGAGGTCCGGACCTGATGGAAACAGTTCTTGCAGTCCTCAGCTGGGGGTTTGTCCTCCTGGGCTCCCTTTTCTGCATTGTCGGCGGCATCGGGCTGCTGCGTCTGCCGGACTTTTTCACCCGCATGCACGGCGCGGGCGTCACCGATACCCTGGGCGCCGGGCTGGTGCTTGTGGGGTTGATGTTCCACGCCGGGCTTTCCCTGGTGACGGTGAAGCTGATGATGATTCTGTTTATCATTTATCTGACCAGCCCCACCGGAACGCATGCGGTCGCCAGAGCGGCGCATGCGGCCGGCCTGAAGCCCCTGCTCCAGGGGGAGGATGAGCGATCGTGATCGAACTTGTCGACATGCTGCTGCTTGCGTTTATGGCCGTTGTGGCCGTGACCATTGCCTGGTTGCGCAATCTCTTCGCCGCGGTGATGGTCGCCGGTTTCTTCAGTCTGTTGTCCGCGGGGATGTTTCTCGTCCTGGACGCGGTAGACGTGGCGTTCACCGAGGCTGCTGTGGGCGTGGGGATCTCGACCGTACTCATGCTGGGTACCCTGCTTCTTCTGACGACCCACGAAGAAAAAACGCCGGTCCGCAGGTCCCGGTGGCCTTTTGTGGTGGTCCTGTTGACAGGCGCGGCCCTGGTCTACGGCACCCTGGACATGCCGCACTACGGCGATCCGGATGCACCGATTCATCAGCATGTCGCCCCGCGTTATCTCCAGGTCTCGCCGTCGGAGATCGGGGTTCCCAATGTGGTGACTTCGGTGCTGGCAAGCTACCGGGGGTACGATACGCTGGGAGAGGTCACCGTCATCTTTACCGCCGGGGTCGGTGTGTTGTTGTTGATCGGCGGGTCTTTGCGCAGGCGCATCGGGAGGGATAGCGAGTGAAACACAATCTTATTCTGAGGGTCGTGGCCAAGCGCTTCATCCCCTTTATTCTGCTCTTTGCGCTTTATGTGCAATTCCACGGAGATTACGGCCCCGGAGGCGGGTTCCAGGCCGGGGTTATCTTCGCCGCAGCCTTCGTACTCTACACGTTGATCTACGGTCTGGACGAAGCACAGCGGGTCGCCAGGCCCGCGGTCGTCCTGTGTTTCGTCGCGCTGGGGTTGTTGCTCTACGCCGGGACCGGGGTGGTGTCCCTGTTTCTGGGCGGCAACTATCTGGGCTACAGCGTCCTGCTGCGCGATCCGCTGCACGGCCAGCATCTGGGGATTTTTCTCATTGAACTGGGGGTGGGCATCACCGTCGCCGCGGTGATGGTCTCCGCCTTCTTCTGTTTTGCCGGACGAGGCCGATCATGACCGCCTGGCCAGGTCTGTACAATTACTGGATTGTGATCTTCCTGATGATGACCGGGTTCTACATCGTTATTGCCCGCGGCAATCTGGTCAAGAAGATCATCGGCCTCAACATTTTTCAGACTTCGGTCTTCCTGCTCTACATCAGCATGGGCAAGGTGTCGGGAGGTACGGTGCCCATTCTCACCGGGCCGGGTGCGGCCTATTCGAACCCCCTGCCCCACGTCCTCATTCTGACGGCCATCGTGGTGGGCGTGGCCACCACAGGGGTGGGACTGGCCCTGGTGGTGCGCATTAAGGAGGCTTACGGCACGATCGAAGAAGACGAGATTCTCAGCCAGGACGACCCGCCGTGATCTCCGCCCACCTTCCCATTCTGCTGATCGTCGTTCCGTTGATCTCGGCCCCGGTCTGCGTGTTGCTGCGCCGCCGGACGCTCGCCTGGTCGTTCGCCCTTCTCGTCAGCTGGGCCACGCTTGCCATGGGGGCTGCGCTGCTGCTGCGCGTTCTGGACAGCGGCGTGCCCATCTCCTACGCATTGGGCGATTGGAGCGCTCCCTGGGGGATCGAATACAGGGTAGACCCGCTCAATGCCTTTGTTTTGTTGCTGGTCTCCATCATCGGCGCGGTCGTCCTGCTGTATGCGAAGCCCAGCGTGGCCGGGGAACTCCCGCAGGTCCGGCACAGTCTGTTCTACGCGGCCTTTCTGCTCTGTCTGACCGGTCTGCTTGGCATGGCCGTCACGGGCGATGCCTTCAATCTTTTTGTCTTCCTGGAAATCTCATCCCTTTCCTCGTATGCTCTGATCAGTCTGGGGCGGGACCGCCGGGCGCTGACCGCGTCCTACCAGTATCTGATTATGGGCACGGTCGGGGCCACTTTTTTCGTGATCGGGGTCGGTCTGCTCTACATGATGACCGGCACGCTGAACATGGCGGACCTGGCGGTCCGTCTGCCTCCGGTTATGGGCACCCGCACGATTCTGGTGGCCTTTGCCTTTCTGAGTGTGGGCCTGAGCCTCAAGCTCGCCCTGTTTCCGCTGCACCTGTGGCTCCCGAACGCCTATACCTATGCGCCTTCGGTGGTGACGGCATTTGTTGCGGCAACGGCGACCAAGGTGTCGATCTATGTGCTCCTGCGTTTTGTCTTTACAGTCTTCGGGCCCGGTTTTGCCTTTGAAACGATGCGGCTGGACGCCTTGCTGATGCCGTTGTCGCTGATCGGTATTTTCGTCGCTTCGACGGTGGCCATTTTTCAGAAGAATATCAAGCGCATGCTTGCCTATTCGAGTGTTGCGCAGATCGGCTACGTGACGCTGGGCATCAGTTTTGTCTCGGTGACCGGGCTCACCGCCTGCATTGTGCACCTGTTCAACCACGCCCTGATGAAGGGCGCGCTGTTTCTGGGGATGGGCTGCATCGCGCTGCGGACCGGTTCGGTCAACCTGGACGATATGCGCGGGTTGGGGCGGCGTATGCCTGTTACCATGTCCGCGTTCGTCCTGGGCGGTCTCAGTCTCATCGGGGTGCCCATGACGGTGGGGTTCATCAGCAAATGGTACCTGGTTCTGGCGGCCCTGCAAAAGGGCTGGTGGCCGATTGCGGTCCTCATCCTGATCGGCTCTCTGCTTGCCCTGATCTACGTCTGGCGGGTCGTGGAGGTGGCCTATTTCCGGAAGCCTGCTGATGCGTCTGCCGGGGTTGTGGAAGCCCCCCTGCTTATGCATATCTCGATGTGGGTGCTGATTGCCGCGAACCTGTACTTCGGGATTTCAACTTCACTGACCGCCGGCGTGGCTCAGAGGGCCGCCGAACTGCTTCTGGGGGGTACAGCGCCATGAGTCCATCGACCGCGACACTGGTGGCCGTTGTCCTGCCCCTGCCTGGCGCCCTGATGATCGCTCTGCTGGGTCGACGACCCAATCTGCGCGAGGCGGTAACCCTGGGTACCGGCGGGGTGCTGTTCCTGGTTGTGGCGTCTCTGGTCCCGGAGGTGCTTGCCGGGCGCAGGCCCGGGATTCAGATTTTGGAGGTGATGCCCGGGCTGGCGCTGGCCTTTGAGGTTGAGCCTCTGGGCATGCTCTTTGGCCTGGTTGCGTCGGGGCTGTGGATTGTGACCTCTTTGTATTCCATCGGTTATATGCGGGGCCACCACGAGACGCACCAGACCCGGTTTTACGTGTTTTTTGCGATTGCCATCGCGGGCGCCACAGGCGTGGCCTTTGCGCGTAATATGTTTACGCTGTTCATTTTCTACGAGGTGCTGACGCTGTCGACGTACCCGCTTGTTACGCACCACCGGACCGGGGAGGCGCTGCGGTCCGGCAGAATCTATATGGGCATTTTGCTCGGTACATCGGTGGGGTTTCTGCTGCTGGCCACCGTGTGGACCTGGAAGCTGACGGGCACACTTGAGTTTACTCCGGGAGGCATTCTCTCGGGCAGGGCCAGCAATACCGTCATCGGCGTGCTGCTGGCGCTGTACGCATTTGGAACCGGGAAAGCGGCGCTGATGCCCTTCCACCGCTGGCTGCCCGCCGCGATGGTGGCGCCCACGCCGGTGAGCGCCCTGTTGCACGCGGTGGCCGTTGTGAAAGCCGGCGTATTTACGGTGATGAAAATCATCGTGTACGTGTTCGGGATTGATCTGCTCAGCAGTACGGGGTTGAGTGTGTGGTTGATGTATGTGGCCGGGGCGACCATTCTGATCGCGTCTCTGGTGGCGCTGACCAGGGATAATCTCAAAGCGCGGCTGGCCTATTCCACGGTCAGCCAGTTGTCTTATATCGTGTTGGGGGCAGCGCTTGCGAACAGCTGGGGGGTGATCGGCGGCAGCATGCATATTGCCATGCACGCATTGGGCAAGATCACCCTGTTTTTCTGCGCGGGCGCGATTCTGGTGGCCCTGCACAAGACGGAGATCAGCGATATGGTCGGGATCGGAAAGGCCATGCCCGTTACCATGTCTGCTTTTTTCATCGGGTCGTTGAGCGTGATCGGCCTGCCTCCGTTTGGCGGTTCGTGGAGCAAGTGGTACCTGGCACTGGGCGCTGTGGAGGCCCATCAGTTCGTCTTTGTTGCCGTGTTGATGATCAGTTCGCTGCTGAACATCGCCTATCTGATGCCGATTGTGGCACGCGCTTTTTTCCTGGCGCCTTCCACGGCGTCGGACCATTCGTCCATCAGGGAAGCGCCCCTGTTCTGTGTGGTGCCGCTGTGCATGACGGCTGCGGGATGTCTTGCGCTCTTTTTCTTTGCCGATGAGCTTTATCGCCTGCTGGCGCCGATTGTCCGGCCTTGACCTGAGTTTAGAAGCTGTCTTAAAATCCCCA
>JAAXHW010000086.1:17900-19622 GCA_012270675.1 Candidatus Latescibacterota bacterium | reverse complement strand
TTTAAAATTCCCGGTGAGTTCCCGAAAGGAGTGTTGGGTGGCAACGATCTGGAAGCCTGAGCCGCAGCTGCTGGAATCGCTGGACGCGGCCGTGCCGGATATTCTGGCGTCTCAAAAGGAAAACGGCCAGTTCGGGACAGCGCCCTGGATTTCCACGGATCAGAATGTGATGCTTGCCCTGGCCGCGGCATGGAGCTGGGAACAGAGCTCGCACTACCACAGCGAGGCGGTGCTGGATGCGGTTGTGCGGGGGGGCGATGCACTGATTGAGGCGCAGGACGATGAAGGGAAGTTTACGTTTCGAAAGAAGGACCATTCGACGTGGGGACAGATCCTGATGCCCTGGATTTACAGCCGGTGGATGCGGGCGTACTCCCTGGTTGGAGAGGCGATGCCGGAGGATGCGAGACGGCGCTGGGACGACGCGCTGCTGCTGGGGTTCGACGGTATTTCCAGGACGGCCCTGGGGCATGTGCACAATATTCCGACGCATCACGCGATGGGGCTGTACTGCGCGGGGACGGTTTTTGACCGCGAGGACTGGAAAGCGCAGTCCACAGCGTTTATGCAGCAGGTGGTGGAGGCCCAATCGCCCCACGGGTGGTGGCCCGAGCACAAAGGGCCGGTGGTCAGCTACAATTTTGTTTATTCGGATGGGCTGGGGGTCTATTATGCGATGTCAGGAGACGAGAGGGTTCTGGAGGCGCTGGAGCGGGCGGCCCGGTATCACGCGAATTTCACCTATCCCGACGGCAGTGCGGCAGAGACGGTGGACGGGCGCAACCCCTACCACGGTGGGGTGCGTCTGGGTAATCCGGGATTCAGCCATTCCCCCATCGGCCGGGGCTACCTGGCACAGCAGCATGCCCTTCACCTGCAGGCCGGGGAATCTTTTACCGCCGACTATGCGGCCCATTTGCTTCTGTATGGAGGAGAGGGGGAGATCGAGGAGACGGCCGCGGCCCGGGAACGACATCTGTACCGCATGGGAGACGAGGCGATGACCCGGCGGCACCGCCCCTGGTTTTTTTGCCTTTCCGCCTTTGTGGTCGAGATCCCCCGGAACCGGTGGGGGCAGGACCGGCAGAATTTCGTGAGTGTTTTTCACGACCGCACAGGGCTGATCGTTGGAGGGGGAAATGCGAAATTGCAGCCTCTGTGGAGCACGTTTACGGTGGGAGATGCCTCGCTGCTTGCGCACACGCCGGGAGACCAGCACCCCGATTTCAGCCCGCGCGAAGGGCTGATCCACACGCCCGGGAGCGCCTCTTATCGCGCAGGTGAAGATGCGTCTGACCTGACCCTGAACTACGGAGAGGAGACCTGCACGGTTACGCTGGTCCCCCGGGACGAGACCAGGATGACGCTGGCTTTTGAGGCAACGACGAACTCGGGTGTGCCGGTCGAGGGACACGTGACGCTGATTCCACACCCGGGGCAGGCGCTCCGGTTTGCATCCGGAGGTTCCGTTGTGTTGGGAGAAGACGCCATAGAGCGGGCCGCAGAGGATGACGGAGACTGGATCGAACACGCGGGCTGGCGGCTTTCGCTGCCGCAGGGGGCCCGGGTGGTCTGGCCTGCGGTGCCGCACAACCCGTATCGGAAAGCCGGAGAAGCGACGGTGGAGGAGGCGCTTCTGGTGGTGGTGTTGCCCTTTTCTCCGGCTGTTGCGCGGTATGAGCTGAGCCTTCAGGTTCTTTAGAAGCTGTTTTAAAATTCCTG
>JAAXHW010000086.1:0-17737 GCA_012270675.1 Candidatus Latescibacterota bacterium | reverse complement strand
GGATTTTAAGACAGCTTCTTAGAAAGCAGATGAAAATCACACCTTGGCGGCCGATAGGTCGGTACGCAGGTCCACAACCCGGTCCGTGTCGGAACGGCCGGTCAACATAAAGGAGGGAAACGTGAGCCAGACGCTTAAGGAACTGATGAACGAGAGCTTTGAACGGTATGCCGACCGGACGGCGGTTCGCATTTTGCGGCAGTCGAACGAGCCGGGTGAGCAGGGGCTTCGGTATGTGCCTGTGGCCTACCAGCAGCTGAGAGAGCAGCGGGACCGGCTTGCGTCGGGGCTTGCGCAGCTTAACCTTGAAAAGGGTCAGCGGATAGGGATCTTGACCGACGGGGGCCTGGAGCCGATGCTGATTTTCCTTGCCACAGACCTGCTGGGACTTTCTTCGGTGCCGCTGTGCAATAAGCTTCCAGACGATATTCTGGTGTACATGGTCAACCATTCCGGGATTGTTTTGCTGTTTGTGGACCGCAAGAGCCAGGACCAGGTGGAACGCATCCAGCCGCGCCTGGAAAACCCTCCGCAGGTCGTGCTTACCGAGGGCCAGGCCGAAGGCACCCGGTCGTTCTTCAACCTGCTCAAGGCCGGTGAGGAGGCACCGCTTCCCGAGGTTGAGGTTCTGCCGGATGACGAGACGAAGATGATCTATACATCCGGGTCCTCGGGTCTGCCGAAAGGAGCGGTGCAGACCCACAGGAATATTATAGCCAATGTGAAAGGGATCTGGGATGTGATCAGCAAGCGGGAATCTATGGTCTTCTTTAAGTCGGCCCCCGATTACCATACAATGGGAGTGATCAATATCTACTATCCCCTGGCGAAGGGGTGGACGGTGGACCTGGCGCGGTCGCCGGACCGGGTGCTGACCGATATCCGCCATTCCGAGCCCCACGGCTTTTTGACGGTGCCGCTTATTCTGGATAAGGTCTACGGCAATGTTCGCAAAGAGATCGAGGCCGGAGGCACCCGGGGCCGGCTGATCGGGCGGGCGGTTCGAGCCAAGCAGAAACTGGCGCGGGGCCAGGCATCTCTGGCGGACCGGCTCGTGTACGGGACAGTGGGAAAGAAGGTGGTGGGCCAGATCCGGGGCCGGCTGGCCGATCGGGTGGGCGGGCGGCTGGAGCTTCTGATTGTCGGGTCGGCCAAGGCCGATCCGGAGGCGCTGGATTTCTTCCACGATGTGCTTGATATTACGACGTTTGAGGGATACGGCACCACGGAGAGCTGTTCCCTGATTGCCGTGAACCACCTGCAAGGCCGGCGGGTGGGAACGGTGGGGCGGCCGTATGTCGAGGTGAAGCTGGTGGATGATGGCGGGCAGGAGGTGGGGTATGCAGATCCGGCGACCGAAACCTATCGCGGCAGCAGCGGAGCGGTAGGCGAACTCTGGGTGCACGGGTCGAATGTGATGAAGGAGTACCTGGACGATCCCGAACAGACGGCGAAGACTCTGGTCAGGGATGAAACAGGGAAGGTCTGGTACCGGACCGGCGATTTGTTCGATATCGATTCCGAAGGATACCTGACGTTTCGGGGACGCCTGGGCCGGCAGTTCAAACTCCGAAACGGGGAGTTTGTGAACCCCGAACAGCTCGAGCGTCTCTACGCCCGCGTCTCCCTGATCGAGCACGTGCTGGTCTGCGGCGACCAGGGGCGGGACTTCCCCCTGCCGGTGGTGACGGTCAACGTCGAAGAGGCGCAAAATCAGGCTGATATTCCGGATCTGCCCACCCGGGACGAGGAGGCCCTGCGCACGCATCCGGCCGTTGCCGAGCGGATTCGGGAGGCGCTGTTGAAGGAGGCGACCCGGGCGGGACTCCCCGGCCACGAGCGCCCCCAGAAGGTGCTGGTGCTGTCGGAGGCACTGAGCGAGGAGACGGGGACGCTGACACGGGGGTTGAAAAAAGTGGTGCCAAAGGAGATTGTAAAAAAGTATGAGAAGGAGATTGAAGCGGCGTATGGGGCATAAGAAGCTGTTTTAAAATTCCCGTTCTGAAGGGAGGAACGTTTGGACTCTGGAAGCGGGAGACGGGGACAAACCTGAAACCTGTGGATAAAGGAGGGCCTGATGCCGACGGTTTCGGCGGATGAGCTTCGGAGAATCGGGCGGGAGGTCTACGAGCGCGTGGGCGCAAGTCCGGAGGAGGCGGAGATCGTGGCGGGGAAGCTGGTAGAGTCGAACCTGGTGGGGCACGATTCCCACGGTGTGCTGCGGATGCCGCAGTATGTGGACGGTGTCGCGTCGGGGCAGATTGTGCTGGGGGCAACGGTTGAGGTGGAGCGGGAGACGGCGGCGACGGCGGTTGTGAACGGGAACTGGGGGTTCGGGCACGTGACGGCCGTGGAGGCGATGCGGATTGCCATGGAGAAGGCCCGGCAGGCGTCCGTGGGGCTGGTGACGGTGCACCGGTGCAACCACGTGGGGCGGGTTGGGGCGTATCCGCCCACGGCGGCGGCGGCGGGGATGGTGGGGATGATGGCCAACAACGGGCACGGGGCGGACCTGGCGATGCCGCCCTGGGGCGGCATCGGGCGGGTTTTGGCGGCCAACTGCGTCGCGATGGCGTTTCCGACAGACCGGGATTTTCCGGTGGTGCTGGACTTGACGACGGCGGTGGCCGCCGGGGGGAAGGTCCGGGTGGTGCTGGCGCGGGGGGAGTCTATGCCGGAAGGGTGGATGATGGATGCGGAGGGGCGTCCGACGACGGACCCGAACACGTTTGTGACGGAACCCAGAGGGGCGTTGCTGCCTTTTGGGGGGTCGGTGGGGCACAAGGGGTCGGGACTGGCGTTCGTGCTGGATATTCTGTCGGGGGCGCTTTCGCCTGCGGGGTGCTCGCGTGCGAACTCGGAGGTGACGGGCAACGCGCTGTTCGTGCAGGCGATCCGGATCGACGCGTTCCGGCCGCTGGATGCGTTTGAGGCAGAGGTGGGGCGGTTTATCGATTATGTTAAAGCAACAACGCCGGCACCGGGATTCGACGAAGTGCTGGCGCCGGGTGAGCGGTCGCACCGGACGCGGGAGGAGCGGCTAAAGGCGGGCGTCCCGGTTGAGGAGACAGTCTGGGAGCGGATCGTGGGGCTGGCCAGGAAGCTGGGTGTGGAGGTTTGACGGGATCCATACGGACGGCAGATTCGCAGGAGGTGGATATGGCTGACGATATTCGTGCGGACGCAGAAACGGCCCGGGCTGCGGCGCTGGCGCTGGGACAGGCGTCCGGGGGAGAACGAAACGCGGCGCTGGAGGCAATTGCGGACGCGCTGGAGGCGAACGCAGAACGCATCCTGGAAGCGAACCGGCGGGACCTGGCGGCCGCGGAAAGGCTGGTTGCAGAGGGAAAGCTGACGCTGGCGCTGGTCAAACGGTTGAAGGTGGATGAACAGACGTTGCATAAGGAAATTGCGGTGGGCGTGCGCAGCGTGGCGGACCAGCCAGAGCCGATTGGAAGAACGCTGATGGCGACGGAGCTGGACGAGGGGTTGAAGCTTTACCGGGTGTCGGTGCCGATCGGGGTAATCGGGGTAATTTTTGAATCGCGGCCGGATGCGATGGTGCAAATTGCAACGCTCTGCCTCAAATCGGGCAATGCGGTGCTGCTGAAAGGGGGGAGCGAGGCGCTTCGGACGAACCGTGTGCTGGCAGAGGTGATGCGGAAAGCAACGCGGGGGCTGCCTGGCATCCCGGAGGGCTGGATGCACCTGTTGGAAGCAAGGGAGGAGGTGCGGGCGATTCTGGATCTGCACGATTTGATCGACCTGGTTATCCCCAGGGGGGGGAATGAGCTGGTTCAGTACATTGTGGCCAATACGAAGATTCCCGTGATGGGACACGTGGATGGGATCTGCCACGTGTACGTGGATTCAGCTGCGGATCTGAAAAAAGCAAAACGGGTCTGCCTGGACGCGAAAACACAGTATACGGCGGCGTGCAACGCCGCGGAGACGCTGCTGGTGCACCGGGAGATCGCAGAGGCGTTTCTGCCGGATATGGTCCGCATCCTGCGCGAAAACGGCGTGGAAGTTCGGGGAGACGAGGCGACCCGGAAGCTGGGAGGGGAGGCGGTGATTGCGGCGACGGAGGCGGACTGGGCGACGGAATACCTGGACCAGATCGTTTCGGTGAAGGTGGTAAACGATCTGGAAAGCGCAATGGACCATATCAACCGGTACGGGAGCCACCATACCGATGCGATTGTGACCGAAGACCCGTCGGCCGCGTCCGGGTTCCTGCAGGGCGTGGATGCGGCCTCGGTGCTGCACAATGCATCCACCCGGTTTGCGGACGGGTTCCGGTACGGGCTGGGCGCCGAGGTGGGCATCAGCACCAACCGGCTGCACAGCCGGGGGCCGGTGGGGCTGGAGGGGCTGGTGATCTACAAGTATATCGTGGAGGGAGAGGGACAGACCGTGGGAGAATACAGCGGTGAAGGGGCACGGACGTTTACACACCGGCCGCTGTCGGAGACGTGGCAGCCGAAGGGACCGGTCACGAGCAACCGGAAGACACCCGGTCCGGCTTGAGCATCTCTACTCCCTCGAAACGAGCGTCAGGTTCATCTTCTTTTTGTAGAGTTCCGGATCTTTTAAAATCCGCACCGCCTCCTGAAACTGCTTGTCCCCCTTTAAAGAGGCCAGGAGTTTGGCCCTGTCCCCCCACACCCGGTTGGCCAACTCACGTTCAATCTCAAGCCGGATATAAGGTTTCGCCTTTTCAAATTCCGCCTCCCGCTCGTCCCCCACCACCCCGCGCAACCGTTCCAGCGCCCCCCGCGCTTCCCCGCCGAAGCGGTCTGACGCCTCAAGCGTCTCCTTCAACTCCCGCAACCGAACCTCACCCAGGGTCTGATAGCGGAAGTCCCCCGTCTTTGAGGTATCGGCCAAAAACACCCGGAAGGCCTTCACAACCTCCTCATCCACCGTGAAATCCTCAGGCGTTTCCGGAAAAGAATGGGTCGCAGCGTAATCAACGGCAAAGTCGAAAAAGAGCCCTGCCCTGCCCAGTGCAATCAACAACCCCGGCCGCTGCGTCGGCTCGACCTTCACATCCGGGGTAATGCCCCCACCACCATAAACCGTGCGGCCCCCCGCGGTTTTGAACGCCTTCTCCGGGTCGTCCCCTTCAGGCTCGTCGACCTGCTCACGCAGCCCCAGGCCCACAAGCTGGTCCAGACGGATATCCATAACCTGTGCTGCCTGTTCCTCGTTCAGATCGAACCTTTCCCTGAGCTCCGCCAGCGCATCCTCCCGCCGGTCGGCCTCGCCAATGATTCTCAAAACCTGATAAGCCGAAATCCGACGCGTATCCTCAAGGGTCAACATGATCCCCCGCCACCGCCCGCGCGCCTGCTTCGCGTCCGTGGACTGAATGCTTCGGCCGCTGGGTGTATAGTAGGCAGCCGTGGTCAGTTTGATGCCCTTATTCCTTCCGATATATCTGATCGTCTGCACCGATCCCTTTCCAAACGTCGGAGTGCCCAGAATCAGTCCCCGGTCCGAATCCTGAATGGCCCCGGCGACAATCTCCGAGGCGCTGGCGCTGTAACGGTTGACCAGCACCACCAGGGGAGTGTCTTGAATCAGCGACGGCGCTTCGGTTCGATACTCCTCGTTCTGGGAGACCATGCGTCCCCTGGTGGTCACGACCAGCCGGCCTTTGCCCAGGAACTTATCCGCAACCGCAACGGCCTGGTTCAACAGTCCGCCGGGGTTTTCCCGCAGGTCCAGGATCATTCCCCGGACGTTCTGCGCCTTCAGCTTCCTGAGCGCCTGGTCCAACTCCCGGGGCGTCGTCTCCGAGAACCGACTGCCGAGAACCCCCGACATCGAAATATAGCCGATCCCCGGCTCGATCTCCTCAGCCACCCTTACACTCTCAATCCGGATCCGCGCCCGGATGATCGCCTGATCAAAGGGCACAGGCCGACCCGGCCGATCAAGGGTAATTCTCACCTCCGTACCTGGTGTGCCCCGCAACACATCCACCACATCCTGGAGCGTTTTTCCGGCCGTGGGTTGCCCTTCAACCTTCACGATACGGTCGCCCACAACAAGGCCTGACGTATCTGCAGGCGTGCCTTCGATCACACTCATGACCACCGGCACTTTATTCTTCAAACTGATGGTAATGCCCAACCCTCCGAACTTCCCCTGCGTCTCGATCCGGAGCTGTTCAAGCGCCTTCGGGCCAAGATACTGGGTATAAGGATCCAGGTCGCCGAGCATCCCCTCAATGGCAGACGTGGTGAGGTCCTCCGTCTCCAGAGTCTTGAAATAGCTCTGCGTGAGCACCTTGAGGGTCTCTGCGTACTCTTCCATGCTGCGTTCCACGGCGGCATACGCATCTTCGCCCTTAACCAGCCTTGAGTCCAGGATTACATAAGCCAGCAACCCGATCAGCATCAGGCCGATCCAGAGCCTTCTGTGGTATGGTCCAAACATCCAGCACCTCCAAACCGAATTGCGGATTGCGGAGTTCGATCCGAAATCCGAATCAACGCTTTCCCCCTCCCGGGCGTTCCCTCTACAGCCTGTTGTCCAGCCCCAGGCGGTTGCTTACTTCTGCATAAATATGTTGGGATACCACCTCTACGGAAAGGTGGCCCTCAACACGGAAGATCCGGTTGGGATCGGTCCGCCCGAGCGCCAGATACCCTTCACGAATCCGTTCAAAAAAGAGATCGTTCTCCGCCTCCAGCCGATCTGAAGCCCCCCCCCGCTCCCGAGACGTGGCAACATCTATGTCAATCAGCACGGTCAGGTCGGGCCGCAACCCGTCCGAAGCCACCTCCTGGATGGCCCGCAACTGCCCCAGGTCCATCCCCCTGCCGTAGCCCTGGTAGGCGGTTGTGGAATCGACAAAGCGGTTGGAGATCACGACCTTCCCGGCCTCCAGCGCAGGCCGGATCACCTCCGCCACGTGCTGCGCCCGGTCTGCCGCAAACAGGAGCATCTCGGCAAGCGCAACCACCGCCGCACGGGGCCTCCAACCCAGCACCAGGTGTCGGATTTCCCGACCCAGCTCCGTCCCCCCCGGTTCCTGAGTGAATACCACATCCCGACCCTTTTTCCGGAGCTTCTCGGCCAACAATGCCGCCTGGGTCGTCTTCCCGCTCTTGTCGATCCCCTCAAACGTCACAAAAAATCCGGCCACCCGACCTCAACCTTTATGCAAAGCACAGAACCCCAGGGTGGAGCAAGGGCTGCGCCCTCCCTGACAAAAAAAGAACCCGGCGAATACCCGGGCCACATCTCTCAACATGCACCGATTTTTCCATCCCTCCAACTTCACAAGGGCTTTGACCGTTTCCGGATGTGCAACACCCGCTGCAGGGCCGTATAGTTCGACAGAACCGCAATCGCCCAGATCGCCACCATCAGTCCGATTTCGCCCACCAGCGCCCCAACGCCAATCGCCACCACCCGCTCGGGCCGCTGCATAAACCCCACCTTGCATTCCTCACCCAACCCCTCTGCCCGGGCGCGCACATAGCTGACCATCAAAGATCCGGCCAACGCAAAAAAGAGTGCGGAACTGGTCCAGAAAGACCCCGCCCGGATAAAACTGACCACAATGCCGAACCAGACGAAGATCTCCGAATACCGGTCGACCGTAGAATCCAGCATGGCCCCGAACGTGGTGGCGGTTCTGCCAGCGCGCGCCACCTGCCCATCTAGGAAGTCGAAAACACCGGCCAGCAGGACCATCAACCCGGCCCACCGGAAATAATCAACCCCAAAGAGAGCGGCAGCCACCAGATTCAACACAAACCCGATCATCGTTAAGGCATCGGGTCCAAACCGCTTCTTCACCAGATATTGCGTCGAGGGCTGAATCAGTTCGGCGACATCGTCTTTGACCTTTTCAAGCACGCATCCTTATCCCTGAGCCAAATGGTGATTCTCGTGTGCAAATAGCCTGGAATTTACTAAATATAGAACAATTCAAAAGGGGTAGCAAGCGAATTCTTCTATCCCACCGAAAATACCGGAGACGCCCCTCCCGCTCAGCGCCGATTCGCCACGGTTCGGCCTCTGATTTTCCACACCGATCTCCACATATCTCAAGAACAAATGGGAATAACGCACAGACGCCATGCGCGCTTCAAGAAAACAGATGCATGTTTTACCGTGAACGTCTCTGGATACGTTCTTGATAATAAGTCTTTAAAATACAAGCTTTTCGGAATTTAATCGCTTTTTCCCGAATCCGGGATGCGGGCTGAGTTCAAAGAAAAAGATTCGCCCGGTAATACCCCCATTCTTTCCACAGAATCAAAATTAAGAATAATTCACATTGTGGAAAACAGTGTGAAGAACTCCATTTGGCACCCTGTGTCTTATACCGGACCATGGCCGGTACAAACCAATTCCCCCAACCGATGAGGCCGGAGGGATTCCCTGGTCGGTTCTGCGGCGCCACGACCGACCCCATGAGAGGCAACAAGCGTGAAGGGCTTGCAACGGTCGTACCCGGAGCACGGCGTGCAGAACTTCCACTCCCCCCGCCCGCTCCGTCCCTACATATTTTCAATCACCGCCTGCCCGAACTCGGAGCACTTCACCTCCGTGGCCCCGTCCATCAACCGCGCAAAATCGTACGTGACCACCCTGGACGCAATCGTCTTTTCCAGCCCTGCGATAATCAAATCGCACGCCTCGGTCCAGCCCATATGCCGCAGCATCATCTCACCGGAAAGGACCACCGACCCCGGGTTCACCCTGTCCTGACCGGCATACTTGGGCGCCGTACCGTGGGTCGCCTCAAAAATGGCGTGTCCGGTTTCGTAATTGATATTTCCCCCCGGCGCGATGCCGATGCCGCCGGCCTGTGCGGCCAGCGCATCCGAGAGGTAGTCGCCGTTGAGGTTCATCGTCGCCACCACGTCGAACTCCTTCGCGCGTGTCAGCACCTGCTGGAGCGTAATATCCGCAATCGTATCCTTAATCAGGAGCTTGTCCTTCCACTTCCCATTGCCGTGGGTCTCCCACAGCGCCAGGGCCGCCTCAACGTCAGCACGGACCTTTTCCTGTCGCTCCGGGGGCATCATGTCGTAGCCGGGCGCCACAGCGCGTGCGTTTTCCTCCACCGAAATGGCCGCATCGCGCTCTCTGTTGCCCAGCACCCAGCTCTCGCTCAGGCTCACGGTCTGCTTGCGGAACTCAGTGGCTGCCAGCTCGTAGCCCCAGGCTGCAAAAGCCCCTTCGGTGAACTTCATGATATTGCCCTTGTGTACCAGGGTGACGCTCTTTCGGTTGTTGTCAAGCGCGTAGGTAATAGCAGCCCCGATCAGACGTTTGCTCCCCTCCTCAGAGATCGGTTTGATTCCGATGGCTGAGGTCTCTGGAAACCGGATATTGTTGACCCCCATGGCGGTCTGCAGCCAGTTGATGACCTTTTTTACTTCCTCTGTACTGGCCGCCCACTCGATCCCGGCGTAAATATCCTCGGTGTTCTCCCGGAAGATCGCCATGTCCACGTCTTCGGGATGTCTGACAGGACTGGGCACCCCGCTGAACCAGCGCACCGGCCGCAGGCACACGTAGAGGTCCAGCGTCTGCCGCAGCGCCACATTCAGACTCCGGATGCCGCCCCCCACAGGCGTTGTCAGCGGCCCCTTGATGCCCACCAAATACGCCTTGAAGGCCCCAACGGTTTCGTCCGGCAGCCAGGTTCCAAGCCGGTTGAAGGCCTTCTCGCCCGCCAGCACCTCCATCCAGACGAGTTTTCGTCTCCCGCCATAGGCCTTCTCCACCGCGGCATCCAGCACGGCCGAGGCCGACCGCCAGATGTCGGGACCGGTACCGTCGCCTTCGATAAAGGGAATAATCGGGCGGTCGGGAACGTTCAGCACGCCATCCGCCATGGTGATCTTCTCCCCGTCCTGGGGGACATGCGGCTTAAACTCGGACATGGGGCATCTCCACATCTACAGGGTCACATCGCAACACGGCAAAGAAACAGGCGGGAAAGTTACATGATTTACCTTCCCGATGCAAGGATTTCGCACCGCGATGGCGTGCCCTGCCCCCTGCTTCACCCGCGTTGACCCGAAATCGCTTGACACCAGTTCCCCCGAACCGTAACTTTCTCTCTCCTTTGATCTCAACTCCGACCGCCGTAGAGACTGTACCCCCAGACCGAAGCGGTCGCGCCCAACCGTGCTGATCTACCGGGAAAGGAAAACCCGCCATGCGACTCCTCACATTCGAACACGACGGCCAGCGCCGCATCGGTGCCCGGTCCGGGGACAGCGTTGTTGACATCAGCCGCGCCGATCCCTCGATCCCCGACGACATGCCGGGTTTCCTCGACGCAGGCCGGCCTGCGCTGGACAGGGCGCAGAAGGCGCTGGAGGTGGGAGAGCCTGCCCTCAGCGCCGCCGAGGTCAACGTCCTTGCCCCGATCTCCAACCCCCAAAAGATCATCTGCATCGGCCTCAACTATGCGGACCACGCCGCTGAAAGCAACATGCCCATCCCCTCCGAACCGGTGGTCTTCGCCAAATACGCAACCGCGATTGCCGGTCCCGGCGAAGCCATCCGGCTGCCCACCACCAGCCAGAAGGTCGATTACGAGGTGGAACTGGTTGCCGTCATTGGCAGGGCAGGCAGAAATATCCCCGAATCGGACGCCCTGGACCACGTGGCAGGCTACACCGTGGGTCACGACGTCAGCGCCCGGGACTACCAGCTTGAAAAGCCTGCGGGGCAGTGGCTTTTGGGTAAGACGTTCGACACCTTTGCGCCGATCGGCCCCGACCTGGTCACCTCTGACGAGGTGCCCGCCCCCCATGCCCTGGGCATCCGCTGTATCCTGAACGGAGAGACCGTGCAGGCATCTTGCACCGATCAGCTCATCTTCAAAATCCAACAACTCGTCGCCTACCTCTCCCACGTATTTACCCTGACCCCCGGTGACCTCATCTTTACCGGCACGCCATCGGGCGTGGGTATGGGCCGCACGCCCCAACGCTGGCTCAAACCGGGAGACAACGTCGTCTGCGAAATCGACGCCATCGGGCGCCTCGAAAACCCGGTGGTCTGAACCCCGGGCCCACACAGCAAGGGGCGGCCTGGCATTCCAGGCCGCCCCTTGCTTGTTCCCTGGCAAGGAGACCGTCAGAGCGCAGAAGAGAGACGCTGCCGAACGTCTGCCACCTCCCGGTCCAGGTGATCCAGCCGGTGTGCAAACTCCCGGACGGACGCGCCCTCCTCGGTCAACTCGGTGTGGAGGTCCTGCAGCCGGCGCTTTAAGACCTCGCAGGTCCGCCCCACATCGGCCACATCGGCCGCCATCTGGGCCTGCCGGTTGCCGGACCTGCGCAGGGATTCCTGGATGTCCTGAAGGTCCCCCCTGAGCTCGACGAACTGCCTGGCCACCATCTGGGCCAATTGCTCCTGGGCCGCTGCCACGGATTCCTGAACTGTTTTTCTGATGAGGTCAAGCGCTTCGGCCTCAAGCGCCATAGACGATCTCCTGTCCTTGAGAAGGCGTGAAGACACCCCCCTGACCAGGGGCCCGGCAGACAACGCACAGTATAGAGAAACGGGAGAGAAAAAAGGACAGAAAAGTGGGGAGGGTAAATAAATAAAGATCAGGGGAAACAGGGGAAAAGAGCAAGTCTGATCTTACCCTCCCCACCGGGGAAGAGATGTGAAATTTGCTTTCATAATTAACACAAACTTCATATCTCTTTATTTCTATGGGCTTTACAGCCCAACTCCACACACACAAGTTTGTGTACGGAGCCTCCTTCCTGGGGAGAGAAAGGAGAACACGCTTAGAATATACACATACAAGTGTGTGTTGTCAAGTCCAATCTTCACGATCGGCCGCTCGTGCCCTTTGATTTTGGCTTGCCAGAATCGGGTTTTGATATGATATTAAAGAAGGATCTGAAAACGGAGACCAACCGGAGGCAGGAGGCGCAATGGGGTTCGGCGACATTATCAAACAGGCGAGAACAGGGCGTTTCAGCCAGCAGACCCTGGCGGACCAGGTCGGGGTGGGGCCAAACTACATCGGGCTGATCGAAAAGGGCGAACGCGTGCCCTCCGACGAACGCTGTGTGCAGATGGCCGAAGCCCTGGAACTGGACCCCCGCAACCTCCTGATCGCGGCCTACCGGGAGCGGGCGCAGGAAAAAGAGGCCCTGGCCCTCTTTCGGCAGATGGAAAAACTCCTCACAGACCCGATCACCAGCCGGGTCATAGCCGACAGCGGGCTCCTGGACGCATCGCTGCTGGAGGCCCTGGAGCGGCCCAACATCCGCAAAGCGCTGAAAGACGACAGGTGGCGGGACGCCCTGACAGAGGGAATTGAGATGTCAGACCGGGACATTCCCCACCTGATCCAGATCATCAAACAAATGGGCCCCCAGCAGTGGGAGGCCCTCCTGAACACGGCCAAAGCCATGGCCGGGATCGTCTGAGCAGTTGTCATGCCCCCTCCCCCGCCTTCGCTGCGGGGGGGAAGGGGCTTTTCCGCGCAGACCCCCCAGCACCTGCGGACTGACACCCCACGGTTCTCCATCAGCCGTCGCCTGGTGGGCAACCACAAGGGTTGCCCCTACAAATGCAACAGGGGGCCCCTACAAATGCTGCGGAGGGGAAGGGGCTTTTCCGCGCGTTTCCGTCCAGCAACACCGTCCAGCAACACCCCAGAGGTCCGCAGGGCACAAACGCCCGTTTCCACCACTGGGACGGTTCGCGAACCGCCCTACCACCAGGCAGTACGGCGACCCCGTTTGCCACGTTCTGAACAGCCCCTCGCAACAGAAGCGCGCCATCGGTTAACCTTCCCCCCCTCGAATCCCACAAAAACGAACGCCCGTGCCCGTTTGAGGGTCGGGACGCGCAGAACCTGCTCGGTGGCGGTAACGCCGGCGGGGGGGGCGTCTCCGAACTCGCTCAGTGCACCGGGACCTTTAAATGCCACGAGCACTCCGCCGGGTTGAAGAAAGGGTGCGGCCAGGGCCCAGAGCAGGGGCAGCGGACCGACCCCACGGATGGACACCACCTGGTAGGCCGCCCGGTACGCGGCCTTTTGCGCAACCCCCTCCGCCCGGGCACGGATCACCTCCAGACCGCCCATGCCGAGCTCGTCTCGAATATCCCGGAGAAAAAGCGCCTTCATCCGCGTTGCTTCGAGCAGGTCCACATGGACGTCGGGTCGGGCGATTTTGATCGGAATTCCCGGAAGCCCGGCACCGCTCCCCAGGTCCAGAAGACGGAAAGGCACCCGGGCAAGATAGGGCACAACCGCCAGGCAATCGAGAAAATGGCGTTCTCTCAAACGGTCCCGGTCGCCCCGGGAGACCAGCCTGACCCGCCCGGACCAATCCTGAAGGCGGGCTTCATAGCGCCGAAACCGGTCGAGCTGTTCCGACGAGAGGGGACACCCCAGGGTGCCTGCCGCGGCTGCAAACGCCCGATCGTCCAACACGGTTGCTCCTGTTCCATTCCCCACGCACCGTTTTGCCATGTTCCACGTGAAACACCTCCGGCTTCTCCAACCTCGGCCTGGTGTTTCACGTGAAACATCCCCTATTTTCCAATACAGAAGGTCTGGAAGATCCGGTCGAGGATCGCGTCCGAGGTGGTCTCACCGACGATCTCGCCCAGGGCGTCGAGGGCCTCCCTGAGCTCCATGGCAACCAATTCTCCAGGCAGGCAGGCCCGGAGCGCCTCCTCAGCCCTGCTGAGGGCGCCTCCCGCACGCCTGAGGGATTCCACGTGGCGTTCGTGGGTCAACACCTCGGCTTCCTGGGGGGGAAAGCCGTCCAGAACAGCGGTGCGGACCGCTGTCCGCAGGCCGTCGATGCCCTGGCCGGTGAGGGCGGAAACCGGAATTTGCCGGTGTTCCCGCCCCGTGCCCTCCCAGGTGGGGTGGCTGCCCAGGTCGCGTTTGTTCAATACCAGGAGCACCGACCGCTCCTGCAGGTCCTGAATCAGCCTGAGGTCCCTGTTCCCGGGAGGCTCCGATGCATCCACCACGAGGAGGACCAGGTCGGCCTGTTCAATCGACCGCCGGGACCGGCGCGTGCCCTCCCGTTCCACGGGGTTGCCGGGCGTGCGAATGCCGGCCGTGTCAACCAGGGTGATCCGGAGTCCATCCAGGGTAACAGCCTCTTCGATGGTGTCACGGGTGGTTCCGGGGATGGGGGTGACGATGGCGCGGTCCTCTTCCAGAAGCCGGTTCAGGAGGCTGGACTTGCCAACGTTGGGCCTGCCGGCAAGGGTGACCAGGGCGCCGTCCCGGACGATCTTGCCCCGGGTGTAGGATGCGATGAGACGGTCCACCCCTCCGGCCGCCCGACTGAGGGGCAGGCGCACGGTCTGAGGGTCGACCTGGACGTCCTCGGAGAAATCCAGGCCCGCCTCCAGCAGGGCCAGGGCCTGGCGCAGGTCTTCGGCCATTGATTCAAACCTGACCCTCAGCCCCCCTCGCAGCTGAAAATAGGCGGACCGCAGGCTCAGGTCGGATCGGGCGGCGATCAGGTCGGCCACAGCCTCGGCCTGGGTCAGATCGATTCGACCGTTCAAGAAGGCCCGCCTGGTAAACTCTCCCCGTTCGGCGATCCGGGCGCCTCCGTCCACGAGGGCTTCGACGACACGCCGAAGCAACAGGGGCCCTCCATGGCAGTTGAATTCGACGAGGTCCTCACCGGTGTAGGTGCGTGGGGACCTCATCACAGCGACCAGGACCTCATCGAGGTCCCGGTCCCCAACCACAAACCGCCCATAGGTCAGCCGCCGGTCCGCGACCTGGTGCAGCTTCTGTCCAGACTGGAAGCACGGGGCGGCGATCTCAACGGCCCGGGAGCCGCTCAAACGCACGATGCCGACCGCTCCCTCGCCCGGGGAGGTGGCCACCGCCACGATGGTATCTCGGTCGGAGGGTCGCACGGAATGGGTTCCTCATGTCCTGGACAGCACCGCTTTGGCCTTTTCCATGACCTGCTGCTGAATTACGGTGAGGATGTTGAACATGGTCCAGTAGAGGACCAGCCCCGAGGAGAAGCTCCAGAAGATGAAGGTCATGAAGACAGGCATGATGTAGACCATCACCGCCTGCTTGGGGTCCTTCATCGTCATTTTGGACTGGAGGAAGGTCGAGACCGCCATCAGGAGGGGCAACACGTGGATTTCGATGCCGCCGATGCTGAGACGGTCGGGCTGGGAGAGGTCGTCGATCCAGAGGGCAAACTCGGACTGCCTGAGCTCGATGGCGCCCCGGAAGACGTTGAAGAGGGAGAAAAGGATGGGCATCTGCGGGATCATGGGCAGACATCCCCCAAGCGGGTTGACCCCCTCCTCCTTGTAGAGCTTCATGGTCTCCTGGCCCACCTTCTGCTGGTCGTCGGGGTATTTCTCCTTCAGAGCCGCGAGTTTGGGTTGAAGCTGCTGCATCCTGGCAGCGGCTTCCAGGCTCTTGTGGGTCAACGGGAAGAGGACGATCTTGATCAGGATCGAAAAGACGATAATGACCAGCCCGTAGTTGGGAATGATCTGGTGCAGGGTGAGAAAAGCCTTGAGGATCAGAATGGTAATGGGTTTGAAGATGGACCGCAGGAACGGGCCGTAGTCCATAAACTCATCCAGTTCCAGTTCCCGATGCCTGCCCGATAGGTCTCTGTTTTGGGACCTGAGGAGGTCGTAGGAAATCGGTCCGACGTAGACCCCGAATTCAAAGGGCCCCCGGTCAGCGTCCGCAATGACTTCGACGGTATAGTGTTCAACCTGCCCCACTTCCACGCCCTGCAGGTTCAAATCGTAGCGGCCTTCGGGGGGGATGAGGGCGGCCAGGAAATATTTGTTGCGCAGGCCGACCCAGGAAAGACGCCCGGAGGGTGGGGTGACTTCCGGCCCCAGGTCCGGAGCATCCCACGTTTCAACCTCGCCTCCGACACGGGTGACCGCCATTGCGTAGACGATATCCTCCTGGGGATTCGCTTCGGTATCGGCCAGGCCCCCGGACCACCCAACGCCCAGTTTCGCCCCCTGTTGCGCGCCTGAGACTGCAAGCTCCATGTCGATGCGGTACCTGTTGCCCTGAAACCGGAAACGCTTCTCCACCCATACCCCGTTCGGGCGGGCCCGAAAGACAAGTTCCCCCTGTTGGGGGCCGTGGAGGGAGAGGTCGCTCCGGTTGGGTTCAAACTCGAACTCGTCCAGCGACCCGGTGTCCAGCGAGAGCCCCAGCCCGGCGCTGCCGGGCCTGATCAGCTCAAGCCAGTCCCCGTTCTGGTGCCGGTAGTCCCTCAGTTTCAGGCTGGTGAGCCGGCCACCGCGGGTGGTAAAGGTGGCCACGTAACGGTCTGTTTCGACGAGTACCTGCTCTGGGGTGAAATCGGCAGGGGTGGGGTGCGCCGAGGTCTCCGGAGGGGCCTGGTCCGAAGGGGGCGACGGCTTTTCACGGGCCGGCGGACGGGTTATCGATGGTGGGGCCTGGGAGGCCGGAGGGGCGGTGCGCCTGGTTTCGTCCGGGCCTTCCCATTGGTCCTGCGGTGGCGGGAGACGGTCGCCTGAGAGCCACTTGAAGTAATAGGGAGTGAGGATGATGATCAGGCCGATCAGGACGAAGGCCAGCACAGTCCGTCTGTCCATTGTGCGGTTTCCTTAGGCGTGGCGTTCATGGAACACGGTCGTAGCCTGAGCCTCCCCAGGGGTGACATCGCAGGAGCCGGCGCAAGGCGAGGATGCTGCCGTGCAGAAATCCGTAGCGGCGGATGGCTTCGAGGGCGTAATGAGAGCAGGTTGGCTGGTATCGACAGCGGGGAAGGAGGAGTGGAGAAATGGCGACGATGTAGCCGCGTATGAGCCAGATGGCGATCTGTTTCACTGGTCGAGAAGACCGAGGGATTTGAAAGCGGAGATGAGATCGGTTCGGAGGTCTCGATAGCCCCTGCCCCGGGCCTGGTCCCTGATGGAGACCAGGAGCAGCTGTCCGGGGTGTCCCTGCGGGTTCAACTCGCGGCAGAGGGCACGAAGCCGGCGGCGTGCCCGGTTTCTCACAACAGCACCTCCGAAGCGCTTTCTCACGGAAATGAGGGTAGCACTCAGGTCCGTGTCGCAGATGCGAACGGTCATCCACCGGCCCCGATAGCACCGCCCCCTGTCGAAGAGTTTCCGAATTTCTCCGCGCAGCCTGAGGTTGGGCCTGCCCACAGATTAAGCGGAAAGGCGTTTGCGCCCTTTGCGGCGGCGGCGGTTGAGTACCTGACGTCCGCCGGGGCTGCTCATCCGGTGCCGAAAGCCGTGTTTGTTTTTTCGCTTTCGGTTGCTGGGCTGAAACGTCCGTTTCATCGGGAGTATGCCTTTCAAAGGGTGATCAAGTGAGGATTGGGTGTCTTCTGTTGATCAGGTATCTGGATGGTGTACAGAGAGTTATGAATATAGATGAGCAGGAGGACTTTGTCAAGGCTTTTCGGTTTGGATGAGGGGAGGCGAGCAGGTGAGGATTGTACGGATTATCAGTCTGTTAAAACAAGCGTTTACGTAAAAAACGCCTGTCTGTGCATGCCTGCCGGGCATCCGGCGCAGGCAGGCCCGGATTTGCAGTCACCCCCCAGTCCGGCACAGCTGTGGACGGCTTTGCGACCGGCACATACAATATGTTGTATGGTAATATTTTTTTGTCTCATTATGTTGTATTTTGTTTGCACATCTGCTGTCTTTGCCTTTGAAAGATCACGCTGCTTTTTTGCTTTTGGCCTTTTTCTTGCGC
>JAAXHW010000085.1 GCA_012270675.1 Candidatus Latescibacterota bacterium | reverse complement strand
GCATAGGTCCTCGTCCTTCCCACGAAGCTTGTTCCCTTGAAAACGTGAAGCGGGAATCTGGAATTCGATATCAAGCGAATGCGCATGTGCGGCCAAAGGGGTGTGGATTCCCTCGGAAGCGGGAATGACGGCAATAAGGCGCCGCGCCTTAATGTGAATGGGGAAAGGGTAGAGAGGTTGGAGGCGACGGGCGGATTCGAACCGCCGCATAGAGGTTTTGCAGACCTCCGCCTTAACCACTTGGCTACGTCGCCCTGATCGCCAGATGCCCGAGTACGGGGCCGGCCCAACAGGCCTGAAAGTGGTGCCGAGGGCGGGATTTGAACCCACACAGGCGCTCGCCCACTGCCCCCTCAAGACAGCGTGTCTACCAATTCCACCACCTCGGCCGGACCATAGAAGTGCATTATATCATCCGATTTTCGCCCTGCAACACCTTCTCATTCTGCTTTCAGGGCGACGGTATTAGCATTGTCAGGATCAGGACTTGCCGGATTACTCCTATTTTCAGGATTGGCCCAATCCTGGGCATCCTCCAATCCTGATTCTGACAATCACCTTGCCATCGCCCTGTTCCTGGCGGCCCGGGGCAATCGCGTGAGGACCGTTATCCCAGGACAGCGGTCAATTCGGAAAGGTTCCCGGTTTCGATTTCCGGCTGCTCATCGGTAAAGGGGGCATAGGGTATACCGTGCCGGTCAATGTATGCTCCCTTCATTCCGGCCACTCTGGCCGCCCGGATGTCCCAGGCGTGGGCGGCAACGTGTAGCACGTTTCCGGCATCCTCACCGAGCAGGTCAGTGGCCATCCGATAGACCCTTTGGTCGGGCTTGTAGCAGCCCGCCTGCTCCACGGAGATCGTGCGATGCACCGGGATGTCCAGCGCGGCAACGATGCGCTCCAGCACGGCCAAGTCTCCGTTGGAAAGCACCGACAGGGTATAACGCTGGCGCAGCGGTTCCAGCGCCTCGGCCACATCCGGGAACAGCGTTGGCGTAACGCGGTTTCCCAGCAGATCCTCAATATCG
>JAAXHW010000084.1 GCA_012270675.1 Candidatus Latescibacterota bacterium | reverse complement strand
TTTGATCTGATTGCCAAGCTGATTGGCGCGACAGATAATCACAAACAGATGGCCATGCACAGCTTACAAAATGTGCGGACATATCTGACTTTGGCCGTCTTTACCCTGCAATTGTCGATGATTATGAATAGCGTATGGAGCTTGCCCATCCGAGCCATATCACACATCAAGGCGGTGTGCTCATGAATTATGCACACCCCTCATGAATAAATCAGGCTACAGACTCAAAATTCGGTAGTACGGTGAATTTTTTACCAATTTCTCCCTGAGGCGGTGCTTTATTTAGAGAAGGCCTTCTGTGGACGAACAGGAATGAGAGCGTGGGATGGATGCATTGAATGGACTGGTTACCCGGGCGCAAGCCGGGGACCTGAACGCTTACAATTCGATTGTTCGGCGGTTCCAGGATATGGCGGTAGGTTACGCCTATTCCCTGGTGGGAGATTTTCACTTGGCGGAGGACGCGGCGCAGGAGGCGTTTTTAGGCGCGTACCTGGACCTGCCGAAACTACGAAATCCCGAAGCCTTCCCCTGCTGGTTCCGTCGGATCGTGTTTATGCGGTGCACGCGGTTTACCCGTGGCCGCGGTGTTGAGACGGTTCCGATGGATGCAGTGGGGGAGGTGGCTGTGGAAGCGCAGGACCCGATAGAGGCGATGGAGGACAGGGAGGTGAAGGACCGGGTGCTCCGGGCGCTGGATGCGTTGCCGGGAGAGGAGCGGGCGGTGACCACGCTGTTCTACATAGGCGGATACTCACACAAAGAGATTGCCGCGTTCCTGAACCTGCCGACGGCAACGGTGAACAACCGGCTGCGGGCGGCTCGAAAGCGGCTCAAGATAAGGATGCTGGATATGGCGAAGAAGAGGCTTCACGATGCGGCGCCATCGCGGGACAATGGATTTGTGACGGCGGTGGGAATATGCAATGCGGCGCAGGCCGGAGACCTGGGGCGTGTGGTGCAGATTCTGGAGTTGGAGCCGGAACTGGCTTCTGCGGCCCATCCGGATCACAAGCGGAAGCCGATCCATTATGCGGCTCGCGAAGGGCACGCAGAGGTGGTACGCGTTCTCCTGGAGGCAGGTGCGAACCCCCTCCAGGGGGTGTATCCAAACCGGGAGGCGACCAGCCCGCTGACGCTTGCGCGGGACCGGGAGCATTCGAGGGTCGTGGAGGCTATCGAGGAATGGCTGAGCAAGAACCGGGGGACAACTTCCCGCGGCGAGGAGTTATGCGGGGCGGCGAACAGGGGAGATGTGGACAGGGTCCGGGAGATTTTAGAGGACGACCCTTCGACTGTTCACGAGACTGACGAACAGGGGAACACCGCTCTGCACCACGCTGTGATAGGGCGCCGTTTGCAGATGGCGACCTTGCTCCTGGAGAACGGCGCGGAGGTGGACCGGCGGAATGTGGACGGAGAACGGCCGATCCACCTGGCCCTTTTCAAAGGCATGGGTGGGGCTCCACCCTTTCTGAAGAAGTCCGATCACGCAATGGCCGGTTTACTCCTGGCGATGGGCGCGGACTACGATATCTGGGTTGCAAGCGCGCTGGGCGATGAAGATGGAGTACGGGAGATGCTGGAGGGGGATGCCGGCCTGGCCAATTTCCACAATGGGGTCAAGTCGGCCAATCCGGGCGGGAAGGTGTTTCCGCTTTCGCTTGCTGCGCATCAGGGCCATCTGGAGGTCGTTCGACTGCTGCTGGATTATGGTGCCGACCCGGATGCGGAGAATATGACGGGTGATGAACCTGATGGATATAGAGAGGCCGGCGTACCGCTGCTTTTTGCGATTCACAGGAGACATTTTGATATTGCCCACCTGCTGCTGGACCGGGGCGCGCGGGCGGATACGCCGCCGGTTTACGCCTCTCCGGCGGTGGCGGACGCGGCGTACGAATGCGGAGATGAGGCGTTAGCGAACCGCATCTTTATCAACGGCGGACGACCGCTGATTTTCACCTATGTGAAGCATCGGAATTACCTGGTGATCGGCGAACTCCTGGACCACCAGGACGCGGCCCCTTCGCCGGCCGAGAAGCTGAAAGAGGGGCACGGAGACATAGTGAAGCAGGTGCTGCGCTGGGGAATGTATTTTGGCGATACGAGCCTTGTGCAGATGTGTTTGGAGATGAAGCCGGAGATGGAGGACCGGGAGTGGTTCGAAGTGATGTGTGAGGCGCTCCGGTTCGGTGACGAAAACCGGGAGGGCAAACTCCGGGTTCTGCAGATGGTGCTCGACCACGGGGTGAATCCAAACCTGAGGGATAAGGAGAATGAGACGCTTCTGCACCGGACCCAGGGATGCGGGTGGCGAAACGGCCGGTGGAACAACAGCGAGGAGGCGATGATCGCGCTCACCAGTGTGCTTCTGAACAACGGGGCAGATATCAATGCCAGAGACGATGAGATGAAAGCGACGCCCCTGGGCCTGCACGCGCGGTACGGGCACGGGAAGGTGGTGGCGTTTTTGCTGGAGCGCGGGGCGGCGCCCAGCCTCCCGGACGACAAGCCCTGGGCGACGCCATTGGCCTGGGCGGAGAAGAAGGGGCATGCGGAAGTGGCGGCGTTGCTGCAGGCGTAGGACGCGACGGGGTAGTACGTTTACCGGAAGATCGGAAGCCCTTTCGCCGGTACCGGCTCACCTATTGGGTCTTCCGCGCCGCGCTGATGCGCCACGCCCCCACGACGTCCTCACCGCTCAGTACATTGTACTCATCGTGGAGGTTGACCGTACTGCAACAGTGCGCCGGAATCACGCGCAGCTTGTCTCCGACCCGAACCCCGCTCAACGGCTCCGGATAGGTGAAAGACGCGTGCTCCTCGGATAGCTGGCAATCCATGCATCCGGGCAGATCCATGATCGCAGGCGTACCGAAGTCGCCGGCAAGGGTTTTAGAACCACAGTCAAGCGTGACCCGGTTGGCAGCCGGTCTGCTGGTTACGGTCCCCAGGACGGTCAGGGCGACATCAAAGTCCTGGAGCACGTCCCGGTAGGAGGTATCCATAAAAACATATGAGCCTGCCTCGACCTCGGTGATTCCGGAGCGGGAGCCGGTCATGTTGTAGGTACCGGTGCCTCCGGCGCTGACGATCCGCACACCGACCCCTGCCTGGCGCACCAGATCGGCCGTATCCACCAGCAAAGCGTTGGCGCGCTCCGTCTCCATCCGGCGCTGCGTCGGGTCCGGGACGTCCACACAGTGTCCTTCAAACCCCATCAAGCCGGCCAGCGTCACCCCGTCAGTGCCCTCGACGACCCGCGCCAGTTCCACCGCCGGCTGTCCCGGCCTTACCCCCGATCGTCCCATTCCCAGGTCAAGCTCGATGACGACCGGGATCTCACGTCCGGCCTGCTTTCCCGCCGATCCGAGACTCTCGACGTTCTCGGCCGAGTCGACGGCCACCTTTACATCAGCCTCCCGGGGCAACCTGAGCAGGCGCTCGATCTTGCGCGTGCCAACGACCTGGTTCGTAACGAGAATGTCCCCAATACCGGCCGCGCACATCACTTCCGCTTCGCCCAGCTTCTGGCAGCACACGCCAACCGCGCCCGCATCGATCTGCATTAAGGCGATCCCCGGACACTTGTGGGTCTTCACGTGTGCCCGGAGGTTCGCCGCCCGACCACGAAAGAAGTCGGCCATCGCTGCGATATTCGCCTCAAGCACATCCTGATCCAGCAGCAACGCCGGCGTGTCCAGCTCAACATACTTCATCCGGGGCGCTCCCCCGCGGAAAAAAGGCAGAAAGATTCATCCTACCCCTCAATCTCCACTGTGTATTGAACACAATCCGCCGCAAAGTCTTCCGGTTGCTCCATGTCATCCCAGCCCATGCGCCGGTACTGTTCGGGGAGCGTGATGATGAGGTTGCCCGTGCTCCTGTCTTCGTAACTTCCGAAGTTGGTATATCTCACCAGTTCATGCGCATCGTCCGGCCTGTCCTGGATCAGCCGCACCGAGTTTCTCACAATACAGATGTTGCCCGGGTCAAATTCAGCGATCTTCAACGGATATCGAGGCGTCTGCCCGAAAACAGGTCCATCCAGAATATTGGCGATCCAGTACGTTTTGCCTGTTTTTGACGATTCATAAAATGCTGAAACCGAAGCCGGAGTCCAGACGGTGGTCCCATCGTCATACAGCATCGGCTCGGGCGCAGTCCAGGTCATCCCCCCATCCTCCGAAACAGCGGAATACCGGGTAGAATAAAGACCCTCCTTCTCACCGCCCTGACACCGTGTGGTGAGGAACAACCTGTTGCCCCCCAGAACAGTGATCGTGGGCTCACAGCACCCTGAAGTGGCTTTGTCCAGGCCAACCTCGATCACACTTCCAAACACCCAGTCCAGGCCGCTCATATCCTCCTTCCAGTATCCCCTGGCGCAGATAACCCGGAAGAACCAGGGTTTGGACCCATCCAGTCTTTCATACTCTGTAAAAGGTGCCACCACAGACCCGTCTTCCATCCAGACACAATGGTCGCCGTTCAGGATGCCGCCACGCGTTCCATATTCAAACCCCGGACCCCAGCAAACAGCATCATAATCCTCACCCCGATCGACAATCTGAACCGGGTCGCTCCATGTCTCGCCCCGGTCCCTGGATATGCTGTAAAACCCCCGGTACGCTCCCTGATTGATATAACCGTAGCAACTCCTGTCGGCCTTCTGCCCCCGGAAAAAACGCAACAGGATATCGTTTTTCTCATCCAGACTGAAACCGGCCGGCATCATCTGTTCTTCGGCGCTTTCGGTGTCAAAACGGACCCTGTCCCCCCAATCCGTCCAGTGTGATCCGTTGTCTTCGGAAACCCTGAACCACGTTCCGTCGTAACAGGCATCAAGGGTTGTGTTCCCATTGTCATGGGTGACCCAGTGAAGGACTTCGGAAGTAACGGTTTCAAAGATCTTCTCACCTGTCACGCCCGCGTAGGTTTGCCCCCCTGCGTAAAACGCATGAAGGCCATCGCTTTTGATATAGGTGCGCTTGATCACATCGGCGCCGACGCTTTCGCTGGTTGACATCCTGTTCATCTCCTTTCCTTAGAAGCTGTCTTAGAAGCTGTTTTAAAATTCCCACATGAGCACTGGAAGCCTGCTACATAACTTTCTGGCGATTACGACGACCGTGTATTGCTATTCCGGCGCGCCCATCTTCCTGAGCAGTTTCACCTCTCGCCCGGAATTTCTGAAGCTTGGCTCCTTCTCATACCAGAGCGCATACCCCAGCGGCGTAACCTCTCTGATCCCGTCGTACACTGGCACTATGCCGCTCCTGAGTGAATGGGTTATTACGCCACTCCGTTTCTCATCCTCCTGAATCCATGCCCTCACGCTCAGATCGGGCCCCTTACCCAGCAGGTACTCGAACAGCGCGAAACAGCTTCCGCCGTTGGTCCCAATTGTGTGGAAAATCGGGCTCTGGCCACCCACGCCGTCCGCTCCCACCTTGACTCTGGCATTCAGGTCTGCGCCGTGTTCAAGGAGCAGGTCCACCGCCCAGAACAGATTGTATTCTGCCGCAAGGTGCAGAAGCGTTGATCCTCTCAGGGAAAGGTGGTTTCCATAGTCGAAATCGAACTGCTCTTTCACGAGGTCCGGATCATCCTGGAGTCTCTGCCTGAGCCTGTCCTGATTCCCGCGAAACAGATCCCATAGAGGCCCATCGTTGATCCTGGCACCCGCGTCAATCAGCACATTGATACATGCGTGGAGATGCTCCGCGCTTCTGCGTGTATAGGTCTGCAGACAACCGTGGAGCACATCACAGTTCCACCCATCGTTGAACGCCTTATTTGGATCAAGCCCGATGGCAGCCAGCCGTTGCATCCCGTCCAGGTTCAGATTTTCACACAGGCCGAAGAAATGACCCTGAAGCTCCTGCGCGTCAGCCCCGCCTTCGACGATCACCCGCATCGACTCGATCGACCCTTTTTCGTAGGCAAAGCAAAGCAGAGAACCCGTCTGAATATTGTTCCAGCGCGTGAGCCACTTATATCTCTGGTAGACAAGACTCCGGTCCTCAGATAACATCCCTTTCAGTTCATTTGGCTTTTCTTCCAGAATCACCCGCTGGACGGGCGTGGTTTTCAAACCCTGAATATTGCTCACTGTTTCGACCAGATCCGCCCAGGTCTTGTGCCTGTATTCACGGGCAATCAAAAGCTGGGCGTCTCTTAAACCAAGACTTAGACCCTGCACCTCCTCTGTGCTGAGATTCTTAAAGAGGTACCTGGGGTGAAGATTGATCCGCATACAAGCATCAGGGTCGCCGGCATTGATGTCATTCAAGAGCTGGCGGGCTTGCTTACGCAGATGGTCCAGGTTGGGGTTTTCAGGCAGGCGTTTCGACATGACAACTGGTGTGTCGTTGAGTGCCGGGGACCGGACTCGAACCGGTACGGGCCGAAGCCCAGAGGATTTTAAGTCCTCGATGTCTACCAATTCCATCACCCCGGCATTAAAAATCCATAAAAAATGGAGGCGGCGGGCGGACTCGAACCGCCGAATGAGGGCTTTGCAGGCCCCTGCCTTACCACTTGGCTACGCCGCCTTCCCGTTCTCTGTACTTTGTGGTGATTAAAAATATATCACGTTTCCACCTGTGTCAAGTGTTCTATTTTCCCGGCCTTTTTTCCCAGTCTCCGGACCCTGATCACAGTACCGTCCAAACCACCAGCCCATCGATCAGTGCATCAGAAAACCGCCGTTGGCCTCGATAATCTCCCCCGTAATATAGTCCGCCTGCGGCGAGGCCAGCAGCAGCACCGCGCCCACCATATCCTCCGGCTCGCCCACGCGGCCCAGGGGAACGTACCTGGCAAAGCCCTGAATCTCCTCCGGCGTCGAGTGCCTGTGCTGCATCGGCGTATCGATCACACCGGGCGCCACCCCATTCACCCGAATCCCCAGCGGCGCCAGCTCCCGCGCCAGGCCCCGCGTAAGCGTATTCACCCCCGCCTTCGCCGTGCCGTAGGGCACCGTACCTCCCCCCCCTCCGGTATACGACGCCACCGAGGAAATATTCACGATCACACCGCTCTTCTGCGCCGTCATCACCGGAATAACAGCACGGCAGCACAGAAATACGCCCTTCAGGTTCACATCCATCATCTCATCCCATACACGTTCAGGGCACTCGGCAATCGAGAACTTGTCCATCCACCGGCCCGCATTGTTAATCAGGATATCCAGCCTGCCGCCAAAGCGCGCCAGAACGCCATCCACCATAGCCTGGACCGCCCCGGCCCGGCTCACATCCGCCCGGACCGCCTCGGCGTCCCCCCCCTGCGCCCGGATCTCCGCCACCAGCGATTCTGCCCCCTGCCGATTCTGGTTGTAGTTGGCCGCCACGACCGCCCCACCCCGGGCCAGTGCAAAAGCCACGGCCTTTCCGATCCCGCTGCTGGCCCCCGTCACCAGCGCCACTTTGCCGGAAAACAGATTTCCCTCCATGACCGGTCTTCCTCCTCCTGTCTGAATCGTCTCCTCTCCGCAACCTTACAACCACCCGGCGACCGTCCACATCACACTCAACCGGTTGAACGGCGCGTCCAGCAGCGCTGCCCGGTCCGCGACCGCATCGCCCCCGTACCGACACACGTATTCGGCGCGAATGCGGCGCTCCAGATCCGTTGTCTCACCCAGCGGCAGATCCAGCCACACGCTGCCGCGCTCTCCACTCTCACGCATCGCAATCCACAGCTCCATATCCCGCCGCGCGTTTGTTGCGCCGTACTCGGGCTCGACGCCCTCTGTGACCGCCCGGTGCAAACTGTTCAGAATGGCCGCCTTCGCCACATCGTCCACTGCGGAAACCTTCTGCTGCTTGAACGGATTCTCCCATACCACGGGCGGGTGCGTATCCACCTTCACCGCCGCAAGCACCCGCTCGCCGTCGACCTCCTCGTAAACGTCCTGGAACGGATACGACGCCCTGTTTCCATCCTGGTAAAGCACCAGCTCACTGCCTGACAGATACCCCCCCACACCCTCGACCTCCCAGTGGCTGCTCCGCGCGCCCGGGCTTGGCGGCATCTCGTAGAGACAGGTCACATCCCCTTCAAACTCAATCGTGCCGCTCTCCCACCACCGGGTCGTCTCGGGCTGCTCGCCGTAATTCTCGTAGGGCGGCACATCAACGGCCCGGGCATACCCCATTGCGCGCCGCGCTTCCCTGCCCAATATCATCCGGACGCCGTTGATCCCGTGATAACTCCCGGCCGCGTACCACAGCCGCGCATGGGTGATCTTCCCCAGCAGCCCTTCCCGGACGATCTTCTGCTTCAACCTTTCCTGAGGCCACCGCCACACATTCTCGGCCACCTCCCACACCACGCCCTTCTCCCGGCACGCCTCTGTGATTGCATCCCCCAGGGAGAGCGTGAGCGCATACGGAATTTCCGTAATAATATGACACCCGTGGCTCACTGCCGTAAGCGCCAGAACGGTCTGCCCGTCGGTGGGCACCAGGACAAAAACCACGTCCGGCTTCTCCTCACAAAGCATCGCCTCAAAATCGGTATACCGCGCCTTCACGCCCAAAAGATCGCCCGCAGCCTGCAGCGACGCCTCGCTGTGGTCGCAAATCGCGCACAGCGTGTACAGATCGTTCAGCTTCACAATAGTCGTCAGGTACCCCCGCGCCCGCGAAGATTCGTAGGCACCCACGCCGACTACGGCAAGACGTAGGGTTGACATCCTTATCTCCTTTCCTCAGAAGCTGTTTTTTCTCCGAAGAGCATCGTGAAAGCGTGCCTGCCTTTACACGTGGTCCTCTGCCCGGTCCCGGGGCGCAAATCCCACGGCGCCACGCGCACGGTCGGTATCCACCCAGCGGTACCGGTTGTCCGAAACCCCGTAGAAAACGTCAAACCGGATCTCCTCCGGCGCATCCACGCACCGCTCCACAAGCTGCACGACATCCCGCTGGCTACACCAGACCGCCGCCAGGTCCGGCTTCCAGGGCCGGTCTTCCGCATTCACCCACCCGATCCTCAGGCAGATGCAGGACAGCCCGTGCACGTCCGAGTACGTCCTCGCCAGGGCCTCACCCCACACCTTGCTCGCCGAATAGGGCTCCGTGGGCCGGGGGGGATCGGTGTGCCGCACCATCGGAATCTCGTCCGGCACGTCCTCAAACCGGCATTCCTTAATCGCCCTGTAAGGCTCATCGAACTGGTAGCCCCAGGACGCCATCACCGAACTGGCGTAGACCACGCGCCTCACCCCGGCCAGCCGGCTTGCCTCAAACACGTGGTATGCGCCAACAATATTGCTTGTCAGGATCTGCTCCCAACCCGCCTCCGGCCTGGGGTCGGCCGCCATCTGCACCACCACATCCATCCCCTCAACCGCCCGCCGCACCGCCTCTTTGTCTGACAGATCGACCAGGAAAAACCGTTCATCCGGGACCTCAAGCGCCCGCCCGTCCGGCGCCCGGTCCGACGGCTGCCGCCTCCGGGCCAGAGCATACACATCGTACTTCCCGGGCTGTTCTTTGAACCGATTGTAGATCGCCCCGGCAATCAGACCGTAAACGCCCGTCACCAGAACCTTTGTCGGAGCCATGGGGCCCTCCTTTCGCGTATCACCCGTATCTGTTCGGACCGATCCCCATAATTGGGCAAAACCCGTAAAAAGTCAACCGAATTCACAGGGCAAAGACCCCGCACCCGGCGCCGGAGGGTCAACAGGCTTCGCGTCCCGGGCCTCTCGCCCCTGAATTTCGTTGACACCGGCCGTTGTGTGTCTATATTTAAAGCGAACCCTGACCGTCCCAACCAAACCGTGGGAGACCTCCTGCGCAATGAGATACAAATGCATCATCCTCAAACTCAGCGGCGGCGCTGTTTCCGGAAAACAGGAATTCGGCTTCGATCCCAACGCCCTCAACTACATCGCCGATGAAATCCTCGGCATCCACGAACTCGGCGTCCAGGTGGGCGTGGTCATCGGCGGTGGCAACATCTTCAGAGGCAGCCTGGGCACCCAGTGGGGCATCGAAGAGGCCGAAGCCCACAACATCGGCATGCTGAGCACCATCATCAACAGCCTGATGCTGCGCGGCGTGCTGACCGCCAGGGGCAAAGTCGAAGTGCGCGTTATGACCGCCATTCCGATCAATACCGTTGCCGAGCCTTATATCCGGCTGAGGGCCATCCACCACCTGGAGAAAGGCTATCTCACCATCTTCGCGGGCGGCATCGGCAATCCCTACGTCACCACGGACTACCCCGGCGTCCAGCGGGCGCTGGAGGTGCGCGCCGACGCCATCTTCTATGCCAAACACAAAACCAACGGGATCTACACCGACGACCCGAACCTCAACCCCGATGCCCGTCTCTATCTCAAGATCAACTACACCACCGTCATCCGGGACAACCTGGGCGCGCTGGACCAGTCCGCCGTCCTCCTCGCCCGCGACAACAACCTCCCCATGCATGTCTTCGACTTCGACCAGCAGGGCTCCATGCGCCGCATCCTGCAGGGCGAAGACGTGGGCACCCTCATCGCCCAGGTCTCCGAAGACGAAATAGAGCAATAAGGGACTCGCCGCGCCCGGGGACGGTCAAACCCCGCCCCCGTATGCGCTCCCCGCTGCAACCCCGAACAACCGGAGGCCCATCGCATGAAGATCCTCGTCGTCGGTGCCGGAGGCCGCGAACATACCTTCGTCTGGAAGATCGCCCAGAGCCCCAGAGTAACCAGGCTCTACGCCGCTCCTGGAAATGCCGGGATGGCGCAGCAGGCCCAGTGTGTGGACATCGCCTCCGAAGACATCAACGGCCTCCTCGCTTTTGCCCAACAGGAAGGCATCGACCTCACCCTCATCGGCCCGGAGAACCCCCTGGCCGACGGCATCGTGGACCGGTTTCAGGAAAACGGCCTCACCATCTTCGGCCCCACGCAGGCCGCCGCGCAGATCGAAGCCGACAAAGATTTTGCGCTTGAACTGATGCACAAATACGGCATCCCCACCGGCGACTACCGATCGTTTACCGACCCGGAAGCCGCCCGCGCCTGCGTCCGGGAGTGGGACCGCCCCCTCTACCTCAAAGCCAGCGGCCTGGCCATGGGCAAAGGCGCCATCCCCTGCCCCACACCCGACGCGGCGTTCCAGGCCATCGAAAAGGTCATGGTCGATCGGGTCTTCGGCGCGGCCGGAGACAGGGTGGTCCTGATGGAATGGCTCGAAGGCGAGGAAGCGTCCATCTCCGGCTTCACCGACGGGGAACACATCGTCTACCTCGTCCCCTCGCAGGACCACAAGACCATCGGAGAAGGAGACACCGGCCCCAACACCGGCGGCATGGGCGCCTATGCGCCCGTCCCTGTGGTCACCCCCGGGCTCCAGCAGGAAATCTACGACCGCATCATGCAGCCCACGGTGCAGGCCCTCGCCGCCGAGGGGCGTCCCTACAGGGGCATCCTCTACGGCGGGATCATCCTGACTGCCGACGGTCCCAAAGTCATCGAATTCAACTGCCGCCTGGGAGACCCCGAGGCCCAGGTTGTCCTCCCCCTGCTCAAAACCGACCTCGTCGACCTCCTCACAGGCGTCTGTGAAGGCAATCTCAAGGACGTCTCCGTCGAAATCGACAACCGCGCCGCCACCTGCGTTGTCATCGCTTCCGGAGGCTATCCCGGTGACTACGAAAAGGGCTATCCCATCTCCGGCGTCAACCGGGCCGAAGCCTCCGGCGACGTGATCCCCTTCCACGCCGGCACGGCCGAAAGCAACGGCCGCTTTGTCACCAGCGGCGGCCGGATACTCGGCGTCACCGCCCTTGGCGATAACATCCCGGCATCCATCCGGCGGGCCTATCAGGCCGTGGAAAAGATCCGGTTCAAAGACATGTACTGCCGGAAGGACATCGGCCACCGGGCACTTGCGCGCCTGAACGCAGGAGCGTAGGGGCGACGCAGGCATCGCCCGGCCGCCCTTCCTGTGAAGGAGAAACACATGCCCCATTACCGCGCCGGCGTGATCGGCCTGGGCCGTATGGGCAGCACCTTCGACGACGAGATCGCGCAGGGAGGGTCCATCTTCCTGCCCTACTGCCACGCGCCCAGTTACCGCGCCGCCCCCAATATCGACCTTGTATCCGGCGCCGATATCCACGATGAACAGCGCGCCATCTTCGGCGACCGCTGGGGCCTGGACGGGCGCCACCTCTACGGTGACTACCGGGAAATGCTGGAAAAGGAACGCCTGGACATCGTCAGCGTCTGCACCACCGCCAGGCTGCGCGCGCAGATCGTACAGGACGCCGCCCGCGCCGGTGTCAAAGCGGTCTGGGCGGAAAAGCCCATCGCCTTCAGCCTGAACGAGGCCGACGCCATGGTCCGCGTCTGCCGGGAACAGGGGGTGGCCCTGGCCGTCAACTGCGCACGGCGCTGGAACCCCTTCTTCGACGGGGCGAGGCGGCTGATCGAAGCAGGTGAACTCGGCGGTCTGCTCCAGGTCACGGCCTACGCCCCCTGCAGCCTCTCCCACAACGGCAGCCACGCCATCGACACCCTGCGCTACCTGGCCGGGGGCGAGATCGAATGGGTCTTCGGCGAGATGGAATCGGACGAGGCCGCCAGCGGCGAAGACGACCTGGCCGGAAACGGCTACCTGTCGTTCGACAACGGCGTCATCGGCTACCTGCGGGGCATGGGCTGCGGCATCGCCTCCTGGGAATTCGACGTCATCGGCGAAAAAGGCCGCATCCGCTCCCTGTCCAGCGCCCTGGAATTCGAGTGGTTTCGCCTGGCGCGTGGCCTGCCTGCCAGATATCCCTTCCCCCTGCCCGCCAGAGTGCAGGGCACCGGCCTGACCATCCTGGAGGATATCACCGCCGCCATCGAGACCGGCCGAAAGCCCCGGTGCGCGGGCGAAGACGGCCTGGCCGCCCTGGAAGTGGCCATTGCACTCCGGGAATCGCATCGAAAAGGCGGGATCAGGGTGGACCTGCCGGTGGAGGACCGCAGCTTAAGGATACGCTCTGTTGAGACCCGGCACGACGACCTGCCCGCGCGCATCCGCCGCCTGCAGCAATGAATCGCCTCCCCCGGTTTGGTGTGGGGTGAAGGGGCTTTTCTGCGCAGAACTGAAGTCTCGAACAAATCAGGCTTGCCTCTCCTTTGTGCGCATCGACCGGACGGAGGCGGCCACCACCCGGTTCCCACAACCCGCGAGCGTACCTTGCCAGAGCAAGTGAGCTTCAGACGAAATATCGGCCTGTTCATGGCGGTGATGATCGGCATCGGCGCCACCATGGGACCGGGGGTTTTCGCCCTGCCGGGCGAACTGGCCCATATGGTCGGTCCGCTGGGCATCCTCGTCTATCTGGTGATGGGCATCATCACCGTATTCACCGCCCTGAACTACAGCGAACTCAGCGCGGCCATTCCGCTGGCCGGCGGCGGCTATTCCTTTACCAGCAGAACGATGAGTCGGCCCGTGGCTTTTTTTGCCGGCTGGTTCTTCTGGATCGGCAACACGCTCGCCTGTGCGATGTACGCACTCATCTTCGCCCTGACCATCCGCGCGTACTTCCTGGCCGACGCGAACATCGCCCTGATTACCCTGATCACCACGCTGGTGTTCACCGCCGTCAACTACCTGGGAATGAGGAAAGCGCTCATCGTCATTACCGTGATGAACCTGGTGGAACTGGCGGTGCTCATCGCCGTTCCGATACTCGGAATGACCGATATCGAGCCGATGAACCTGGAGCCTCTCGCGCCTATGGGATGGGGGCCCTTCGTTCCGGCCATGGCGCTGATCTACATCTCCTACGTCGGATTCGAGCTCATCTCGAATGCCTCCGAAGAGATCATCGAGCCGCACAAGAACATTCCGCGATCCATACTGATCACCCTTGGGGTCAGCACGACGATCTACGTCCTGGTCGTCGGGATCATGATGAGCACCATCAACTACAAAGAACTGGCCCAGAGCGATGTGCCGTTCATCTTCTTTGCGGACCGACTGTTCGGCGCCTGGGGACGCTGGGCCGCAATCACCGCAACCATCATGGCAAGCCTTTCCGCATTCAGCGTGACCCTGGGTGCCAGCGCTCGCATCCTGTTCGCGCTGGGTCGGGATCGGCATTTCCCCCAATTCTTCGCCCGATTGCACCCCAGGTATCAGACGCCGGACATCGCCCTGGTTGCCTGTGCGGTGATCGTGATCATCTTCAGCTCATCCGGGATTGTGAAATTCGTGGCATCGGTGAGCGATTTCGGCTACCTGATGGGACTGGGAATCATCAACTACGCCGTGATCCCGCTGCACCAGAAGATGCCCAATCTGAGGCGTCCGTTCCAGACGTGGTTCTATCCCCTGGTGCCCATCCTGGGCGTCATCACAACATGGGCATTCGTGCCTGCCCTGGAAGTGAGGAGCTTTGTGCTTGGGGGGATACTCACACTGGTTGGGGTCGCCATATACCTGACAAGAGCCGGGAATCGCGCTGAAATTCTGGAAATCCCGGCGGCGCTCGCAGAGAAAATCAGGCTACTGATCGCGAGATTGAGGAGGACGCATATGCGCGTGTTGATCATCAGCGGGAAGAGACAGGGGCAGAACATCGCCAACCGGCTGTTGGCAAAAGATGAGGTCCGGGTGATGTTCCGTTCGGCGGAGCACCAGATCACCTTCATCGAAGAAGACGAGGCGCTGTGCGATGAGCTTGAGCGACGCTTCAATACGCCCATCTTCCAGGGAGACGGAACGAAGAAGGAACTGCTCGAGCAGGTAGGCGTCGAGAACATCGACGTCGTCATTGCCGCGTCCGAGGACGATGGCCAGAACGTGATCGCCGCCCTCCAGGCGAGACAACTGGGGCTGGATCAGGTGATCGCCGTCGTCCAGGACCCCGAGTATACGCACCTGCTTGAGCAAAACGACGTGGTGGCAATCAGCGCACCCTGGACCACCGCGGCCATGGTCGAAAGTCTCCTCGACAGGCCCGGTCTGGCGCAGCTTTTCGAGTTTGGTATCGGAGCCGCCAGTGTGCTGGACGTAATCGTACCCCGGCAGTCCCACGTAAGTGGACGCCCCATCATTGACCTCGAAGTACCCAAGGAGTGTGTGATCGCGGCGATCATCCGGGACAACCAGTTCGTGGTACCGAGAGGCGGCACCATCATCGAGGAGGGGGACCAGGTCTACTTCATTGGTCCGGCTGCCGCGATTCGGAAAGCGTGCGACATGTTCATGCGTGAGAACTGATGGCCTGAAACCGTGATCGCAACATGAAACCGTCCAAATCATTCATCTCTTAAACGGAGGAACACCGTGGCCAACCCCATCGTTGGAATCGTGATGGGCAGCAAGTCGGACGAGCCTGCCATGCAGAAAGCCGCTGCGATCCTGGACGAACTCGGCATCCCCTACGAAACAACCGTTTCCTCGGCCCACCGGGACCCCTACCGCACGGCCGAATACGCCCGCACGGCCGCCGACCGCGGCCTCAAAACCATCATCGCCGGCGCGGGCCTGGCTGCCGCCCTCCCCGGCGTGCTTGCCGCCCACACCACCCTCCCCATCCTCGGCGTCCCCATCGCCTCCGGCGCCCTCAACGGCCTGGACGCCCTCTACGCCATCGTCCAGATGCCCCCTGGTGTGCCCGTCGCCTGCGTCGGCATCGACAATGCGCGCAACGCCGCCGTCCTCGCCGCCCAGATCCTCGCCCTCACGGACGAGGACATTGGAAGGCGCCTTGCCGCCTACAAAAAGAAACTCGCCGGGAACTGAAAGGGCCTGCTCATTCATCGCAGCCTCTGATCGGGCGGACCCAGATATTGCGATAGCGAACCGCATCCCCGTGATCCTGGAGCATAAGCGGTCCTGTTGGGCCGTGCGGCTCGTCGTACGACGGCAGGCGCCTGTGCCCCGTAGGCCCCAGGGCCTCCCGGCAGTGATGGACCAGCACCCCGTTGTGGATCACCGTGATGAAGGCGGGGCTGACGAGCCGGTCTTCCTCAAAACGCGGGGCCACGAAAACAATATCGTAGGTCTGCCACTCGCCGGGCCTGCGGCAGGCGTTGACCAGCGGCGGGTACGTTCCGTAAATCGCCGCGGTGATGCCATCCGCATACGTCGGATTCTCGTACCCGTCCAGCACCTGGATCTCATACTTGCCTGTGAGAAATACCCCGCTGTTGCCGCGCCCCTGACTGTCTCCCCTCACCTTTGCAGGCGCGGCCCACTCGATATGCAACTGACAGTCTCCAAAATGCGCCCGGGTCTGGATGTTGCCGGTTCGTGTGACTTCCATATAGCCGTTCTCGACCTTCCACCGGACCGGACCGCCGTCGCGCCCGACCCACCCGGACGCGTCGCTGCCATCGAAGAGCACAATCGCGTCCGACGGCGGCCGGCCCGGCAGTTCCTGCGAACCGAATGTACCGGGCGTCACAACCCGCGGCTGGGGCCGCTCCGCATCGTGCACCCGCCACTTCGAACCGGGCAGCATCGGCGTGTCATCGTAACCCACCCGAGCCTGTTTCTCTGCCATGATCCTGTCTCCTTAATGTAATCTGCCCCCCTCTCCTCCCCGGTTGGGTGAGGGACCAGGGGTGGGGCCAATGTGCAACGCCCAAAAACCGATGTCAAGTCCTATCTTCACAACAGCCGGAAAGGGGGTCCCATGCAGCCTGCTTACGACGTGGAAATGCGCCTGAACGTAAAGGTCCCCATGCGCGATGGAATCGACCTGTCCGCGGACCTCTATCTCCCCGGAGGAAACGGAAAATTCCCAACCGTGTTGATGCGCACCCCATACGACAACAACAGCGAGGGCACGATCGAAAAGGGGCGGCGGCTGGCGAACCAGGGCTATGCCTGCGTCATCCAGGACTGCCGGGGGCGCTGGGACTCGGACGGCGACTACTATCCCTTCCGCGAAGGCGAAGACGGCTACGACACCCAGGAATGGATCGGCCGTCAGGAATGGAGCACCGGCAAAATCGGCATGTCCGGCGGCTCCTACGTCGGCCTGGTCCAGTGGCAGAGTGCGCCGCACCGCAGCGAATTCCTCACCTGCATCGCTCCCCGCGTCATCTGCTGCGACTACTTCAGCGGCCTCGTCTACCCCGGCGGCGCCTTCCAGCTCAACGTCCTGATGACCTGGGGCATGCGCACCAACGGCCGCACCGCCCAAAGCATCGAATACCACAACTGGACCGAGGCCTTCCGGGCCCTGCCCCTCATCGAAATGGACGAACGGGCCGGTCGCAGCCTCCCCTTCTGGAAAGACTGGGTGCAACACGCCGCCTACGACGAATACTGGGCCGCCATAAACGATGAGGAACGCTGGGGTGAAATCGCCGCGCCCGCCCTCAACATGGGCGGCTGGTACGACCTCTACGCCCAGCACACCTTCATCAACTTCAACGGCCTGCGCCAGCATGGACGCACGCCCGAAGCGCAGCAGAGCAAACTCATCGTCGGCCCCTGGCCGCATCGCCTCAGCGACTCCCCCCGCACCGGCGACATCGATTTCGGCGCCGATTCCATGTTCGACCTGGAAGCCCTGGAACTCCGCTGGTTCGACCACTGGCTCAAAGGCATCGACAACGGCGTCACCGACGAACCCCCCATCAAGCTCTTCATCATGGGCGCCAACCAGTGGCGCGACGAGCACGAATGGCCCCTTGCCCGCACGGTCTGGCAGAAGTGGCACCTCCACTCCCGCGGCAACGCGAACAGCCTCCTCGGCGACGGCGCCCTGTCGCCCGACCCGGCCCCGGACGAACCCCCGGACCACTTCGTCTACGACCCCGAGCACCCCGTCCAGACCGTGGGCGGCAACAACTGCTGTTCGCCCCACATCGTCCCCTGGGGGCCCTACGACCAGCGTCCCGTCGAAATGCGCGGCGACGTCCTCTGCTACACCAGCGCGCCCCTGGACGCGGACCTGGAAGTCACCGGACCGATCAAAGCCGTCCTCTACGCCGCCACCGACGGCCCCGACACCGACTGGACCGCCAAGCTTGTGGACGTTTCTCCCACCGGCTACGCCATGAACCTCTGTGACGGCATTATCCGCGCCCGCTACCGCGAAAGCCTCACCGACCCCACTCTGCTCGAACCGGACAGCGTCTACCCATACGAAATCGACCTGGGCGTCACCGGCAACGTCTTCCGAAAAGGCCATCGCATCCGCCTGGAAGTCTCCTCCTCCAACTTCCCCCGCTTCGACCGCAACCCCAACACGGGACACGCGTTCGGCACGGACGCCGAGATGCGCACCGCGCATCAGACGGTGTACCACTCCCGCGAGCATCCCTCGCACATCCTGCTTCCGGTCATCCCTCAGCAGGAATCTCAGGCGTAGCCCCATGAGGGCCCCGGTTGCTCCCTCAGGCACCCAATAAAAAAGGCGCACCCTTTCGGATGCGCCCCTCGCCTTCGCTCCCGCTACTACCCCGCGACCTCCCTGGCGATCTCCACGCACCTGGCCGCAAACGTATCGTAGGCCGCCTGGAACTCCGCGCTCGTCTTCTGCACCGCTCCGAACCCCGGCCAGTCTTCGGGTTCCACCCCCCGCGTCGGCCAGCTCCCCACATCGATGCCCACATCGTCGGCCAGGAACGACTTCAACGCCGGCGTCAGATCGTAGCCCCGGCAGAAATCGGGCAGCTCCCGCAGCCGCTGCGCCACCCCCGGCTCGTACCTGTCCAGCACCGCATCCCTGAGATCCGCCAGGTTGAACCCCTCCTCCTCCGATTTCACCTGGACGGCACGCGCGTGGTTCGGAAACTCCGTATTGCACATATTCGACGCGCCCAGCGTGTGGTAGGTATCCTCCGGAATCCGCTTCGACGCCGGAAGCACATCCATCGACGTCAGGACCTCACGCGCCTGATCCCCGGTCAACCCGTAGGCCTTCTGCAGGTATCTCACCCACCTGGGCTGGTTCTCCGGGCTGTAGAACACCCAGTAGACCCGCCGGGCCACCAGCGTGCCCGCCTTCTTCAGGTCCTCCTCCAGCACCTGTACGGCCTCCGCAGACTGCCCGGCCGCCCCGGCCGCCCTCAGCACCTCCGGATGGTCCAGCGACTTGAGGAACTTGTACGCGCAGATCGCCACCGCCTGCTCAGCCACGGATGCCAGGCCCGCCGTCTCAGCCTCGTCCACCCCCAGCGCACTGGCCAGCGCGTCCAGCATCTCCATGGCCGCCTCATCGCCCGCCCTGGCAGCGGCGGCCGTGAAAATCTTCTGGGCCTCTACCTCCCGCAGGTGGCTCACAAACCGGCCGCCCATATTCGTCTCATAGGTCCGCACCACCGGCCGGCCGCTCCGGACCGCCTCGGCCTTGCCTGCAAACGCATCCAGGATCAGCTGTACCTCCTGGGCTACCGTATAAACCACCGTATTGTTCGAGCCGACCCCGCCGCCGTTCAGCACCCGGGTAATCCGCCGCGCCGCCTTGTGGCTGGCCGCCACCTTAAACACCATATTGGGATCAACCTTGCCCGATCGGTCGCCCAGCCCCAGCAGGCGGTCGTACGCTTCCAGAAAATCGGCCGCCAGGCGGTGGGCATTGCTTGCATCCTCAATGCTCGCATCCGCATCGTCGGCGATATTCGGATTGAGCTGAAAGCTCACCATGTAGTCCTTCAGGCCCGTATGCAGCGCCAGGGGACGGAAAATCGACAGATTGGGCCACAGGGCGATCAGCGTGGCAGCCATCGCGATCTCGTCTGCGTGCGCCTCCGGGTGCTGCTTCCAGTCGTCGTGTTTGTCGATCTCGGCCTTGAGTTCCCCGGTCAGCGAATCGTCCTCGTCAAACGCCTTGGCCGCCAGCACCGGATTGGTCGATACCTGGCAGAACCCGTAATGCCGGAGGTACTCCAGCCCACGGGCGAAATCGTTGCCGAACTTACAGTACCGCTCCCCGATCATCTGCCAGTACACGCCGCTGCGCATCTGCTGTTTCAACAGCACCAGGAAGGACCGCCCCGGACTGCTGTCGTCCAGGTCCGGCTCGATCCTCTCGGCCAGCAGCCCGGACAGGCTGTCGCCCAAATTCACCGAATTCATATCGGCTATGAACGCGCCCACCACCTCTCCCATAGCGGATGCGGCCTCCCCCTCCAGGTCGTCGATCGCCAGCAGCACCCGGTCCAGCGCCGCCTCGGCCTCATCCGCGCCGTACCCTACAATCTCCGCATCCCGCCCGACAAAATTCATCCCCAGCCGGATCAGCGTCCGGCAGACCTGGTCCGCCGGGACCTGGTGCTCTCCAATCGCAGCCAGCAGATCCTCTACCCGCGAAACCAGCGTTCCCGGCACCGGATCGATCAGCACCTGGTCTGCAACCGCCAGGGTATGCCCCCCCTCTATCGCCTGCGCCACATTGCGAACTTCCGTAGCCATCTGAATGTCTCCCTTCACAACGCAGATCGAAAACACGCCTCGAATAGAGCCATCTCATGTCCGCACGGACCGCGCCTGGTCCCTACGCAATCCCCAGCACATCCCGCATATTGTAAAGCCCCGCAGAGGCTCCGGCGACAAACCGCACCGCCCGAAGCGCGCCCGTTGCATAGGCGTCCCGGCTTTGCGCCCGGTGTACAAACTGGACCACCTCTCCGGTCCCTCCGAACATGACGGTATGCTCCCCGGCCAGGTCTCCTGCGCGAACCGCATGGATGCCGATCTCCTGCCCGGTCCGTGCGCCCACATCCCCATACCGGCCGTACAGGCCCACCCTGTTCAAGTCCCGCCCCAGGCCGGCCGCCGCCGCCTGCCCCAGCGCCAGCGCTGTTCCACTGGGCGCATCCTTTTTAAAATGGTGGTGCGCCTCCACGATCTCCACATCGTAGGCATCGCCCATCATCTTTGCCGCCTCTTCCACCAGCTTCACCAGCACGGTCACCCCCACGCTGAAGCTGGGCGCAAACACGCATGGCACCTCCGAAACGGCGCGTTTGAAGGTCTCAAGCTGCTCGTCCGACATCCCGGTGGTGCCCACCACCATCGCCTTTCCGGCCGCTCCGGCGACCTTTGCGGCCGCCACCGTCCCATCCGGGGGCACCGTAAACGCCACCACCACATCGGCGCGTTCCACCACCGCCGCCAGGTCGTCCACCACGTGAACCCCCAGACGGCCCCCGCCGAGCACATCGCCCACATCCCGCCCCACCACCGGATTTCCGGGCGCCTCCACGCCTCCTGTAAGCTCCAGGTCGTCCGCCTCCATCACCAGGTGGGCAATCCGCCCGCACATCCGCCCGGCAATACCGCAGATCACAACCCTGACCATCGCGTCCTCCAATTCACCGCTTCAGCCGCTTCTCAAGCGCATCCAGTTCTGTCACCAGCACGTCCGGCAGGCGGTCTCCGAACCGGGCGTAGAACTCGCGAATCCGGGGCACCTCAAGCAGCCAGTCCTCAGCCTGCACCGAAAGCAGCGCCTCGATGTGGGCCTCCGGCAGATCCAGCCCATCCAGGTCCAGCGATTCCCGCGTGGGCACCAGGCCAATCGGCGTCTCCACCGCGTCGGCCACCCCCTCGATCCGCTCGCAAATCCACCTCAGCACCCGGCTGTTCTCCCTGAACCCGGGCCAGAGCCAGCCGCCGTCCGCGTCCTTTCGGAACCAGTTCACGCAAAAAATCCTGGGTGCGTTCTCCCTCAGCTTCTCTCCCATATCCAGCCAGTGCTGGAAATAGTCGCCCATGTGATATCCGCAGAAGGGCAGCATGGCAAACGGATCCCGGCGAAGTTTCCCCACTGCGCCCGCAGCCGCGGCTGTGGTCTCCGACCCCATGGTCGACCCCATAAAAACGCCGTGCGTCCAGTTGAACGCCTCGTAGACCAGCGGCACCATGCTGGAACGCCGGCCGCCAAAAATAAAGGCCGCCATCGGCACCCCGTCGGGACGCTCCCAGTCCGGATCGATCACCGGACACTGCGCCGCCGGGGCGGTGTACCGGGCGTTCGGATTGGAGGCCGTCCCATCCGAGCCCGGCTCCCAGGGCCGGCCCAGCCAGTCCTCCAGCCCGGGCGGCGGTTTCCCGGTCATATCCTCCCACCACACATCCCCTTCGGACGTCAATGCCGTATTGGTAAAAAGAGCGTTCCTGGTCAGCGCGGCCATTGCATGCGCGTTTGAATCCTCGCTGGTCCCGGGCGCCACCCCGAAAAACCCGGACTCCGGATTGATCGCATAGAGCCGTCCGTCCGCCCCCTGCCGCATCCAGGCGATATCGTCGCCCACGCACTGCGCCTTCCAGCCTGCAATCGTGGGCTGGATCATGGCCAGGTTCGTCTTGCCGCAGGCCGAGGGAAACGCGCCGCCGATATACGTCTTCCGACCTTCGGGCGAGGTGAGGCCCAGAATCAGCATGTGCTCGGCCATCCACCCCTCGTCGCGCGCCATCTTTGAAGCAATGCGCAATGCAAAGCACTTCTTGCCCAGCAGGGCATTCCCGCCATAGCCCGAGCCGTAGGACCAGATGGAAGGATCCTCGGGAAAATGAACAATATACTTGCGCTCCGCATCGCAGGGCCAGGACACATCCTTCTGTCCCGGCGCCAGGGGCGCGCCCACCGAGTGTAAACAGGGCAGAAACGCACCGTCGCCCAGCGCCTCCAGCACCTGCTTTCCGATGCGGGTCATAATCCGCATGCTGCACACCACATAAGGAGAATCCGTAATCTCCACCCCAATCTTGGAGCTGGATGCGCCCACAGGCCCCATCGAATACGGAATCACATACATCGTCCGCCCCCGCATCGCCCCCTCAAACAGGCCCAGCAGGATGGATCTCATCTCAGCGGGATCGCTCCAGTTGTTCGTCGGCCCGGCGTCTTCCCGCTTCGTGGTGCAAATAAAGGTGCGGTCTTCCACCCGGGCCACATCCCCGGCATCCGAACGGCAGAGAAAACTGTTGGGACGCAACTCGGGGTTCAGCCGCACGAACGTGCCGGTCTCACACATCAATTGTGCAAGTCGATCGTACTCCTCCTGCGAACCCTCACACCAGTGCACGCGCTCGGGCTTACAGAGTCTGGTTACTTCCTCAACCCAATCCAGCAGCTTCCGATTGCTCCTTCTGATATCAGCCACCCGGCCCTCCTTGAAGATTATCCTGAGTCTGTGTACGCCAGCCCCTCCAGAACCGACCGGCCCTCCAGACGCTTCGCAATATCGACTTTGAAGAACGCCTCGATCGGAGCAAAGATCTCGGGATGGTTATGCTGCACCGTGCGGGCGTTGTCCAGCACTTTCTCCAGGCCGCCCGGGTTCATCCTCCCCAGCGGCTGCCGGCAGGGTCCGGCAGGCATCCCGAGGATGCGCATCATCGTCTTGATCGGCAGGGGGTTACGCGCCTTCACCTCCGTCTTTCCAAAGGGCGTCTCCTCCTCCGAAGCCACCCCTACCATCCCGAACAGCGGCTTCATCGCCTCGGCCAGGCCGTCCGCCGCCTCCATGTTTCCCTCGTTGATGGCCCGGGTAAACCGCTGGATCGCCCCCGGGGCCACGTTGGACATCACCGAAATCACCCCTGAGGCCCTGATCCTGGCGTCCGTCATCATGGCGCAGGTCTTGTCGTCGTCTCCGGAAAGAATGTTAAAATCCTCTCCGCAACATTCCCGCGTCCTGGCCATGTTCTCCAGGTCGCCGGTGGCCTCCTTCACCGTATTGACATTCTGATAATCCCGGTGGAGGATGGCCAGGTCTTCCGGCAGCAGCTTGGTGCCCGTGCGTCCCGGAATCACGTAACAGATCATCTCCAGCTCGGGGAACGCCCCGGCCACCGGCCCCACGTACTCCCGCCGGATCTCCAGGGAACTCGGACCGTTGTAGTAGGGGTCCACCAGCAGGATCGTATCGGCGCCCGCATGCGCAGCGTGTTCGGTGGCCCGCATCGTCTCCTCCGTCGAATTGCTCCCCGTCCCCGCAATCGCCCGGCCCTGCCCCTTCATCAGCGCGCACACCCGTTCGGTCACCCGGTTGTGCTCTTCCCGGTTCAGCGTCGGGCTTTCCCCGGTTGTCCCCACGGCAAGCACTCCGCTTACCCCTTCGGAGGCCTGAAATTCAATCAGCTTCTCCAGCCCCGCCTCATCCACACCACTATCGGAGGTAAACGGCGTAATCAAAGCGGTATAGCATCCGCTGAACATAACAGACCTCCTGAGAAGCTGTTTTAAAATTCCCGGTGCAATAAAAAAGCAGCCGGCATCCAGGGGCAGAGGCATCACCGGCTGCGGGCAGCCGCGTCATACAGGAGAGCGCTCCACAGGGTCTGTTGTCCTGTGACAGTCCAGCAGATCTTATCCACTGGACCAGCCCCTGCCCGTGGTGGAGCGGGCATCGGACTTCGGCAGGCCTCCCCTTTCACACGGCAGGTACGAATCCACCGCCCTCCCGCCGGCTACTGATGGTGGGCTGCGCCTCTCCCCTTGCTGTGGTCCGAAAGGTACCCAAACCGGGTACGCCTGTCAAGAGAAAAGAAAGGCCGAAAATCAACTTAAAATCGCCTCCGCCGCACGTGTTGTATCGCAGAGGGTTTCAAAGAGATAATCCGGTTCATATTCGGCCAGTTCTTCTGCGGAATACGACCCCGTAGCCACGGCCACGGCCTTTACAAGCAGGTGCCTGCCGCAGAGAATATCATTGGGCGTATCCCCGATAATCACAATCTCCCCCCCCACAAACCGCCGGCCCACCAGGGCCTCCGCTTCCCGCACCGCAACCTCCGGCAGCAGCCTTCGTTCGGGCGCCTTATCCCCAAACGCCCCCAGCCGGAAGTATCGATCCAGCCCCACCCGCCCCACTTTCGTCCACGCCGCCCGCTCCATATTGCCCGTCAGCAGCCCCAAAAGCACATCGGGCTGCAGCCGCGCCAGCAGTTCGGGCACCCCGGGATGCACCGTCGGACTGCATGTCCTGATCTCCCGCTCCAGCTTTGCGCTATAAATCATCCAGATCCGTTCCAGCTTGCTCAGGGTCTCCTCCCGGCCGATGCCTGCGCCTTCCAGCAGTTCCATCACGATCTGCGCATCGGTCTTCCCGCTCATCGAGTAACCATCCTCAACGGCCACCTGCCGCCCGGACACCGCCTTCAGCGCCCATAGCATCGAACGGGTACCCACGCCGCCGGTACTCAGAATCGTCCCGTCAATATCAAACAGAACCAGTTTTTTCACGATGACAACCCCTCCAGTTTCCGCCAGAGCGCCTCACCCACGTCGATTCCCTCCCGCAGCCGGACCTCCCGCTCCCGGAACGCCCGCTCACCCGGAAGCAGGATCTCGCCCATCCCTTCGGCGCGCCGGACCGACTTGATGCGATCCATCAGTTCACCCACCCCGGCCTCGAACACCGCCTGTTCCAGAAAGACCGACGGCGAAATCGCCAGCATAAAAATTCCGTAATTCACCCCCGGCTCGGGCACCGGCGTCCCGCAAACCAGCACACCCGAAAAAATCTGAATCATCACCGCCAGGGCATACCCCTTATGCCCGCCAAAGGGGAGCACCGCGCCCTTTCTGGCCGCCTCCGGATCCGTTGCCATACGGCCGTCCGGCCCCAGCGCGCACCCCTCCGGAATGGGTTTCCCATCCGCCATGGCCATCAGGATCTGCCCGTTCGTAATCGCCGCCACGGAAAGGTCCACCACCACCTGTCCCCCCCTCGCCGGGAACCCCGCCGAGATCGGATTGGTGCCCAGCACCGGCTCGACGCCCCCCCAGGGCACAACCCGGGGACTCGTATCGCACATCACCAGCCCCACCATGCCCGCATCGGCCACCATGGACGCATAATACCCCAGCATCCCACAGTGCCCGGTATTGAACGCCCCCACCACCCCGATGCCCGTGCCATCCGCCTTGTCCATCGCCATACGGGCGCAGCGGTGCGCCACGAGGTAGCCCAGGTTCTCCTGCCCGTCGATCAGCGCGTGCGCCCCCCCCTCCCTTGCCAGCCGCATCGGCCGCTGCCGCCCCAACGCGCTCCGTTCGACAATCCCGGGCAGCCGGATCAACCCGTGGGTCGGCTTCCCCCGCAGCTCCGCCTCCAGCAGGATATCGGTCACAATGCGGGCGTCCTCTGCGCCCACCTCCCGCCCGGTCAGAATCCCCAGGGAAACCTCCCGCAGCTTTTCCACGGCCACTTTCATAGCACCATCTTTCCCCAATCCTCAATCCTCAATCCCTCGTTCCCCAGCATAATACACACAGCCCCCCTCCCGGTCAAGGCCAAAAGCGTTCTCCCCACCTGACGGGACGGTGTCCCCGGGAGTTGACAGGGCCCCTTCTTCGCCTTATTTTGTAGTCTGCTTTTTCCATCGCTGGTCCATCCGACCTCTACGAAAGGGACGCCATGAGTTCACCCGCCCCGGAACGCCACACCCTCAAAAACGGCATCCGGGCCGTTGCCGAGCCGATGCCCGGCGCCCAATCGGCGGTGGTCGTCTTCCGGTTCACCTTCGGCGCAAAAGATGACCCTTCCGACCGCCTGGGCATGGCGCGCATCGCCGAAAATACCCTGTTCAAAGGCACCCCCTCCCGGGATGCGCGCAATATCTTCGACGCCTTCGACACCCTCGGCATCCGGCGAGGATCGTCCACCGCTGTGGAATACATTGAATTCCGCGCGCAGCTTTTGCCCCGGCACTTCCGGCATACCCTGGCCCTCTATGCGGAGATCTTCCGCAGCGCCTCCTTCCCCGACGATCAGGTGGCGATCGCCAAAACCCTCGCCCTGGAAGAGCTGAAACGGCTGGAAGACAACCCGGTTCAGCAGGTCCTCTACCTCACCTACCAGGCCGGCCTGGGAGACCCGATGGGCCGCATCCCCCTGGGCGAACCGGAAACGGTTGCGACCATCACCGCCCCGGGCGTGCGCAACCACTGGACCACCTTCTGCAACCCCGAAGACCTCCTGATCTCGGTTGCCGGAGGCCTGGAAGCTGCCGACATCTTTCAGGCCATCGAGGAAACCTTCGGCGAATGGTCCGTCGAAGGTGGACCCCCCGGCGCACCGTACACCCTCTCCGTAGCCGCCCGCACGGTCCACCACCACAAACAGTCCGAACAGGCACACATCGGCATACTTTTCCGGGCTGTCCCCCGGGGACACGACTTCTACTACGCCGGGCAACTCGCCGTGGCTGCCCTTTCCGGCAGCGGCTCCAGCCGGCTCTTCACCGAAGTCCGGGAAAAGCGGGGGCTGGCCTACCACGTGGCCGCCTTCTACCGCGCCTGCCGGAGCGGCGGCCTGGTTGCCCTCTACGCAGGCACCACTGCCGACCGCGCCGATGAGACCCTCGCCGTCTGCCGCCGGGAAATCGAGCGCCTCGCCGAAGACGTTACTCAGGACGAACTCGATCGGTCCAAAACCGTCCTCAAAGGCCGCCTCTTCACCACCGGCGACCTCCCCGACGGACGGGCGGGCAGCCTCATCGAAGACCTCTTCCTGGAAGGCAGGGTGCGCTCCGTTGACGATATCGCCCGGGGCATCGACAGCGTAACTCTCGACCAGATCCCGGCCTATCTAAAGGCTTTTCCCCCGGCTCCCGCCACCCTGGTCACGCTGGGCCCCCGCGCCCTTGAACCTGAATGAGCCCCTTGCATTTTTTAGTCCCACAAAACGATGAGAACAGCATTCACCTCCGGAGCGCTCCATGTCCTCACCCTTTTCCAAACACACCCTCGACAACGGCCTTACCCTGGTCTTTGAGACCATCCCTCGAATCAACTCTGCGGCACTCGGCTTTTTTGTCAACACCGGCTCCCGGGACGAACCCGCCGAGCTGGCCGGCGTCTCCCATTTTTTAGAGCACATGTGCTTTAAAGGCACAACAAAAAGAGACTGGCGCCAGCTCACCCTGGACGTGGACGACCTGGGCGCCATGTGGAACGCCTATACCTGGTGGGAAGGCACTGCGTACTTCCACTGGGTGCAGAGCGGGCGGGCGGGCGACTCAATCGAGATCCTGAGCGACATGATGCGATCCACCCTCCCCCCCGATGAGTTCGACATGGAAAAAAAGGTCATCCTCGAAGAGATCGCCATGTACAGGGACCGCCCCGACGCCCTCATCGTCGACGAACTCATCCAGGACATCTTTGCCGACCACCCCCTCGGCCGGAGCATCCTGGGAACCGAAGAGACCGTGGGCGGCATCACCCGGGACCAGATGGCCGACTATTTCCAGCGCCGCTACGCCCCCAACAACCTGACCTTCATCATCACGGGAAAATTCGACCGGGACGAAATCATCCGCGCGGTGGAAACCCACTGCGGGGGCTGGGCGCCTCAGGAGACGGGCCGCACACAGCCCGCCCCCACCTTCCACACCGCCACCCGCACGGTAAAACGGGACAACGTATCCCGGGAACACCTCGCCCTGGCCCGCTCCGCTCCGCCCGAAGCCGATACCTGGGCAACCACGGCCGACCTGCTCGCCACCTACCTGGGGGCCGCCAGCAACAGCCGGCTCTTCTGGTCCATCGTTCAAAAAGGCCTGGCCGACGAAGTCTCGGCCGACTACTACGGCTTCAGCGACACCGGCCTCTTCTACCTCTACGCCTCGGTCGATCCCAAAAACGTGTCCCGGGTGCTCGACATCGTCCGTCAGGAGATGGCCGACCTGAAAAAGGGAGTCGACGCCGAGGCCCTCGCCAGGGCCCGCACCAAACACGCCACCGCCCTCGTCTGCCGCGGTGAACACGGCCTTTCCCGCTTCTCCCAAATCGTCCACAGCCTGAGTACGAACACCCCGCTTAAAACCCTTGAAGAAGAGATCGCCGAAATCGACGCCGTCACCCCAAAGCGCATCGCCGAATACCTGGAGGCCTATCCCCTGGACGGCGACTTCTCACTGGTGGCCCTGGGGCCAATGGAATCCCTCAATCAGGCAAACGCGGATGTTGAATACCCGCAGGAGGTTCTGTAAATGAATCTGAACAAGCGGAACTATCCGCCCGAGCACGGCATCCGTCTGCCGGCCGGGGAAATGGCGCGGCTGGTTGTCCGTCTCTTTCGGAAAGTCGGAATGCCGCGGGAAGATGCGGAGCTGCTGGGAGATATTCTGACCGGAAACGACCTGCGCTGCCTCTTCAGCCACGGCACCAGGCAGGTGCCTTATTATCTGCAAAAGATCAGGGACGGAGCCGTCAATCCCCGCCCAGAAATCTCAGTGGTAAGCGAGGCGCCCGCGGCCCTGGTGATGGACGGGGATGGAGGTCTGGGATATTTTCCGTGCTATGAGGGGACGCAAAAGATCATCCAAAAAGCCAGAGCGGGCGGCGTGGCGGCGCTTACCACGCGCAATCACCAGCACGTCGGCGCAGCCGGCAATTACGCCAGGCTGGCCGTGGCCCACGACTGCATCGGGCTGTCCGTTTCGTCTTACGGGACGTATATCGAACCGGGAAGTATGATTTTCGACGTTGTCAACACCTCGCCGATCAGCGTGGCGATTCCGGCCGGGGAGCAGCCGCCGCTGGTGATGGATATGGGGGGAACACTCATCAACTTCGAAGAGGAACTGTTCCGGCGGCTGCCCACAACCTTCTTCAAGGCCATGGCCCTGTGTTCGGTCCTGAGGGGCCTGGGCAGTGTATTCGCGGGGGCTTACAGACCGGAATGCCGGACCTCGCCGTGGGCTTCGGACCACGGCGCCTTCATCGCCGTGGTCAATGTGGACCATTTCATGCCCCTGGACGAACTGAAGCGGGAGATGGACCGCTTTATCGGCGACGCCCGTCAAACGAAGCCTCTGCCCGGCATGGAGCGGGCGGAACTGGCGGGCGGCAACGAATGGACGTGGGCAAAAGAGAACGAACAAAAAGGGATTCCCGTCAGCGATGAACATCGGCAGGTACTTCAAAAAGAGGCCGACATACTGGGCGTGGAAACGCCTTTTGCACATTACCCGAACACGCGGTTCTGATCCCTGTGAGAGACAACCGGATACAAAAGGAGCAAAAATGTCCAGCACCGTCCTGGCAGCGCAGATGTATACCGTTCGAGACTTCACCAGAACGCCTGCCGACATCGCCACCGCCCTGAAAAAGGTAAAAGCCCTCGGCTACGACGCCATGCAGATCTCGGCCCTGGGAGAAATCGACCCCACAGAACTCAAAACCATGGCCGACGGCGAAGGCCTCACCATCTGCGCCACCCACACCGGCTACGAGCGCATGCGCGATGATCCCCAGTCAGTCATCGATGAGCACCTCACCTACGACTGCAAATATGCCGCCATTGGCGGCCTGCCGCAGTCCTACCGCAAAGCGGGTGGAGACGGGTTCAGGAAATTCGCACGGGAAGCCTCCGAAGTCGCCCGCAAACTTGCCGGGGCCGGCCTCACCTTCGGCTACCACAACCACAGCTTCGAACTCGAAAAATTCGGCGACCGCACCGGCCTGGACATCCTCTTTGAAGAGAGCGACCCCGACCTCTTCCAGCTGGAGATCGACACCTACTGGATCCAGCACGGAGGCGGCGACCCCGCCGCCTGGATCCGCAAGGCAAAGGGCCGCGCCGATCTGGTCCATGTCAAAGACATGGCCATGAAAGGCCACGAACAGCGCTTCGCCGAAGTCGGCGAAGGCAACCTCAACTGGCCCGCCATCCTCGACGCCTGCAAAGAAGCCGGCGCCCGCTGGTACATCGTCGAGCAGGACAGGAGCGAGAGAGACCCCTTTGAAAGCCTGGGCATCAGCCTCGGAAACCTCCAGGCGATGGGCCTGAAGTAGACAATCCTCCAACCCCCGATCGCTGAGGTTTTCCATGGCCACCATCCCCTCCATCCCCTTCAAAGCCATCGTCCAGTCCGACGACGATTCGATCTACACCGTCCGGTCCCGCGCGCCCGGCCCGGAAGGCCGTCTGATCGCCCTCACCGAAGAACAGGTGATCAACGCCCCCAGCGGCGACATCTTCGGCTACACCCAGAACGCGGGTATGGGGTGGAACCCGGCCGAGCTTGGCCGCCCGGAATTCCTCATCCTCAGCACGCAGGGCGGCATCCGGGCGTCCGACGGTACGCCCATCGCCCTGGGCTACCACACCGGCCACTGGGAAGTCGGCCTGCTCATGCAGGAAGCCGCCCGGGAGATCTCCCGCCTGGGTGGCATCCCCTTTGCCGGCTACTGCTCCGACCCCTGCGACGGGCGCAGCCAGGGCACAACCGGCATGCTCGACAGCCTCCCCTACCGCAACGACGCGGCAACCGTCCTGCGCCGCCTCGTCCGCTCCCTGCCCACCCGAAAAGGCCTCATCGGCGTCGGCACCTGCGACAAAGGCCTCCCCGCCATGATGATCGCCCTTGCCGCCATGCACACCCTGCCCGCCGTCATCGTACCCGGCGGCGTTACCCTCCCCCCCGAACAGGGCGAAGACGCCGGCAAGATCCAGTCCGTGGGCGCCCGTCTCGCCCACGGCGAAATCACCATCGAGGACGTCCAGGACCTCGGCTGCCGGGCCTGCGCCAGCCCCGGAGGCGGCTGCCAGTTCCTGGGCACGGCAGCCACCTCCCAGGTCGTGGCCGAGGCCCTCGGCCTCGCCCTGCCCCACTCCGCCCTCGCCCCGTCCGGAGAGCCGGTCTGGTTCGACATGGCCCGCCGGTCCGCTCGCGCGCTCCTGGGCCTCCGGGCCGCCGATCTCACCACCCGCGACCTCCTCACGGATGACGCACTCCACAACGCCATGGTCACACACGCCGCCTTCGGCGGCTCCACCAACCTCCTCCTGCACATCCCGGCGATCGCCTACGCAGCCGGCCTTTCCCGCCCCACCGTGGACGACTGGAACAGCATCAACCGCCAGGTTCCCCGCCTCGTCGACGTCCTGCCCAACGGCCCCCAATATCACCCCACCGTCCGGGCCTTCCTCGCCGGCGGCGTCCCCGAAGTGATGCGCCAGCTCCGCCGCCTGGGCCTCCTCAGGGAGAACGCCCTCACCGTCTCGGGACGCCCGGTTGGCGAAAACCTCGACTGGTGGGAGTCCTCAGAACGCCGCACCCGCTTCCGGAAGCGCCTCCAGGACCTGGACGGCGTTGCCCCGGAAGACGTCATCATGCGCCCCGACCGGGCGCGGGAGAGGGGGCTGACCAGCACCGTCTGCTTCCCCACCGGCAACATCGCCCCCGAAGGCTCCGTCATCAAAAGCACGGCCATCGACCCCACCGTCGTCGACGCAGACGGCGTCTACCGCACAACCGGCCCTGCCAGAATCTTCACAACCGAACGTGCCGCCATCGCCGCCCTGAAAGCCCCCGGCCCCGGAGGCGTCAAACCGGGCGACGTCATGGTCCTCATCGGCCGGGGACCCATGGGCGCGGGCATGGAGGAAATCGCCCAGATCACCACCTCGCTCAAATACCTTGACTTTGGGAAACGGGTCGCCGTCCTCACCGACGCCCGCTTCTCCGGCTTCTCCACCGGTGCCTGCATCGGCCACATCGGTCCGGAGGCCCTCGCCGGCGGCCCGGTCGGCAAACTCACCGATGGCGACATCGTCGAAATCATCATCGACCGGAACACCCTCGAAGGCAGCGTCAACCTGGTGGGCCACAAAACGGAACGCTTCGGCGCCGAAGCCGGTGCCCGCATCCTCGCCTATCGCCCCCTCCACCCCGACCTGGCGCCCGACCCCGACCTGCCCGACGACACCCGCCTCTGGGCCGCTCTCCAGAACGTCGGCGGGGGCACCTGGGGCGGCTGCGTCTACGACGTCAACGCCATCCTCGAAGCCCTGGCCGCTGCGCCATAAAAAAACCCCGGAAAAACGACTTCCGGGGTACAGGCGACGCATTCGACAGCGGGTTTACGTTACGCAGAAGCCATCGCCTTCAGGCGCCCCAGCTGATCTTCACTTTCCAAGAAGTCAAAACAGCCCGGTAAAATCGATTGAGAAGTACTGCAGAGGGTGGTAGGTCTGCGCAAAGTCGGTAGGCCAGGCCAGATCGTAGCGGAAAAGGAAGATCCCCAGATTCACACGTACCCCCAGCCCGTAGCCCGCCTTGAGATCCCGCAGTTCAAACCCCCCGCCTCGTGCCTCCCAGGGGTCGAAATCGTCCCGGTCGAACGCACCGCCCACATCCAGGAACAGTTCGCCCTGCACATCCTGGAAAAACAGGGGCAGCGGCCAGCCCATGATCAACTGGCGAAGCAGCGGAAAACGGAACGCCACATTGGCCAGCGCAAAAGAGTCACCCGCCATCTCAAACAGCTCAACACCGCGCAGGGGCCAGATGAAACGGGAGAAGAAAATCCGGCTGTCATCCACCTGCGCGATGGTCGAAAACCTCGGGTTGACCGGGTTGTTCACACCCCCCACGAAGAAGATGTGTCTGTTTGGCCCAAAGCTGGTGCCCCCCGCAAGCCGCAACCCAAAGGTATAGTCATCCAGCATCCGCACATACTTGCGGTAGTCCACCTGCACTGTCCGGTATGTCATCCCTGCAAAACTCCCCTCAAAAGAAAAACGCAACCGACGCCCGTGCACAGGACCAAACAGACTGTTCATCGTATTGTCATCCACAAGCGCTGCCTCGGAAATCACCGCACGACGCGTGTCCACGTGCTGACCTGCCTGACCACGCACGGTACCTCCCGTGAACCCTCCACGAACAAAGGGATTTTGAAACGCGTTCAACCGGTCCCGCGAGATCGTGATAAAACGACTGCCCAGCTCAAAACGCGTGAACCGGTTGAACGGACGCTCAAGACCCACTGCCCCGCCATAATACCGGTCTGCATTCAACACACCCCCGCTGAAAAAGAACAACCGCGTATGAAACGCCTGAACCGCAAAGTTCGTCTGACGCTTCAAATTCACATACGTCACGAAAAAATCACTGTCCTTCAACGAAAAATTCACACCCGTCAACACCACCAGACGGTGGTCCCCCAGAACATCGCTCATCGACAACTGCACCAGGCTGCTCACGCCGTAAAACGTATCAAAACCCGCATTCGCACCGAAAAACTCAGGCTTCAGCTTGATCTTATACTTGTTGATCTTGAACTCCTTGTTCCACTCCCTCAGCGCCGCGCCCAGACCCTCCCCACCCACAGCGCTGCTGTCAGAAGACGCCGCCACAGCACCGCTGTCGGACGGTGCCGCCACAGCGCTGCTGTCCACAGACGCCTCACCTTCCCCGGACACCGACTCTGCCTCTGCCGCAGCCAGCGACATCTGATCCGACACCCACTGCTCAACCCTCACATCCACCACACTGCTATCCACAGACGACGACTCAACACCCTCTCCTTCTCCCTGCGACGACGCCACCTCACGCTGACGCTGACGCTCACGCTGACGCTCCACAAACGTCTTATCCTCGATACCCTGCTCACGCTTCGCAAAACGCGTCAAAGGCAAATCCTCCGCACGCTTACGCTTCAATAGAGGATCATTCATCACAAAAATATCGTAACCCGCCCTGTGCAAAGACGTAAACGCAATCTTCTTGCCATCACCAGACCAGTCCATATAATGCCAGTCCACACCCTGACCTCCACCAAGAAGATTCGTCACCGGATACACCACACCACTGTCCAGATGCGCAATGTATATATTACCCACGCCCGTACGATCCGACACAAACGCCAGACTCCGGCTGCCAACACCCCAGGATGGATGAACATCACCCGCCTCATGACCCACCACACGACGCACCTCAGAACCATCCGGACGAAGCACAAAAATATCATACTGACCAAACGGAAAATCCTTCTCACCATCAAACGACAAAACCGTATCCGGACGATCCGAACTCATCGCTATCCACTCACCATCAGGAGACCAGTCCAACTGCTTCTCGTCATACGGATCGTGCGTGATACGCTCCAATGACTCGTCATCCAAATCCACGATGTAAATATCCGACCACCCATGCTTCAAACCCACAACGGCAATACGCTTACCATCAGGGGACCACGTCGGCTCGAACAAACCGTCAAGATCAAACTTGAAACGCTTACGCACCTGCTTCCGACGTACCTCCAGAATATAAAGCGTATTCTTGTTGTTCGACTTCGCAGCAAACGCGATATGCTTACCATCGGGTGACCACGTCACACCAGGACGAAGCAAAAACATCGACTCGAAATCCGATGACCGCTCACCCTCAACAAGCCTGCCCAGGTCCTTACCATCAATCGCTGACATCAAATGAAGATTGAACGTTCCCTGACTGCTCAGCGTCTGATAGGCGATCTTGTCACGCTGAGGTGAAAAACTCGGCGCCAGATTATAACCAAAATACGTCCGCTGATCGGGCGGCTTCGTCAGATTCTTACCCACCTCCTCTGGATGCTGATACAAATTGATATCGTTCCAAAACTGACGCTTCAACCACAACTGCCACTGCTCGTCCAACTCCTCAAGACCTATACCCACAGACGACTTCAACGCCCTGTCCACTGAACGCGCTGAACGAAAATTCGATATAAACTCCGCCACCTTCTCCTTACCATACGTCTGCTCGATCATATAAAACACCGACTGACCACCCTTATACGCAAACAAACCACCCAGGGACTCTATAGGAGGCGCATAACCCGTTATCGTCGCATCACGCATAAAATTGTCCGCGCCAATATCCCAACCCCCCTGAGAAAGATACTCCGCCACACCCTCCACCACCCACAACGGGGGTATCGACGCCGTCTGCGCCACCACACCTCCCAAAAGACCCCCACCCGTCCACATCTCCACCGTCACCTCATGCACCAGCTCATGGTGAATCACATGCCGAAAATCCGCATACGAACCCGTATAGGGAATCACGATGCGACCCTGCGCAAACTCCGTAAAACCACCCACACCATCGGGGATCTCCTCAGGCAAAATATTCGTCACCGAAAAACCATTGTGCGAATTGTAAATCACAAACGGATAGCGCCCCTTAAGCGTATACTTCAAGTCCTTCTCGATCTGCGCCAGCGCACGCTCCGCCTCCTTGGCCGCAAACTCCGCCACGGGCAACGACTCCCTGTCGAAGTAGATCGTAAAATGCTCCGACTCGATATAGTGCCAGTCATAATCGTCGTAGGTCACCTTGTTCTTCCCAAAATACTCCTGCCCAAAGACCCCACCACCAGCGATCAAGACAAACGCTGCTGCGCTCAAAAGACAACGCCACCCGACCATGGTCTAACTCCTTT
>JAAXHW010000083.1 GCA_012270675.1 Candidatus Latescibacterota bacterium | reverse complement strand
GGTGCGGGCTCAACGTGGTGCTCGGCGCCGGCTACTACATCGACGAGAGCCACCCGCCCGGGATGGATATCCTCCCGGAGGGGGACATCACCGACGAGATCGTCGCCCATGTGACCGGAGGCTTCGGCGCCACCGGCATCCGGGCCGGGATCATCGGCGAGATCGGCTTCCAGAACGGGACCCCCGCCGAGGAGAAGTCCCTCCGCGCCGCGGCCCGGGCCCAGCAGGCCACCGGAGCGGCGCTGAACGTGCACGTGCCGTTCGGGATCGGCCGGGAGGAAGTTTGCTACCGAGCGGCCGGCATCCTCTCCGATACGGGCGCCGACCTGAGCCGGGTGATCCTCAGCCATCAGGACCTGAGCTTCCTCGATCACGATTACGAGGAACGGATGCTGAGCCGAGGCATCACGCTCGAACTCGACTGCTTCGGTCTGGAGATGACCAGCGACGCCTACGGCGGTTGGGACTTCCCGACCGATCGGGACCGGATCGCCGGGGTTACCGGCCTGGTCGAGCGGGGCTGGGCAGACCAGGTGCTCATCTCCACCGACGTGTGCATGAAGTTCCAGCTACGCGCCTACGGTGGGCACGGGTTCGGGCACATCCTCGACACGGTGGTGCCCCGGATGCGTAGGGCGGGGATTCCGGATACCGCCCTCGACAAAATCCTCGTCGAGAATATGAAGCGGCTTCTCACCATGGAGGTGACATGACCAACTTCTGGCACGGGTACGCCGACATGAGTCTGGTACCCGGTAACGAGATCGTGATGAACCGGGGCGAAGGAGTGTGGATTTACGACACGGAAGGACGCCGGTATCTCGACGCCACCGCCTCACTCTGGTACTGCAACGTCGGACACGGCCGCCCGGAGATCGCCGATGCCGTGGCCAAGCAAGTAGCCGACCTGGCGGCCTACTCCACCTTCGGCTTCACCGCCACCCCGCCGACCTTGGACCTGGCCGATCGGCTGACGGACATGGCCCCCATCGACGATGCGGTGGTGTTCATGACCACCGGAGGAAGCGACGCCATCGAAACCGCCGCCAAGCTCATCCGGCGCTACTGGAACGCGGTCGGGCGGCCCGAGAAACGGACCATCGTAACCCGTCAGCTGAGCTATCACGGTATGAACGCGTGGGGAACCGAGCTCGGGGGCCTCCCCTCCAACAGCGAGGGGTACGGGGGCCCGCTGGTACCCCATGTGGTCCACGTGCCCACCCACGACACCGGGGCGGTGGCCGATCTGTTCGAACGGGAGGCGGCCCGGATCGCGGCTTTCATCGGCGAGCCGGTGATCGGTTCGGGCGGGGTGGTGCCTCCGGTCGAGGGCTACTGGCCCGAGATCGAGCGTCTGTGCCGGGCCCATGACGTGCTGCTGGTGGCCGACGAGGTCATAACCGGCTTCGGGCGCGTGGGCCGGGACTTCGGCGCCCAGCACTACGGGTTCACCCCCGATGTGATCGCCTTCGCCAAGGGGGTCACCTCCGGTTACGCCCCCTTGGGCGGGATCCTGATCGCCCCCCGGATACGAGAGCCGTTCTGGGCGGGCGAGGCAATGTTCCGCCACGGCTACACCTACTCGGGCCACGCCGCATCCTGCGCCGCCGCCCTGGCCAACCTCGAAATCATCCGGAAGGAAGGCCTGGTCCGGAGGGCGGCCGGGTTGGGAGCCTATCTGAAGCCGAAACTGGAAGCACTCCACAAATACCCGATCGTGGGCGACGTACGCGGCATCGGCACCCTCTGGGCGGTCGAACTGGTGGCCAACCGCCAGACCCGCGAGCCCCTCTCTCCGCCGGGCCGCGCGGGTGCATTCATCAGCAACGCCTGCCTGGAATCCGGCCTTATCCTCCGCAACAACGGCGACATCCTGGTCATGGCGCCCGCGCTCATCATGACGGACGAGCAGGCGGACGAAATGACCGGCACCCTGGACAGCGCGATTGCGGAAGCCATGAAACGCTGTACGGCCGATAACGGCACACTGCAGTGGTCTGAATAGCGGAAGAAGGGGATATCGATGACGGCACCCTGCGGCACCCGTCCCAGGGCAAGGGATATCGGCATTCGGATCGGGGTTCTGCCGACCGGGCCGCTGAATGCCATTCCCGACGTTCCCGGCGTGAGGGTGGGACACGTTTCGCTGATTGAGGGCGAAGGTGCGCTTGTACAGGGGAAGGGTCCGGTTCGAACCGGGGTTACGGCCATTGTGCCGCACGGGGGCAACCTGTTTACCGGGAAAGTGTGTGCGGCGGTGCACGTGATCAATGCGTTCGGAAAATCCGTCGGCCTGCCACAGGTAGTCGAACTTGGCAATATCGAGGCTCCGATTATGTTGACCGGTACACTGAACGTCTGGACCGTTGCCGATGCACTGGTCGATTATATGTCGGAACGGAATCCAGGCGTATATTCATTTAATCCGGTGGTGGGAGAGTGCAACGATGGGGCTTTGAACGATACGCTGGGGCGACATGTAAAACGACATCACGTATTCGAGGCGCTGGAAAGTGCCACCCGGACGGATACCGGGGAGGGCAACGTCGGAGCAGGAGTGGGGATGACGGGCTTTGGGTGGAAGGGGGGAATCGGCACCGCATCCCGTGTGCTTTCGGAAGATTGGGGCGATTGTACGGTCGGGGCGATGGTTTTAACGAATACCGGCCAGGCGTCCGATTTGCGCATCAATGGCGTGCCGATCGGCCGGGAATTGAGGCCGGATACACATCCCTACGTGGAAGGATCGATCATGATCGTTATCGGTACCGACGCGCCGCTCTCCTCCAGGCAACTGGGCAGGGTGGCCAGGCGTGCGGTGTTCGGCCTGGCCCGGGCAGGTGGGATCGCGTCACACGGCAGCGGCGATTTTGTGATTGCGTTTTCAACAGGGACACTGATCTCGGTATCGGGAAACCAATCGACAGGGCCGGACGCATTTGTTCCGGAGCCGCTGTTGTCCTCCCTGTTCAGGGCGACAATTGAAGCGACGGAGGAGGCGATCGTGAATTCCCTGTTCAGGGCTGAGACCCTGGCAGGACGGGATGGAACAACACGCGTTGGCATACCGGTTGAAGCGGTGGCCGCAATCATGCAGAAGTATCAATGATCGTTCTGCTCACAGGAAACAGGTCGGGAACGGATGGGGGGATGGGGGGAAGGGGCTTTTCCGCGCAGCCGCCTCTAAGCGTGAGGAGGGCGTATTCGCATGCAACAGAATTTTGAATCGAAAGTCCACCTGCTCAAAAATGCCACATATCCCGGCAGGGGCATCATTATCGGCCAGACGCCCGGTTCAGGGCAATTTGTCCAGGTCTACTGGATTATGGGGAGAAGCGAGAACAGCAGGAACAGGGTTTTTGTCGCGGAGGGTACGTCTGTAAAGACGGACCTGGTGGACCGATCGAAGGTGGAAGATGCATCGTTGATTCTTTACCATCCGGTTAAAGTGATCAATCGCTGTCATATTGTGACCAACGGCGACCAGACGGATACCATCTATGAATCGATTCGGGATGAAACCCTGTTTGAAACCGCCTTAAATACCCGGTCGTTCGAACCGGATGCGCCCAATTTCACCCCCAGGATATCGGGCCTGGTCGACCTGGACGACGATCGGAACGCATATCAACTCTGTGTCATCAAAACAATTTCAAACAGACCGGATTATTGCACACGGCAATATTTCAATTACGAAACGGCAGTTCCGGGAATCGGTCACTGTATCACCACATACACAGACGATGGAGACCCCCTTCCCCCGTTTTGCGGAGAACCGTTTACCGTGGAACTGTTTGACGATATTGAGGCCACGGCCAATTTTTATTGGAATGTGTTGAACGAGGACAACAGGGTGTCACTGCTTGTCAAATTCATAGATGCCGGGACAGGAGCGTGGGAACTCAAGATCGTCAATAAATATTGAAAAACTGTCCTGTTGGGAAGGCGGAGATTGTGTATGGCCATCCTGATTAAGTCTGAATCCGAAATCGAGGCCATGCGGCAGAGCGGAAAGGCGGCGGCGGTTTTGCTGCAAAGGGTCGGAGAGGCCGTCGGGCCCGGTGTTTCCACATACGATCTGGATCGGATTGCACGCAGGACAATCAAGGAACTGGGGGGTATCTCTTCGTTTTTGGGCTATCGACCCGCAGGGCATGATTCGTACCCGGCTACGGTATGCGCTTCGATCAACGAGGAAATCGTTCACGGTATCCCCAGCAGAAAACGGATTCTGAACGAGGGGGATATTGTAGGGATTGATGTGGCGATTCGCCTGGGGGGGTATCACGGGGACAATGCGTTCACCTTTCCCATCGGCAGCATCTCACCCGAAGCCCGGAAGCTGGTGGACGTGACCCGGAAATCGCTCTACAAAGCGATCGAGGCGGCAAAGCCGGGCAACCGGCTGGGGGACGTTGGCTTTGCGGTACAGAACTACGTGGAGGCGCATGGGTTTTCGGTTGTTCGGGAACTCTGCGGGCACGGGATTGGACAGAAAATGTGGGAGCAACCCCAGGTTGTGAACTACGGAACGTCCGGTAAAGGCACCCGGTTAAAACCCGGGATGGTACTTGCGATTGAACCCATGGTCTGCGTGGGCACGCACGAGGTGGTCTTCCTGGAAGATGGCTGGACGTCCGTTTCGGCGGACCGGAGTTTGTCCGCGCATTTTGAACACACCGTTGCGATTCTCTCCGACGGACCGGAGATTCTGACTTACAGCGACCTCTGGGAGAGGTAGTCTGAGACATGGGTGGAACATTCAAACAGTTCTGGCCCCACATCGTGTGCGCGGCGATTGCGCTGGGGCTGTGGGATACGCCGGCGGTGAAGCCGTTCCGGGTATACATGGTGATGATCCACGAGATGGGCCATGCCGGGGCCACGGTTTTGACGGGGGGTGAGGTCCTGGAGATGCGGACCAACTGGAACGAGTCGGGGCATACGACGAGCCGGGGGGGATCTTTCACCCTGATCAGTTCGGCAGGCTACGTGGGATCGGCGTTCCTGGGGGCGTTTGTGATTTATGCGGGGAACTGGGCGCTGCTGCAGCGCATCCTGCTGGCGGGGATTGGGGGTCTGAGCCTGGGGATGACCGTTCTTTATACCCCTGCGGTGGGGGTGGATTTCGTATTCGGCGTTTTAAGCGGGGGGCTGCTGCTGGTTGTTGCCGGTCGATTTCCGAGGATAGCGGAGGTGGCTGCGACCTGGATAGGGGTGATGCTCTGTCTGTACAGCCTGCACGATTTTCGGACGGATCTGTGGATGTATCCGGAGAAAACGGATGCGGGCATACTCGCCCGGCACTGGGGGCTGCCGGTTCTGGCCTATCCGATTGCGTTTTCCTGGGCGGCCGTTTCGATTGCCGCCATGTACCTGGCCATGCGGGCTGTGGAACGACGGGGCAGACGGCTGGAGGCGCAGGCAGCACGGACGGACGCCGTTGAGCAGAGAGAAGGGTTCGATCCGGGATCTTAGAACAGGGGCGACCGACCGGTCGTTCTCGGTCCCGATACGGATCGTTCCAGGTCAAAGGAGGACAGTGTGGCGAAGCGACCGAAAAAAACGGATCTGGCGATGTACGGGGGGAAACCGGTGCACACCAGGCCGTGGCGGGGTGGGCCGTTTCACTTTTCAGCGGAGGTCGAGGCACTGAAAAAGGTGCTCTCAGGGCCGGCGCTGCCCCTGGCGCGGGGACAGTGGGTGATGGCCTACCGGGAGGCGTTGCAGGAAGTTTACGGGATGAAGTATGCCATCCCGACCAGTTCGGGCACCGCGGCCATCCACGTGGCCCTGTCTGCTGCGGACGTGGGCGCGGGGGACGAGGTAATTGTGAGTCCGCTGACCGACTACGGGAGTGTTGCCGGAATTTTTCAGCTCAATGCGATTCCGGTATTTGCCGATGTGCAGGCGGACGGGATGCTGATGGACGTCGACTCGATCGCGGAGCGGATCACGCCTTACACGCGGGCGATTATGCCGGTGCACAATGGGGGCTACGCGGTGGATATGCCGGCGGTGATGAGGTTGGCCCGTAAGCACAAAATTACGGTTGTGGAGGATTGCGCACAGGCGCACCTGTCGTCGATTGGGGGGAAATATCTGGGCACGTTTGGACACCTGGGTGCGTGGAGCACGAACGAGAGCAAGCATATGAAGTCTGGAGAGGGCGGGTTTGTGTTGACGAACAACGGGAAGGTGGCGCAGCGGGCGGATCTGTTTTCGGACAAGTGTTATGCGCGGTTTCCCGGGGCGCCGAAAACGCCTGCGTTTCCTGCGGTGAACGTGCGGTTGAGCGATGTGAATGCGGCCCTGGCACTCTGTCAGCTGAAGCGGCTGCCGAAGTGGACCCGGCACCGGCAGGCGTTCGGAGAAGCGTTATTGGAAGGGATCGAAGGGGTGCCGGGCCTGTGGGCGCACCCGCAGCCGGGCGGGGCGGCGCCGAATTACTGGTGGACGATGTTCGGGGTGGATCAAGAGGCGCTGGGGGTGGACGCGGGGGCGTTTTCCGAGATGGTCCGCGCAGAAGGCATCCCGGCCGGGGCCGGGCGCGAGCCGAACGTGCTGAAATGGGAGGTCTTCCGCCGGTTGAACCGGCACCCGGAGGCGTTCAGGAGCTACCGGCCGGGACGGTTGAAAAAAGGGGCTTTTTCGCTGGATTCGGTCCCAAACGCGAGAACATTTGGAAGGCGTATTGTTACGGTCCAGATGAGCCAGCACAATACGGTGGGAGAGGCAAGAGCTGCGGCACGTGCCGTGCGGAAAGTGGTGGGTGCGCTGCTGGGACAAAACGTATAGATGACCTCGAAACGATACGGAGCCGGTTTATGCATACGAGCAAAACGCTGAAATCTTCGGACTTTCAATTCAGGTGGTTGGATGCAAATGGGACCGTTGAGGCTGGTTTCGATTCTCTCTGCCCGGATTATCACCGGCTGGACCGGACGGGCGTCGTCTCTCCCCGTCTGGAAGACGGCGTGCTCAATGCGGGGTATGCGATCCTGGCGCAGACCACGGCTTTTTACGATGTTCTGCGTTCTGAGATGGACGACTTTTTCGACTACCCCCAGCATCTCGCATTTCTGGATGTGAACGATAAGGGCGTGAATACCCGATGTGGACGGCTGAACGGACCGATGGCGATGGGAGGGCCCTGGAGCAATCTGGATGTCTGGCCCCAATCGAACTGGATTTCAGCGTCCGGGACGGCTTCGGGGATGCTTCGCAAGGTATATGATCTGCACGTCAACCGGCTGCTCTGGCCGGAGGATTTTATGCCGGTACCGGACGAGGCGACCCTGCCCGCTCACGTGTACCGGAAGATGCTGAAAACGAGGCTGAAGGGCGTGACCTATTACAATGCGTCGGCGCCCAACGTGGAGGTGCGGGTCACACAGCCCGTGGAAGATATCGTCCGGACGAGTATCGAACGGCTGCCCGGAGGGCAAAGGGAGCCCCGGAGGCTGATTGAGCCGGCAGACGGCGATTTTCTGTATGTCGAGCGTTATCGCCAGGTCGGTGTTGACGAATTTCTGGAGGCAGTGGACTGCTGTTTTGATCCTGCGTCTCAGTGAGAAACTGCGAGGTGCATATTGGCCGGAGGTCCGTTGTTGGAACTGCTGGCTGCCCGTGTCGCTTCGGGTCAGCCGCTGAGGGTGGGGCTGATTGGGGCGGGTAAATTCGGGACAATGTTTTTAAGCCAGGCCCGACGCGTGGCGGGGCTGCACGTGCTGGGAGTGGCCGACCTGTCGCTGGAACGGGCGCGTCAGGCCCTGATCCGGGCTGAGTGGCCGCCGGAACAGTTTGCAGCGGGCGGTTTTGTTCAGGCGCTTGAAACCGGTTCCACCTGTCTCACAGACGACGGCGAGGCGCTGGTCCGGGCCGACGGCCTGGATGTCCTGGTTGAGGCAACGGGCAATCCGGCTGCGGGCATCGGCTACGCGCTGAAGGCGTTCGAGAACGGGCGGCACGTGGTCATGGTCAACGTGGAGGCCGATGTGTTGGCCGGGCTGCTCCTGGCCGAACGGGCCGCTGCTGCCGGTGTGCTCTACAGCCTGGCCTACGGCGACCAGCCGGCCCTGATCTGCGAACTGGTCGAGTGGGCCCGGGCCAGTGGTTTTGAGGTGGTTTGTGCGGGCAAGGGGACCAGATATCTGCCGGCCTACCATGCGTCTACGCCCGATACGGTCTGGGAACACTACGGGTTCAGCCGGGATCGGGTAGCGGAGTTGAACGCCCGGATGTTCAACGCTTTCCTGGACGGCACCAAATCGGCGATTGAAATGGCGGCGGTGGCAAATGCAACCGGTTTGTCGCCCCAGCCGGAGGGGCTGGGGTTTCCGCCCTGCGGGGTGGAGGAACTGGCAAGTGTCTGCAGGCCCGGCAGCGACGGGGGACAGCTTGCGCACAAAGGGACGGTCGAGGTGGTGTCCAGCTTGAAACGGGACGGAGGCGCCGTTGATCGGGACCTGCGCTGGGGGGTCTACGTTGTAATTGAAGCGCCGGGGGACTACATCAGCCAGTGTTTTTCCGAATACGGACTGCCCGTCGATTCCACCGGGCGTTATGCGGCAATGTACAGGCCCTATCACCTGGTGGGCATGGAACTGACGGTGAGTGTGCTCAGGGTGGGCTTGCGGAGTGAGACAACCGGGTTTCCGGTCGAGTTCCGGGCGGATGTTGCTGCAACGGCCAAAAGGGATCTGTCAGCGGGTGAGGTGCTGGACGGAGAGGGGGGATTTTGTGTCTACGGCAGGCTGATGCCGGCCGAAGCTGCGCTGAAGGAGAGTACGCTGCCCATCGGTCTGGCGCACCATGTGAAGCTGAAACACGGGGTGGCGGCGGGTCAGCCTCTTCGGTGGAATGACGTCGAATACAACGAGGCAGACCCGGTGGTTCGCTTTCGTCGCCGGATGGAGCAGCGTATGGCGGGCACGGCCTGAGCCAGAGGACGGAACACTGCGCTTAACCACTGCCGTCAGAGGTGAATGCTGACGGCATTTTCTCTGGTCGTTTTCTACGCGTATCTCCAGGGGCCTTCTACCGCCGACACCCGATCCAGAGCCGCGCGTTCCTCAGGGGTGAGCGTCCAGCCCAGCGCGCCGAAATTTTCGTCCACGTGCTCCGGGGTATCCGGTCCGATCATCGCCGCAGTAATTTCGGGGTGATCCAGCACCCAGGCGATGGCCACCTGGGCCGGGGTCTTATCGCGGTTCCGGCCGACTTTGATGAGTTCCCGGACAATGCGGTCGGTCTGTTCGGTCATCGCCCTTTCAAACGCGTACCCCCCCTGTCCCCAGGGGGTATCCGGCGGCGGCGGAAGCCCGCGGCGGAAGCGGCCGGTGAGCAGGCCAATGGCCAGGGCGCTGTAGGTCATCATGCCCAGGCTGTACTTGCTGCATACGGGCATGAGATCGGGTTCGACTTCCCAGCGGTTGAGGAGGTTGTACTGGGATTGAATGCAGGCGAAGGATTCGAGGTTGCGGGTATCGCTGGCCCAGAGGGCTTCAACAAGCTGCCAGGCGTTGAAATTGCTGCATCCGATGTAGCGGACCTTGCCCTGGCGCACGAGATCGTCCAGGGTGCGCAGGGTTTCGTCGATCGGAATGGTGGCATCGAATTGGTGCAGCAGGTAGAGATCCAGATGATCGGTTTGCAGGCGCTTCAGGCTGCGTTCGACCTCCCGCATCATGTGGTAGCGGGAATGGCCCTGGTCGTTGGGACCGGGGCCGATCGGGCTGCTCACTTTGCTGGTGAGGAACACGTCGTCCCGTTTCCCCTTCAGGGCTTTCCCCAGGATCTGCTCCGAGCGCCCGTTATGGTAGGCATTGGCCGTGTCGATGAAGTTACAGCCCAGATCCAGGGCGCGTTCGACCGTGCGGATGCACACGGCTTCGTCTTCCTGCCCCCGGAAGGCGGCACCCAGGCAAATCGGGGAGACTTTGACGCCGGCGCGTCCCAGGTTGCGGTATTCCATCGGGGTCTCCTTCTATTTGAAACGGAGGGAGTCAGGTTCATTCCATCGGATATCTCAGCCCCCACTGCTCACGGACCCGGTCGAGGGTCCCCATAACGGCAAGGGTTTCGTCCAGAGGCATGGTATCGCTTTCTTTTCTGCCTTCACGCAGACAGCGCATGGCTTCGGCGGCTTCGCAGGTGTAGCCGTTGCCGGCGTAGGGAAGTTCGAGGGTTTGCTCACTGCCGCCTGTTGTGAGGGTGGCGGCCGTGGCGCGCCAGAAAGAGGGGTGGATCTGGATAGCGCCTTCAGAGCCGAGAATCTGCGCGCTCTGGGGCGTGCCGGCCCGGATGGTGCTGTAGAGCAGGGCCAACTGCCCCTGGTCGTATGCGAAGAGCATGCCCGACTGTTCATCGATATGGGTCTCTCCAATATGGGCGAGGCTGGCGATCCGCGACGGCTGTCGGTCAAAGACCATGGAGGCGAAAGAGACGGTGTACACGCCCAGATCGAGGAGGGCCCCACCTCCCAGGTCGGGGTTGAAAAGCCGGGATTCGGGGTCAAACCTGGCCCGGCCTCCGAAGTCCGCGGTGACCACCTGCACGTCGCCGATGGCGCCTTCGGAGAGCCAGTCGCGGATTTTTGCGATAATGGGAAGGAAGCGGGTCCACATGGCTTCCATGAGGAAAAGGCCTTTTTCCCGGGCCAGAGCGATAACCTCCCCGGCTTCCCGGCGGTTGATCGTGAAGGGCTTTTCACAGAGGACGGCTTTGCCGCCGTTCAGACAAAGGATGCTGTTTTCCCTGTGAAAGGTGTGGGGCGTGGCCACGTAGACGATGTCCACATCGGGGTCGTCTGCCAGGGCATCGTACCCGGCGTGGCGGTTGGGGACGTTGAACGCATCGGCGAAAGCATGTGCCGTATCGGCTGCCCGGGAGCCGACGGCAGTCAGGTCGGCATCCGGCAGAGCGGAGAGGCCCTCGGCGAATTTCCGGGCGATTTTGCCCGTACCCAGGATGCCCCAGCGGATTCGGTCGTTCATTCGGGTTCTCCTCACTGACCCCGGGCAGTCGCAAGATTCAGCCGGAGGACCATTTGGCCGATGGCAGAACCTCCGGCAGGATCGCTTCCAGTTGCTTCAGGGGGGCTTCGAGGCTGCGGATGGCTTCGACCCAGAAGTCGGGGGCTTCGAGGTCGCGGCCGATGCTGCGGCGGGCCACGTTTTCGGCGGTATCGCTGCCGGTGAGACGCAGGAATGCCTCGTACCTGGGGAGGAAATCCGGGCCCTCTTTCTGGAACATGGCAAAGAGCCCCCGGCTTAAGAGGAAGCCGAAGGTATAGGGGAAATTGTAAAAGGTGACGCCGGTGATGTAGAAGTGGAGCTTGGAGGCCCAGAAGTAGGGATCTTCAGCGCCCTCCTGGAGGACGTCGCCGAAGATGCGCCGCTGGGTTTCGACCATCAACTCCTTGAGGCGGCTGACGCTCAGTTCGCCGCTGGCCCGCTCATCGTAGAGGGCCTTTTCAAATTCGTAGCGCACGGGGATGTCCATCAGAAAAATGGCGCCGTGGCCGACTTCCATGTCCAGGGTGAGGGCCTTTTGGGCGTCGCTGACGTCGGGATCTCCCAGGATGCCCTCCGTAAGGATCATTTCGCCAAAGGTAGAGGCCGATTCCGCCAGGGTCATCGGGTAGTCTTCCGCGTAGGGGCGCAGGTCGCGCAGCATGTGGCTGTGGAAGGCATGGCCCGCTTCGTGGGCCAGGGTGCGCACATCGCCCAGGGTGTTGTTGTAGGTCATAAAGATGCGGGACTCCCGGGTAAGCAGCGAGCCGGTGCAGAATCCCCCCGGGCGCTTGCCCGAACGGGGCTCCCAATCGATCCAGTTCTGGTCGTACATGCGTTGCGTGAACGCCCCAAGCGCCGGGTAGGCCCGGGTAAACGCGGTCTGTACAAGGGCTTTGCTCCGATCCCAGGAGAGGGGCTTCTGGTCGGGGAGCGAGAGGGGCGCGCCTAGGTCGTACCAGGCGATGCGGTCCGCGTTCAGGGTGCTGGCCTTGAGGCGGAGGATGCGCCGGGAGAGATCGAGTTCGGAAAAGATGGCTTCGAACATCGCGTCCAGGGTCTTCTGCGTGATGGCGGCCTGGAAAAGGGCGATGTCCAGGAAGTGGGGAACGTCCCGGTAGCGGTACAGGGTCAGGCGCGTGCCCGAGATGGCATTGATCGCGGCTGCGGCCACGTCTTCGACGGTCTGCCAGGCGGCGTTTCCGCCTTCAAAGGCCGCCCGGCGGACGCAGCGGTCCGGGTTTTCCATCAGCGATCGGCACTGTGAGATGGGGAGGCGCTCCCGGCGCCCGTCGGGATGCTCCATGGTGAATTCGAGCTTTCCGGAGAGCGTGTCGTAGAGGCGGCCCCAGGCATGGATGCCGTCCACGCCCAGATCGGCGGCCAGGGCCTCCCGGTCGACATCCATCGTATAGCGCGCTTCCCGGCGCGTCCGGCTGAGAAAGTACCGGGCACCCTCGAATGCCCTCCGGCCGGCGAAGGCCTCGAAGAGGTCGTCCGGGGTCTCCTTGAGGGCCCGGAGATGGTGCACGCCGAGTTTGGAGAATTCGGCCCACATCCGCACCAGGGCGCCCTCTTCCCTGAGGTAAGCCTCGTTGCGCGCATCAGCGGCGGTGAGACACCCGGTGTAGGAACTGAGGTGCGAGAGACGGGTGAGGATGTCTTCGCTCTGGATGAAGACGGCTTCCCATTCGGCCTGATTGTGCGCTTCCAGGGGCGCGAGGCTGCCCGCGGTTTCCAGGAGCGCCCCGATGTCCTTCCGGAGGGCGGTTTTGAACTGCACCATTTCCGGCCCGTTAAATTCCGGGAAGTAGCTGGTGAGGTCCCAATTCATGACCTGGTCTGAAGGGTTTTCTGCCATTTGTCTCTCCCCCTGGGTGCAGCGGCAATCTCGCTGCCGAACCGTTTACTCCTGCACATATTTCTTGGGATAATCGAAAAAGACGACACGTCCCCCCCCCTCCGGGACCTCTCTCCAGGAATCGATATCGAAGTCAATACAAAAAATACCGCAGGTGGGGATATTTTCGACCCGGCGGTGGGTCAGGTGTTCCGCCAGCCTGGTCATTCCGGGGTTGTGCCCGTACATCATCACGCGGTGAAAGGCGTCGTCGATATTGCGGATTACGTCGAGCAGATCGGATACCCCCGCCGCATAGATGGACGCGTCGGTAACGATTTTTGTGACCGGAAAGCCGAGTTTCTTCGCCATGATTCCGGCAGTTTTCAAGGCCCTTTTTGCGGGGCTGGAAACCATGAGATCCGGCCTGGATGCGTATTTTTTCAGACGCTTTCCCATAAACGGGGCATCTCTTTTCCCGCGTTTGTTCAATGGTCTGTCGAAATCGGCCAGCGCTGGATGCTTCCAGCTGGATTTTGCATGTCGGATCAGATACAGCCGTTTCATCTCTTATCCGTCCTTTCGCCTGCTGCGGATTCGGATGCCGACCTGCCCATCCACAGGTCGTTGAATCCGACGACGGGGCCGTCGTCATCCGGGCCGCTGGCCAGGTCCAGGCCCCCAAAGAGGTAGATCGCGTCTCCCCGGGCGACCATGCCGGGCACGCGGCGCACGCCGGGGCGGGCGGCCCCTGCGGCGTAGTCTTTCGAGCCGTCGTGGGGCTGGATGCACTGCCACTGACGCCGGGTGAGATCGAAACACCACAGGTCGTTGAGCTGCGGGCCGTTGACTTCCTCGGGGAGAAAATCGCCGTCGGGTCCAAAGCCGCCAAAGATGTACCAGCGGTCGCCAATCCGGGCCGAGCCCATACCGTAGCGCGCCGAAGGTCGATCGGGGGCACCGGGGCGGTTTGGCTGCAGGCAGGCCCAGCGGCCGGCGGCGGGATGGTATTCCCACAGGTCGTTGTAGAACTGGGGATCGCGGTCCTGGGTGTCGCGGCCGCCCCAGATGTAGAGTTTGTCCCCCCAGGCGGTCATGGCAGAGACGTATCGCTTGGGGGGCCAGGTTCCGGTGGGCGTGGGGCGCTGCCAGGCGCGGCGTTGGGTGTCGTAGCACCAGAGCTGTCGGCTCAGGACGGCGGTTTCGACGGTAGGCGGCAGAGGGGCGCGGTGGCCCCAGCCGCCGAAGAGGTAGATCCTGTTGCCCAGACCGGCGCAGCCGAACCCGCCGATGGTGGTCGGTCTGTCGTTGCCGATGCAGTCCGGGTACTCAAGGAGCGTTCCGTCATCGGGCTCCAGCAGTTCCCATCGGGCCGCAGCGGGATCGTAGGCCCACAGGTCGTTGAGCAGGGTGAACTTCCAGCCTTCGCCCAGGATGCAAAGCCCGCCGAAGAGGTAGAAGATGCCGTTCACCTCCACCCAGGCGGGCAGCATGCGGGCGCAGGGCCGATCGGCTGCGGGGTCAAAGCCCTGCGCGCCGGTGTCGGGTTCAAGCACCCGCCACCGATTCGCGGCCGGGTCGTAGGTCCACAGATCGTTGAGCGCTCCGAGCGTGCGCTTGTTGCCCTGTCCGGACGACCGGCCGTATTTGAGCGTTCCGCCGCCGAACATATAAAGCCGGTTACGATAGCACAGGATGCCGCCGGGAGCCTCGCGGGGGCAGGGCATCCGGTCCCCCGGGCTATCCGTATGGGGAGAGCAGAGCTGCCACTGGAAAGTTTGTGTCATCGCAACGCCTCAAGGCACCAGCGCCCTGATCGCTTCCACAATATCTTCCCGTTGTGGAATGCAGGCGTCCTCCAGGGGCGCGCTGTAAGGCATCGGGGTATTCAGTCCGCCGAGGACTTTCGCGGGGGCCCGGAGGTATCCAAAACCCTGTTCGACCACCTGGCGGACGATCTCGGCGCCCACCCCGCCCCGGGAGGGCGCGTCGTGGACCACAAGGAGGCGGCCTGTCTTCCGGACGGACCGCACGATGGTTTCAACGTCTAACGGGACCAGGGTTCGCGGGTCCACAACCTCAACGTCGATCTCGTTGTCGAGGTCAGCGGCTGCCTCCAGCGCTTTGTGGACCGCAAAGGAAGTGGCCACGACGGTCATGTCGCCACCCTCCCGCTTGACATCGGCCTGGCCCAGGGGGACGAGCCACTCGCCGTCGGGCACCGGCTGTGCGATGGCGCGCACCAGACGGTGTTCGATGTACACAACGGGGCCGTCCTCCCGGATGCTGGATTTCATCAGGCCTTTTGCATCGGCAGGCGTTGAGGGCATAACCACTTTCAGGCCGGGGGTGTGCACAAACCAGCTCTCCAGGCTCTGGCTGTGATGGCCGGCCTCTCTGGTGCCGCCGCCGCCCGGGGTGCGGATAACCACGGGAACCTTGATCCGGCCGCCCGACATGAGGTGAATTTTTGCGGCCTGGTTGACAATCGGGTCCATGCATACGGTGACGAAATCGCAGTACATGATAACCGCCACCGGGCGTAACCCGGACATCGCTGCGCCAACTGCGATCCCTGTAAAGCCGGATTCCGAGATCGGGGTCTGCCAGACCCGCCTTTCCCGGAACTGGTCCCAGAGATTTTTCCGGTCTCTGACCGGACCGATGTCCTCCCCGATGGAGAAGACGGTTTCGTCCCGGGCCATTTCTTCCCGGAGGGCCTCGCTTACGGCATCGCCGCAGGTCAGTTCGCGCATGGTTTTTTCTCGCTGTTTGTGTGGTTCCCGACAGGACGACCCGTGTCTCACAACCCCACCCCGGGCGTTATCGGCAGGTCACGGAATTCGGGAAACGCGCTTTGCTTGCCAAAAGCTTCGGCTGCTTCAACTTCTGCGATCACTTCCTCTTTCATGGCTTCCTGTTCGCGGGAGGCCATGTATCCGTCGTCGATCAGCTTTTTTTCGAACATCGTGATGGGGTCACGCTTCAACCAGGCAATCAGCTCTTCAGGGTTGTTGTGCGCTTTCCCCAGGGCGGTGTGCGCGCCAAAGCGGTAGGTTTTGCTCTCGATCAACGTGGCCCCCTCGCCCGCCCGGGCGCGGACCGCGGCTTCGGAGACAGTGTCGTAAACGGCGAGCACGTCCTGGCCGTCTACGACTTTGCCCGGAATGCCGTAAGCGGACGCCCTGTGGGCGATATCCGGTATGGAGAGGGTAATGGTCGAAGGGGTTGAGGCGGCGTAGAGGTTGTTCTCACACAAGAAGATGGCGGGAAGGTCCCAGAGCGCCGCCATATTCAGGGTTTCGTGGAAAGTACCCTGGTTGGCGGCACCCTCGCTGAAAAAGGCCACCGCGACCTGTTTCGTACCCCGGTAGCGCGCGGAAAAGGCCGCGCCCGCGGCAAGGGGGATCTGCCCGCCGACGATGCCGTTGCCGCCCAGCAGCCCGAGTTCGGCGCTGAAGAGGTGCATGGAGCCGCCGCACCCGCCGCAGTAACCGGTCTTCCGGCCCATCAGTTCCGCCATCATCGGCTTCAGGTCCGCGCCCTTTGCAATGGCGTGGCCGTGCCCGCGGTGGGTGCTGGTAACATAGTCGTCCGCTTCCAGCGCTGCACAGGTGCCCACCGAGGTCGCCTCCTGCCCGATGGAGAGGTGCAGAGCGCCTTCGATGACCCCCTTGCTTCGGGCGGTGTCCAGGTCGTCCTTCCGGAGCCGGTAGTGGTAGTCGTACAGGGTCCGAACCTTTTCCTCGAAGTAGCGGATGCGATACATGAGGCGGAGCATTTGGATGCGCTTTGCTGCATCGGGCATGGTGTATATTCTCCTTTTTCGGAATCTGAGACTGAGCGAAAACGGCGTCCTGGTATGGGTTTCACCGATACGGACGTCTGATGTTCACCCCAACGCCACCGCTCCGTAATGCCCGGTAGCACACACCAGCACCACCGGCCTGCCGCGATACTCAAAAATCTTCTTATTCTCCGGATGAATACGAATAACCTCAGACATATCTCCCGATCGTCTTTTTATCCGGGTGAAACAGGCTCCAGACCGTCCGTCTGCCGCTGCCTGTTCACCTCATCGAGCCTCCAGGGCACCACCGACCCGTCTGCTCGAAACCGGTCGTAATATCCCCCTTCGTACCGCGCAATCGGCATCAGCGTTCGCTTCGACCGCACCGCTTTCAGCGCTTCCATGTCCAGCACCGCTCCACTGGCCAGATCGACCACCTCGATCTCCTCGATCCGATTTGTCCCCAGCCCCCGGTCGGCCGCGAACGCCAGATAGGGCGTAACCGCCGGGTCCAGTCCCATCAGATACGTCCCCACCGCATCCACGTGCACCTCGTTCTCCCCCATCAGTGTCCACCCCAGCGGATGGTTCTCCCCCTCGTTGAACGCCGTCCCGTCCCGCCCGATCAGGCCGTCAACCACACACAGCCGCGGGATATTCAGGGCCCGCAGCGCAGCGACCAGATCGCACAGCTTGTGGTAAAACCGGTCTTCAAACACGCTCAGCCCGCTTTCGGTAAGCCGCCAGATCCCCTCCTCCAGTGGTTTGTCCACCTCCTGAACCGTGCACAGGTGCCGCTCCGGCCTGGCCAGGATGCCCATCAAATTTTTGACCGCCAGCGTCGTACAGCCCAGGTTGTGGCATTTGGCCAGGGGCACGTTAAAGAAAAACGCGCAATCCGTCACCTCCCAGTAAATGGGATACGCCTCATATACCACCCCTCCGGGCACCGCCACGGACCGGCTTTCCGCCTCGTTCAACGCCAATAGCGAGACCCCGCGCCGGGCTGCCATCTGTGCGTACCCCGCCCCCTTCCACGTATGCCCGTGGTCCGGCTGCTCGCCCGACTGGCCGTCTCCCACCGCCAGCCGCTCTGCACCCACGCCCGCCTCCACCAGCGCGTCGACCATCCCCGCCAGAAACCCCGGATGCGTGACAATCCGCTTTTCCGGAGGATAAAGCACCGTCGCATTCGGCTTCAACAGGATTTTCCCCGCCACAGGCAGGGGCAGGTCCACCCGGTTCAATGCGTTATAAGCAAGCGCCCGGTACTGTTCGAAAGGGGCCTCCACGCGATCGATCCTGGTGCAGTACAGATAAACCTGATCCACCCGTGTCTGCATCCTGACCTCCACGCAATAGGGTGTAACGCACGATCCGGTGGTCCGGCAATCAGAACCCCGGAATGCCCCTGGTCTCACCAGGCGCGATCCGTTCGGTTGCTCCTGCGCCTTCGCCGCTTGCGATTTCCACCCGTGCGTCGCCCGCTCCGATATTGGTCACATAGGTCGCGCCGTCCGGAACAGCGTCCACCCGGATGTCACCCTCGACCCGAAGGGTGCGGACAGCCCCAAGAAGGCAGGCGGTCTGGCCGTTGAGGGTGAGGGTGCAACGCAGGGTGTTTCCGGCAGCCTCGACGGTTGCGCCGGCGTAGATCGGCAATTTTTCCGGGCGGGACAGGCTGAACGCACAGGCGCGGCGGTCTGCCTCGAAGTTGGCCGCTGCGAGATAGCCGTCCGCGGCAAGCGCAGCGCTGTTCTTTGCACCCGACAGGGCGTGGAAGCCGGTTGCGGCGGTCTCATCGTGAGATTGCTCAGGAGTGAGCAGGGCGGTCAGGCGGCCGGCCTCATCACCGGGTTTGAGCGATTTCGGTTGCTGCTGGCGGGCAAGGGTGAGGTCGTCGGCGATGGCGCGGTAGGGTTTGTAGTAATGGCGGTTGTGGTAGACCGCCTGTCCGGTACCTGTGAAACGGATGCCCAGGCGGTTGTCGATGTTGAGCCAGACGGGTTGTCCAAGCGCGTCAACAATATCGTCGCTTTCGGCATCGCCGTGCCAGCCTCTGTAATCGGTTGCCCCATCGGGATGGTAGAGCGTACGGACACCCCGGCAGTTGGGGGCAAGCAAGGGGAAGGTTTCGTTGGTAATGCGGAGCAAGCCCTGGTCCAGGGATTCGAGGGTGAGATCCTCCAGTGCGACGAAGCGTTCGAAGGAAAGGACGCGGCCGTCGGGAAGGCTGGCGAAGAGGACCTGCTGGCGAAGGGTCTCCTGGCAGCGGTCCATAACCAGGGCGGCGGCGAAGCTGTGCCCGTATTCGGTGACGGTGACCTTCTGGAGACGGTGGCTGTCGGGGCGGTTCTGCACAACCGGAACGCCCAGATAGGTGTCGGAGCAGGGGGCGATGGTGTAGATGCCTTCTTTTGTGAGGGGCAAGGCCATGATGGCGTTTCGCCAGGCGAAGGAGGTCTGGCCGTTTTTATGCCTGTGGTGGACGAATCCGGCGTGCGGGAAGGTGCGCACACCGGCGAGGCGGTCTTCGAGTTCGGCTTCGGAGATGGGGTCGGGTCCGGACCCGAAGAGGCGATGGAAGAGGTAGAGGTGGGCGACGGAGCGGATGTTGGTTTCCCGCATGATGAGGGGGTCCTGCTGGCCGTGCGCTTTCATGGCCAGGTCGGGGTCGAAGAGCCTGCCGTTGTTGCCTTCCATCCGGAGTTCGCCGTAACGAAGACCCCGGCGATGGAGCGCGGCAGCGGCGGCATCGTTGAAGAAGACGGCGGCGATGGCGTGGGAGGTCTCTGTTCCGACGGTGGAAAGGTAGGGCCAGTCCATGCCCTGAACGGCCTGGGCGTAGCCCCCGCCGTCGGTGAGGAATTTGAGGTTTTCGTAGACGCGCTTGCGGTTCCAGAAGAGTTCGGGAGGGAGGTCCCTGCCCCAGAGTTTGTAGTGGGAGCCGACGCTCATGAGAGACCGGACACCGGAGCCGGTATAGTTGGGATAAACCATGCCGTGGTTCTCCGCCCAGTAGTCGGGCAACGCGGTGAAGGTCTTGAAAGCGAGGTCCCGGGCAGTAGCGTCGCCGACGGGACCGTGATCCTTTGCGTCCTGTGGAGCGGCGCAGGTGGAATACATCCAGCGGTGCGTCAGTGCCTCCCAGTCGGACGCATTTTTGTGGCGGGAGAGAAAGAGGAAGCAGGAGGTGAGGCCCATAGAGGTCCAGGCGTTTTCTTCCATCTGGGTGTCTACGTAGACGCCGCTTTTGGGGGGCATATCGCCGAAGCGCAGCGCATAGTCTTCGTGAATGCGGGCCACCATCATCCAGGTTTCCTCGTCGATGTGGTCGCGCAGGAGAAGGCAGATGCGGGCCATGCTGGCGATGCCGCTGCCGCACTGGCTTTCCCGGAAGAAGCCCCTGCCGCGCTCGCCCCATTTGGTGCTGCAATTTTCCGGGCACCCGAGGCCGGTGACGGGCCGGACGCAGTCTTCAGGACCGGTGTCGTGGGTGAAGCAGAGGTAGCGGAGGCCCTTGATGGCCATTTCCCGGAGGTCGGATCTGGAGACGCCGACAGCCTGTTCGTCGTATTCGGGGGAGACGCTGGCTAAGGCAAAGGCCTCGGCGGGGGCGTTGGTTTCGTTGCCGTACCAGTGGCAGCCGCCGAAGAAGTGCCCGCAGCCGGGGCGGTCCGGCCAGTCGGCGAAGAATTCGATGCCGACGGGCACCCACGCTTCCAGCATGCGGAGGTAGCGCCGGCTCAGGTCGTTTTCCCCTGAGGGAAGGTGCGCGGTCTTAAGGTCGGTGGTATCGTGGATGGTGACCATTGAAGGCGTCTCCTTTGCGCGAAATCCCCGATTTTTCAGGGGTCCTGACCTGTTGTGACATTGGCAATTTCGAAGCGGTTCCGTCCGGTCCACGACCGGCCCGGGAAGAAGGTATGCCTGCTGATGCCGTCCGGGCCGATTTCAAAGCCGGGGTCGTCGGAGAGAAGCAGAACAGGACGGCCTTCCCGATCTGATACACCTGCGACTTCATACCCATAGGTGAACCCCGCGCCGTCCGTTACAATCACCGTTAATCCTTTGAGCCGGTCACCGGGCAGGAGCGGACAATCCACAACCAGCCCGTCCACCGCATCCCCCCGCGCTTTTCTCAGCACGTCCACGATCCCTCCACGGACCATCCCCTCGTCCATCAGCCGGTGGAGGCCTTTTTCCAGGACCGTTCCCCCCACCAGAATCATCCGCTCAACGGTCCCGTTTCGTTCGCGTATGAAGCCGATTCGGCCCCGGAGGAGGATGTCGCCCGTGCGCAGGGGGTGATCGCCGGAGGTGATGAGCAGATGGTCCGTTCGATCGCCGAAGGTGATTTTGAGGGCGATGTCGTTCGGGTCCGGAAGGGGGAGGCGCTCGACCGAGGTGAGAAAGGGGCGACCCTCGAAAGGTTCCAGGATGCTGACAAAAGCGCTGGAGAGGTCCCTCCCCTCGCGGCGCTGGATGAGGGTGGGCATGGTGAAGTCGTCCACCTTGCCTTCGTTTTCCCCGGCACGGCGGACCGAGGGGACAACGCCAAACAGAAGCCGGGCGTCCAGCCCGGAGAGGTCGTGCACGTTTACGGCGGCCTCCGGGGCTGCCTCGCTGGTGAAGGTGGCGGTCCACGCACCGGCGGGCAAGGCGTGTTCGACGTTTCGCACGTACGCGTAGGCGATATTGTGGCCCTGCGCATCGCCGGGGACGTTTTCCCCGGTTGGGAGGCGGAAGGCGACGCCGGGCGGAAGGAGCGTATCCCCATATCTGGTCTTTGACAGGTCGGTTTCGATCGCGCCGTCGTGGTTTGCGTCTCCAACCAGGGTGTATTCGTGCCGTTTGCCGCCCCTGACGTGGAAGAGGTCCACCACGTATGCGTCCTCCGGGGAGACGCCGATGAGGAGCAGCATCCGCCGGTAGGTCTGCGCGATGCCGGGGTAGGCGCGCGCGCCGTCGGCCTCAACGGCCTGGAAATTCCCGTCTCCGGGGATGTACAGGAGCAGATTGCCGTCGGAGGGGCGTTTCTCGGACCCGTGCGTCTGGTTCTGCCCGTCTACCATGACCGTGCTGTGCGAGAGGGTGCAGGCGGTCCATTCCCTGTGTTTGGTCCAGGTGTATCCGATGTCGGAGAGGCGCTCGTTTCCGTGTGAGAAGAGGGTGATGCTCAACAGATCGGCGTGCGCGTGGCCGTAGGCACCGGAGAAGTGGAGGTGGGCCTGCACCTGGTGGGCACCGCGCCCCCGGCCGAGCCAGGCGTGGCCGACGCCCGGCAGCAGGTGCGGGCCGGTGGACGCCGTGGGGTCCCGCTGCTCGTGTGCCCAGGCGTCGTGAATGGGAACGACCCGGCCGTTGGGATAGCGGAGCACCCGGGGAATCGGCCGGGCTTTTTCGAGGATGGGCAACCGTGCCGGGAGATCCAGGTTGTCGAAGCGTTCCCCGGTTTCCGGGTGGGTGTAGCCGGGGGGGTCGCTGTAGCCGTCGAGGAGTTCGAAGAGCGGGTCCAGGCCGTTGAGGGTCATGGTGTGGTAGGAGACCGTGCCCTCGTGCCACATGCCGTCGACGAAGAACTGTTTTCTGACAATTCTGCCGGTCCAGTCCACGGCCTCGTGGATGTATGCCGGGTCGTTCAGCACGCGGCCGGCCGCGATCAGCCCGCGCAGAATATAGGGGTCGGCATTGCTCAGCTGCTGCGGGTAGGCGCGGACGAAGGCGATGCTGGCCCGGAAGAGGTCCGCTTCGATCCGGCGTTTTGCCCCGACCTCCAGCGCGCCGCTGTCCCGGATGAGGTCGTAGGCCCGGATGAGGGGGGTAGGGATGTCGGAATAGGTCCAGAAAGAGAGTTTGGCGGCCCGGTAGTCGGGGACCGGATAGGGGAATCCCTGATCGCCGGGGAAGACGACTTTTTGCTGGAAGGGCATGTCGTAGTTGACGCAGTAGCCGGGGTAGACATCGGCGAACCGTTTCAGGATGAGGGCGGCGCGGTGCGCATAAGATGCGTCCCGGGTGAGAAAATAAAGTTGGGCCAGGTCCCACGCGGCGTTCATAAAATAGTCCTGGGCGACCTGCCAGCCTTTGGCCCGGAAATAGTGGCGGTAGCCTCCCTTCGGGTCGAACGCGGACAGGGAATGCGGGAGCGGGGTCGGGGGCGGGTGCGGCGCCTCCCAGTAGGGGTATTCCTGGATTTCACCCAGCGGGTTTGTGACGCGGAGGACGCCGGTTTCCGGGTAGGCCTCGCCGGGATAACGCATCCCGCAGAAGCGGCAGAAGGTTTCGTCCGGGCGTTCGATACGCCACGTGATCTGGTTTTCCTCCGCGCCGTTTTCGCAGTTGGGACATCCCACGAAGCGGAATCCGGAGCGGTCCGGGATAAGACGTAAGAGTTCCGGCTCTGAGAGCGCCAGCACGGGCTTGAGCTTATTGCGTAGCGGCTCAATATTCCCCTGGTCCACCCCCGGTGAGATGGCCGCATCCGGGGCGGCCTCAAGGAAAGCGGGAAGAAGCAGAACCAGCACGAGCAGGACGAGACAGATGAACATGGAGGGTGCCTTCTGGCCGAAGATAGCGGTTCGAAGCCGGACCGGCCGCTATTGCGGCCTCGGATGGACCTGCCAGTTATCGTTCGCATCCTCGCCACAGCAGAGCACAGCCCACTTTTTGCGGCCGAGGGTGGGTACGAGATCCGCGCTGGCGTAGGTTGCGGTAAAGCCGCCCCGGGGTCTGTCGGCAGTCCGGTTGGGCGGCGAGGCATGGATGAGCAGGTCTGAAAAGAAAACGGCCTGACCGGGTTTGAGCTCGATGGGGACCACTTCGCCGTAGCGTCCGGCGTCGGGGATGTGGTGGCCGGCTTCCTCGCATTCGATGACCCCGAGCCTGTGCGATCCGGGGATGAACCCCATGCAGCCGTTTTCAACAAAGGCCTCGTCAATCGCAAGCCAGACGAGTGCACATCTCGCGTCCATCGGGTTGAAGGTGGCATCCTGGTGGTAGACGGTTCTCCTGCTGCTGTTGGGGTCCGGTTGCTTGCGGATGTACTGGCTGGTGTGACAGATAATATTGGGGCCCAGGAGGTCCTTCAGATAATCCGTGGTGACCGGGTGGGTGACAATATCGTAGAGTTCGGGGATTTCGTGGTGGAAGGCCTGGAACTGGTCGTAGCTGGTGAGCCTTTTCCTGGATCTGGAGAAAAAGTCCCGGACCGCTTCGAGTTCACTGCCTTCAAAAAGGGGCACCCCCGTAATATATCCCTGTTCGTTGTAGCCATCGATCTGTTCGCGCGTGAAGTGTCGCGGCGTTTCACAGACAATGGGATGAAAGCTGAGGTCCAGGTCCAGTTCGGGGTACATGGATTTCACAGGTGGGGTCTCCTCAGGATTTTCGGACGGCGAAACCCGGCTTCGATGTCAAGGGCCATGTGGTTGCGCTCCTTTAGAAGCTTCTTACAGTAAAAAAATCACAGGTCATCCTCGATCCCATGGAAAGGCGAACGTGGGCTGGTTGACATACCGGTTCATTTTGATGGTGATGCGGCTGCCTGCGCCGGGGGCGAGGCGGAGGGTGAAACTGGGGTGGTTCAGGGCGTGCTCCCGGCTGTCCACGGTCACGCCGGTGAACTGGTGTTCGGCATAGGCGCCGCCCTGGACGATGAGCGTGCGCTCGTGGACGGAATTGATGTTGACAAGGGTGAGGGTGACGTCGGTGTCGGTGAGGGTTTCGACCAGGGCGGCGACGTCTTCGGGTATGCCGGCGCGGCGGTTGAGGGGGTCGAAGTAGCGCACCCGGCAGTGCAGGGGTTCGCCATGGCGGGGCGTGAGGCCGCCCAGCATCAGCTGGGTGAGACAGCTGTTGATGGCCGGGTTGAAACGCAGGGTGTCGTCCGACATCCGGGTATCCGGGGTGCTGGCGTCCCGGCGGATGCCTTCCACTTTTTGGCGGACCGTTTCAAATTCCTGTCGAAGGGCTTCAACCGGATAGTCCGGGTTGCTGCCTTCAAGATAACCCAACCATCCCGTCTGCGGCAGATACTTGAGGTCAGCGCGGTCCATGGACCAGTAGTAAACGTCCAGCGCGCCCTGGCTGTAGGGCTGCGGGGTATAGCTGTACCAGCCCTCATCGCCGTGCATGTGGGGGTACATCTCCCGGCCGTTGATCGTCTTTTTGTTGGCATTGACCGCGTCGAGCATGGTGCGCCAAACGTCCACGTAGCGCCGGTCGCCAGTGAGCAGGAGGGCATTGCCGAAACCCGCGATGCCCCGCTGGATGGTGGTGCGGTCGGACAGTTCGCCGGTTTGCGGGACAACCACGGTGAAACCCCAGCCGTAGCAGCCGCCATACCACCTGCCGCCGCACGCACCGCCGATGGTGCCGTCCAGGCCGATGTTGGACGGGAGGATGCCGTTGTTGGCCGCGGCCCGCTCGGCCCAGGCGTCCACGTATTCCAGGAGCCAGTCCTTGTACTTGACCTCGCCGGCGAGCATGTACGCGTTGAGCGCCAGGGTGGTGGCAGCGAGATTGGCGGGGTGATCGCCCACAATATCGGTGTATTCCTCGAAGTGGGCGAGCATTTCCTCGAAGTTGCGCTCGCCGTGCGCAGGCTTGAACCTCCCTTCGATTTCAATGGGATCGCCCGCCCAGTCCAGGGCGGTGGCTTTGCGCAGGAGGGGGCCGCGGCTGCCGGTGAACAGGCTGCGGATGATTTTGTGCCGGGGGTCGTAGTTGGCGGCCTGGGGGTCTTCGTCCATGTAAAAGCCCGCGTAACGCCGCACCCGCTGCTGAAATTTGAGGTCGCAGGCATCCGACAGGCCCTGCAAGTTGAAAACGGTGAGGGTCTCGCCGTGGTGGAACCAGTCGAACATAACCGGGAATTCTTTGTAATACATCCCATCACGGGCGAAGGGGACCTCCACGGTTCTGGCTTCCGTGTACTGGCGGAGGTGCCCCTCCCAGGCGTGTTTGTACATGTGCAGAATGCTGTCCGGCGCGCCCAGGGCGTGGAGGATCGGCCAGCCGGTGAGGTTTTCAATGGCGTCATCCGGACCATCGTTCCCCCCCCAGCGGGGGACACACATCAGGTACCCACGCGCGTCGAAATAACGATCGTAGAAAACCTCACACGCCCGGCTCTGCGCCCGGATAAGCTCCCGCTGCAAAAGCGCCCAATCCGGCGGTGGGACCGGCGTGTCGATTAAGAGGGTGAGCCAGTTGGCGTTCGGCTTTTCCATAGTCGCGCCTCCGATTGGTTTTCACGCCATGCTTGCGCCGTATTTCTCCTCCGGCCGCGTTTTAAGACAGCTTCTTATCCCTGCGGCGCCTGTCCGGCCAGGGCTTCCAGGCCGTGTTCCAGCTCGTTTGCCTCCACAGTGACGTCCGCGTCAACCCGGATCACGGCGGCGTCTCCGCAGTCGGTGAAAGCGTTTTTTTCCACCCTGCCCGATCCGGCCAGAAAGAGAACACCGCACCGGGGATGGCCGTCGAAGCGGCAGCGGTCTATCCGGATGTCTTCTCCGCTGCGGATCACGACGCCTGCGGCCCCGGGTGCCCCGACCGGATGTTTACGGACCACGGTAAGGCGGCAGAGGCGGGCGGCGTCTCCCTCGACAACGAAGGCGGGCCGTTTTCCGGCGACGAGAATGCGGGTGTAGCCTTCGTCGCCGATGAGGGTCAGGCCGGAGGAGACGTGGATCGGTTCAGCGATCTCGTAGGTCCAGGGGGGGAGGAAGACAACACCGCCGGACCCGACCGAGGCGATGGCATCTCTGATCGCCTGTGCGCTTTCATCCGCGACAACAACGTCCGCCTGGCTCCGGCCCGGAGGCAGATCGAGGGTTTCGCCGTCGATGACGATATTCCGGCCGGCCCTGATTTCGTAGGGGACTTCGACGTTTTCGAGCACATTGTTCTCAAAAACCATGTCGTGGGCCTCGGAACCCTCGATATAGTTGTTGTTGTGAACGCCGGGACGGATGTTGCAGAACCGGTGCACGTTCCGGAAACAGTTGTCATGGATGCGTCCCGATCCGTCCGAGATGGAGAGGCCGGTCTGCTGGTTTTCCACGAAGTTGTAAGCGATTTCGATCTCTCCGGACATGCCCGGGTGGGTGTCCAGGGCACCCACGCGGTAGGTTTCGTCGTCTCCGTGGATGTAGCAGTAGAGACATTTGTACATGGTCCCCGCGCCGTTGGAGGCGATGGCGTGCCGGTTCTGCTCCAGTTCCGAGTCGATAACCACGGCCTGTCCGCCGCTGCCGACCATCACGCCGTAGCCGTAACCGTTCTGGGTGTTGTGGTGGTCGTAGACGTATTCGACAGTGGCTTCACCCTTTTCAACAACGCCGATGGCGTAGTGACCGAAGCCGGAGATTTCAATGTGGTCAATCCGGCATCGCCCGTATCCGTTTGTGACCTGGATGCCTTTCGACGCATTCTGCACCATCCGGACGGTGGTGGGCCCCTGGAGGCGGAACTGCGTGAATCGAATGTCGTCTCCCCCGATGAGGAAAACAGGGTTGTTCTGCGCCGTGTAGAGGTGCGTGGCCCGCCCGGCGCCGTGCACCGTGATATTGTCGGACACGGGTACGGTTTCATCGAGCCGGTACACACCGGGTGGAATGTAGACCACGCCTCCGCCCTTTTCAGCGGCCTCGGCAACGGCCTTCCGGAACGCGCCGGAGGCGTCCGGCGGATAGGCGTCATAGGGGGCGTCCCGTTTGCCGGGAGCCTCTACGGTTGCGGCGGCGGATTCGACGGCAAGCTCCGTATCGCTGGGCCCCACGGGGCCCCGGGGGCCATAGCCTTCCGGCATCGGGTGCGTTCCTCGCCCGGACCGGGTCCGGAAGGGTTCGGCCCGGGCGGTCGAAAACAGGGTGAACAGCAGCCCTGCCGCCGTGAGGGCCATCAACAGGATGTCAGTACACAGCATCGCGTTTTCCTTTCTGTCAGGGCCATGCACAGGGGGAAGTCCGTGACATCCGGGATTTACTGTGCAAATGCCTCACGGTCGTCTTCCCAATCGCCGCCGATCGGGCGCATCTGCCCGCCGCCGGTCACGCCCCGGTCGCGGCCGTCTTTGTCGGCATCCGCGTGCCGGGCAAACCAGCCTTCCAGCGTCTGTTTCATGTCTGCGATACGGGCGGCCTGGTTGGGATCGTCGATTCGGTTGTTCCGTTCGTCAGGGTCTTTGACCAGGTTGTAGAGTTCGTGGGGGCCGCCGGGATAGCGGTGGATGTACTTCCACTCCGCGGTGCGAACCATCCGGGTGGGGCCGTATTCGTCGTAGATGACCACGTTTTCCCGGGCGGTGTCCGCTTTGCCCAGGAGAGCGGGCAGGACGCTTTGTCCCGGCAGGTTGCGGCCTTCCGGAAGGGGCAGGCCCAGGTAATCCAGCAGGGTGGGCATAAAGTCGTAGGCGCTGACCAGGGCAGGCTGGACACAGCCTTCGGGGATCTTACCGGGGTGGCTCATAACCGCAGGAACTTTGATGGAGTTTTCGTACATGTTGAGCGGACGGGTGCCGTTGCCTTTGCCCCAGAAGCCGTGGTGCCCACAGGAAAAGCCGTTGTCACTGACAAAAACCACGAGCGTGTTCTCGCGGATGCCGAGGGCTTCGAGTCTGTCCAGGATGCGGCCGACGTCGGCGTCCATGGCGGTAACGGCGGCAAAGTAGCCTTTGAGCATCTCCCGGTTGCCCAGACAGTTTGTGGTGAGGGAGATGGCCCAGGGGTGGCGGGGTTCCTGTGGGCAGGACTCGAAGGGACAGTCATCGTAGGCGTCGACGATATCCTGCGGATGTCCGGTCCAGGGGCTGTGGGGCGCGGTGTAGTGGACGCTGAGGTAGAAGGGGTTGTCATCCCGGGCATGGCGGTCGACGAAGGCGAGGGCGTCCTCGGTGATGGCGCTGGTGACGTAGCCGGGTTGGGTGATCCGTTCCCCGTTTCGCACCATCGGCGCGTCCTGATAGGGGCCGCCGCCCCGCTGGTGGACGAACCAGTGCGAAAAGCCATGCTGGGAGATCTGGCTGTTGCCCAGGTGCCACTTGCCGCTGATGCCGCACGTCCAGCCGTGCTCGGACAGGATGTCCGTGTAGGCGGTCTCCCCTTCCAGGTACGCGGCGGCGTCCGGGCCGACATTGCCATCGCGGATCCAGTCGTGCACGCCGTGCTGGGAGGAGATGCGCCCGGTGAGGTAGGTCGCGCGGCTGGGGGAACAGACGGGCGTGGCAACGAAGAAGTTCTCGAAGCGGATGCCGGTGGCGGCGACCCGGTCAATGCCGGGGGTGCGGATTTCGGGATTGCCGTAGCATCCGGCTGCCCAGACACCCTGGTCGTCGGTGAGGATAAAGAGGATCCTGGGTCTTTCAGAAGGCATGGGGCATCCTGTTTGAACCCGGTTGGGAGACGGGCCCTGGCCAACCGTCCCGCGGTAAATGATACGCACCAGAAGTGCAATCTAATGCGCACGGAGGGAAAATGCAAGGTGAATGACACCCCGTTCCCATGCAGCGCCCGATTTTACTTGATTCTCTGGAGGGTAGAGAGGTATCTTACCTGGAGAAGGGGCTTTTCTGCGCGGTTCCGTCCCGCGCCTGCGGGCTGGCACCCCCCCACCGCATCAGCCGTCGCCTGTCGGCTCGGCTTCTGCGACTCCCCCTCAAGGGGGGAGTAACGAGGGGGGCGCGAACAAGAAAAAGGCCAGGAGTAAAAAACCCTATGGAAACCCTGCTGGACCTGCTCTCCGATATTCGCCGCCTGGACGGGCGGGAGGCCATCCGGTTTACGGATGGGTTCCGCACACAGAGGCTGTCCTACCGGGAGGTCTACGACCGGATCGGCGGATTTGTGCGCCTGCTGGACGAGCGGGGATTTCAGAAAGGAGACCGTTTGCTCCTGTGGGGAGAGAACCGGCCGGAGTGGGCGGTCGTCTTCTGGGGGTGCGTGGCCCGGGGGGTGGCGGCCGTGCCGATCGATTTCCATTCCTCCCCCCGGCTGGTTCAGCGCCTGCAGGAAGAGGTAAAGGCCCGGCTGCTGGTACACGACGGTGCGGTGGAAGCGGAGGCGGTGGAGGTGGAACGGCTCTCCTTTGAACAGGTGGCCGACCTGGAGGGAGACGGATCGTTTCAGGCTTCCGAAGTTGAAAGCAACGATATTGTGGAGATCGTCTATACGTCCGGGACAACCGGACACCCGAAGGGGGTCGTGCACCGGCACCGGAACATCTGCGCGAATCTGAGGCCTTTCCGGGAGCAGATCGACCCCTACCGCAACCGCCTCCGGCCCTTCCAGCCGGTCCGCGTGCTGGACCTGCTTCCGCTTTCCCACATGTTCGGCCAGTCGCTGGGACTGTTTATTCCGGTGCTTCTGGAAGGGGCAGCGGTATTCATGCTGGACCTGCATCCGGGCGAGGTCGTCGAGACGGTCCGGCGGGAACGGGCCTCTGTGCTGGTGTGTGTTCCGCGCCTGATGCGCATGGTACAGCACGACGTGGCGCGGCGGTTCAAAATTGCAGACGATGAAGCAGCGCAGCAGGCGGGCCTCCTGAGGCGCGTGTGGCAACACCGGAAGGTGCACGCGGCGTTCGGATGGAAGTTCTGGTTTATTGTGGTGGGAGGCGCCCGGGTGGAGCCGGAGATGGAGACGTTCTGGTCCCGGCTCGGGTTCGGGGTGGTGCAGGGCTACGGGTTGACGGAGGCCAGCCCGGTGGTGGCGCTCAACCACCCGCTCCGGGCGCGCGCCGGGTCGCTGGGAAAGGCACTGAAGGGACAGGAGGTGAAGATCGCACCGGACGGGGAGATCCTGGTGAGGGGGGAGAGCATTGTTTCGGAATATTACGGAGGCGGAAAGACGGAAAGGGTGACCCGGGATGGGTGGCTGCATACGGGGGATATCGGGGAGATGGACGCGGAGGGGCGTCTGTATTATAAAGGCCGGAAAAAAGAAGTGATTGTGACTTCCGAAGGCCTGAACGTGTTCCCCCAGGACGTGGAGGCGGTGCTGGACCGGTTTCCGGAGGTGAGGGAAAGCGCGGTGGTGGGTTTGCGCCGGAATGGGAACGAACAGGTGCACGCGGTCCTGGTGTTGCGCGATCCGGTGGCGCACCCGGAAGCCCTTGTGCAGCGGGCCAACCGGGAGCTGGAGGCCCACCAGCGCATCCGGGGCTGGACAGTGTGGTCCGGGGAGCGCCTCCCCCGGACGGCGTCTACGTTCAAGATCAAGCGCCACGAGGTGGCAAACCGCCTGGCCGGAGGGGGTGCGCGGGCGGAGCCGGAGTCGGTCGGAGTGGAGGGCATCCTGGCCGGGCTGACCGGGAGGGCGGCATCGGAGTTGAAGGCGGAGCACCATCTGGCGGAAGACCTGGGGCTGTCGTCCCTGGAGTTGGTGGACCTGCTGGCGGCGATGGAGGCCCATTCCGGAATGACACTGGACGAGGAGGCTTTTACCCGCCTTTCAACGGTGGGCGATCTCAAGACCTGGGTGGAACGGGCGGAGCCCGGGGAGGAGGCCGGCGTTGCGCGTATCGCCCGGAGCAGCCGGATGGCACGCGGGCCGATCCGCCTGCCCCGGTGGCCGCGGTTCTGGCCGGTTCGCTGGACGCGTACGGGTGCTCTGGAGGGCATGCTCCTGCCCTTCTTGCGCGTCTACCTGAACCTGTCGGTGGAGGGAGGCGCGCACCTCAGAGACACCCGGCCTCCCGTGCTGTTTGCGGCCAACCATACGAGCCACCTGGATACGCCCGCAATCCTTTCGGCGCTGCCCGCTGCCCTGCGCCGCCGTCTGACGCCAGCGGTGCGGCAGAACTATTTTCAGGCCTATTTCCACCCCGAGCCGTTTTCCCTTCCGGAGCGGGTAGGCAAAGGGATTCAATACTGGATGGTGTGCGGCCTGTTCAATGCCTTCCCACTGCCCCAGGATGCGGGAGGCGTGCGCCAGGCGCTGAAATACATGGGCAATCTCACCGACCGGGGCCTCTGTCCGCTGGTTTTTCCGGAGGGCAGGCGCACCACGGACGGGAAGCTTCAGCCCTTCCGGGCCGGCATCGGCCTGATGGCGCTGCGTCTGCAGGTTCCGGTGGTGCCGGTCCACATTCAAGGGCTGTTCGAGGCGCTTCCTCCCGGTCGGTTCTGGCCCTGGCCCGGGGCGGTGCGGTTGCGCATCGGGCGACCCATCCACTTCCAGGCAGGCCGGGACTACCGGGAGGCCGCCCGGCAGATAGAAGCGGCGATTCGGGAGATGGGACCCTGACCCCCTGGTCCTCCTCCGAAGGAGATCGATATGGCGCAAAAACGGGTCCTGATCACCGGCATGAGCGGGCTGATCGGCGGGGCGGTGCGCAGGCGGCTGGAGGGCAAATATGCGCTGCGCGCGTTGAACCGGCGCAGCGTGCCGGGGGTCGAATGCCACCGGGCGGATATTGCCGATCTGGAAGCGATTCTACCTGCGTTTAACGGGGTGGACACGGTGGTGCACCTGGCGGCGAGCATCCGGGGAGGCTGGGAGGAGATGCTCCGGCACAATATCATCGGTACGTATCACGTGTTTGAGGCCTCCCGCCGGGCCGGGGTGGCGCGGGTTGTCTACGCCAGCAGCGGTTCGACAATTGTGGGATGGGAGCGGGAGATGCCCTACAGGGCGCTGGCAGAGGGGCGCTATGAGGAGGCGTCGGAGGGGTGGACGATGCTGACCCACGAAACACCGGTCCGGCCGGGTGGGCTTTACGGGTGTAGCAAGGTGTGGGGAGAGGCCCTGGCCCGGCACTTTACGGACACGTCCGACCTTTCGATCCTCTGCCTGCGCATCGGCGCGGTCCTGAAGGAGGACCGGCCGCAGCAGACCCGGCACGTTCCGGTCTGGTGCAGCCAGAGGGATATTGCGCGGCTGGTGGAGCGGTGCATTGAGGCACCCGGTGAGGTCCGATTCGATATTTTCTACGCGGTCTCGAACAACCGGTGGAACTACCGGGATATGGCGCATGCGCGGGAGGTGCTGGGATTTGCGGCCGAGGATTCGGTGGAGGAAAGGTTCGGAGAATGAGGATTCAGGCGGTGTTGTTTGACGGGTACGGGACGCTGTTTGAGGATGCAATGGGGGAACTGATGGCCTCGTGCGCCCGGATCGTGCGGGAACAGGGGCTGGAGGTGGATGCGAAGGGACTCCTGGACATCTGGGACGGATACTTTTTCCCCATGATTCGGGACGGGGATTTTCTCCCGCTTCGGGTGGCGAACCGGCGGAGCCTGGAGCGGGCGTTCAAAGCGCTTCAGGTCAACGCGGAAGCGGACCGATATGTGGATTCGCTTTTCGAACGGTTCGGCAGGTGCCGGACGTATGCCGATGTGAGGCCCGCGCTGGAGCGTCTGAAAGGCTACGCGACCGGGGTCGTGTCGAACGCGGATTCGGACCACCTGGAGGCGGCACTGAAACGGAACGGGCTGCGGTTTCCGGTGGTGGTGAGTTCGGAATCGGCCAGGTGTTACAAGCCGAAGCCGGAAATTTTTCAGGAGGCGCTGGACCTGATGGGCTGCAAGCCGCAGGAGGCGCTCTACGTGGGGGACTCCCAGGAGGACGATATTGTGGGGGCCAGGCGGGCGGAGATGCGGGTTGCGTGGCTGAACCGGCGGGGGGAGGCGCTGAAAGCAGGGACGCCAGAGCCGGATTATGAGATTCGGAGTTTGCAGGAGGTGCCGGGAATTGTGCGAGAAGCTGTCTGTGCACAAAAAAGGCCTGTGGTCCCACCCCGCAAGACGGGCCGCAGGCCTTTCTTCTTTCATCCCGGGCTACTTCTCGATGGGCGCCCGGATAAGATTGCCCCACTCGGTCCAGGAGCCGTCGTAGTTGCGCACCTGGTCGAAACCGAGGAGGTACTTCAGGACGAACCAGGAATGGGAGGACCGCTCGCCGATGCGGCAGTACACGACGGTTTCCCGGTCGCCGGTAACGCCCTGGTCCGCGTAGAGAGACAAAAGTTCGTCGTGAGACTTGAAGGTACCGTCCTCGTTGACGGCCTGCGCCCAGGGGATGTTGGATGCGCCGGGGATGTGGCCGCCCCGCTGGCAGGTCTCGTTGAGGCCGGGGGGGGCCAGGATTTTGCCGGTGAACTCATCGGGGGAACGGACGTCGACCAGCGGACCGCCTCCCTCGACATGCGTTTCGACCTGACGCCGGTAGGCGCGGATATTTTCGTCCGGGTCGCTGGCCGAATAGGCGGCCGGGGTGACGCTGGAGGCCTCGGTCGTCAGGTCCCGGCCCTCCTCGATCCACTTGGCGCGGCCCCCGTTCATCAGTTTCAGCCTGCTGGCGTCGTGGCCATAGTAGAGGAGTTCCCACAGGGCCCAGGCGGCAAACCAGTTGTTGTTGTCGCCATAGAGGACAACGGTGGAATGATTGGAGACGCCGGACTGCCCCATGAGGGCCTCAAAATCGGCTTTGGACGCCAGGTCCCGGGTGAGGGGGTCCTGCAGCTGGGTCTGCCAGTTCCAGCCGACCGCACCCGCGATATGCCCCTCTTCATAGGCCGATGTATCCACATCGACCTCTGCGATTCGGACGTCCGGATCGTTCAAATTGTCCGCCACCCACCGGGTGGAGACCAGGGCGTCTGGATGGGCGTAGTCTGCCATGGGTGATCCTTCCTTTCTTAAAAAATGGGGAGTGGTGGGGAAAATCAATATAAAATACATGGTTCGAAAACAGTCCAATGTCAAGGAAAAAACGGAGGACAGCGATGGAATATCGCAGAATGGGACGCAGCGGGTTGAAGATCTCGGAATTTTGTCTGGGAACGATGACGTTTGGGCGCGGCGCGGATGAAGTGGAGGCGGTGCGGATGGTGGACCTGGCCCTGGAGGCGGGCGTGAATTTCTTTGACACCGCAAACACCTACAACGACGGAGCGTCGGAGGTCCTCCTGGGAAAGGCCCTCAAGAACAGGCGGCGGAGCGCGGTGGTGGCCACCAAGTTTTTCAACCCTGTGGGACCGGGGCCGAACGATTCCGGGATGTCGCGGGTGCATATTATGCATGCCATCGAAGACAGCCTGAGGCGCCTGGAGATGGATTACGTGGATATCTACTATATCCACCATGTGGATGAGCAGACGCCCCTGGAAGAGATGCTCAGGGCCCTGGACGATCTGGTGCGCCAGGGGAAGGTGCGGTATATTGCGTGCAGCAACTACCAGGCGTGGCGCCTGTGCGAGGCGCTGTGGATCAGCGAGACGGGGAACCTTGCCCGCTTCGAGTGTTACCAGCCCCAGTACAGCCTGGTGGTGCGGGATATCGAACAGGAGGTGATGCCGCTGTGCCGCGAGAAAGGGCTGGGGGTGGTGGTGTGGAGCCCGCTGGGAGGGGGATTTCTGACGGGCAAGTACAGGCCCGGGGAACGCACGCTTGCAGGGACGCGTTCAGAGGAGGCGTGGGCGTACCCGCAGCGCTATTTTGCCGCCAGTGCGGATGAGAGCTTGCGCGCGCTTTTGGACGTGGCCAGAGGGATGGGGCGCAGCCCGGGAGCGGTGGCGCTCCGCTGGGTGATGGACCAGCCGGGGATTACGTCGGCGATTGTGGGGGCGCGCAACGCCGGGCAGCTGCGAAGCAATCTGGACGCCGTGGGCTGGCGTCTGGAGGGGGAAGCGCTGGAGCGCCTGAATACGGTTTCCCACCTGCCGGACCGCTATCCCGAGGCCATGGAAAAACAGATGCGCGAACGACGCGACGGGGCGGTGGAGACTCCGTCCCTTTGACCGCTCAAACAGGAATGACGACAATGCAAAGCAAACGGGTTGTATTCAGGGCGCAGGACAAGGTCGGGATCGAGCCGTTCGAGATCGGAGCGCCCGGTCCGGGAGAGGTACTGGTCCGGACGGAGGTGACGCTGATCAGTCCGGGCACGGAGGGCGCCAACCTGATGGGGCTGCCCAATACCCCGCAGCAGTTTCCGAAGGGGGCAGGATATTCCAACGTGGGCAGGGTGCTGGAGGTGGGTGAGGGTGTGGAAGGGGTCAGACCGGGAGACCGGGTCACCTCCCACGGGGCGCACGCCAGCCATGTGATCGTGGGCGCAGGCCGGTGTGCGGGGGTGCCGGAGGGGCTCTCACCGGAGGCTGCGACCTTTTCCAGCCTGACGGCCGTCTCCATGCAGGGGGTGCGCAAGGCGCGGGTGGAATTGGGCGAATCGGTGCTGGTTTTGGGGCAGGGGATCGTGGGGAATCTGGCGCTGCAGATCGCGCGGCTGCAGGGGGGGTATCCGGTGGTCGGAGCGGACCTGGACCAGCGCCGGTTGGAGGTCGCCCGGCAGGTGGGGGCGGATCACACGGTCCGGGTGGGTGTGGAGGACGTGGTGGAGGCCACGCGGGACCTCACGGATGGCGACGGCGCGCGGGTGGTGATTGAGGCCACGGGGGCCGCCGAGCCGGTGGTGGCGGCCTTTCAGGCCGCGGGCTGGTGCGGGCGTGTGGTGCTGCTGGCCAGCAGCCGGGGGGAAACGGAAAGGGTCAATTTTTACCGGGATGTGCACAGACGGGGGCTGACGGTCCTGGGCGCTCACAACTCGGTGCGCCCCAGGGTGGACGTCTCATCCGGCTTCTGGCCGCTGGCGGACGACGTGAAGCTGGGGCTGGCGCTGATGGCCGCCGGGCGCATCCGGGTGCACCCGCTGATCACCACCCGGGTTCCCTGCGACCAGGCCGCGGAGGCCTTCCACCTGGTAACCGAACAGCGGCGCGAGGCCCTCGGCATCCTGATCAACTGGAAGGAGACGGCATAAGAAGCTGCCTGTACACACCCGCTCACGCGTCTCGCCTCCCCCGCCTTCGCTGCGGGGCGGAAGGGGCTTTTCCGCGCGGTTCCCCGGCACACAAAAAATCAGGCCCGGCTGAGCATTCCGCCGGGCCTTTTTCCATCAGCCGTCTGTCTACGGCGCTTCGGGAAAGTGGGCCTTGTGGACTTCTTCGACCTGTTCGGGTGGAACGGGTCTGGAGAGGCCCACGTAGAAGGCGAGGTACCACATGACGAAGATACCGAAGCAGAGCATGAGAAGCTGCCAGACCCAGAGGGAGGGCAGGCCGAAGGGCCCCCATGTGGCGGGCAGGTTCGGATCGGAAAAGAGGGTGTTGCCCACCACGGCGAAGGGGCCGAAGCCCACGAGAAACCAGATGACGGTGAGGGCCCAGGCGAAGGGGACGTGCCTGCGCCGGTCTTCGGGAATGCCGGAGACGGCCTGAAGAAAGCGGTGGTGTTTCGCTTTGGCGGCCTGCGCCTCGCCGGTGTCGGGAAAGGCGAAGGAGACGATGAGGGTGATCGCCACGTTGAAAAGAATGCCCCAGCCGGCACTGTGGACCGTCCAGGGATAGGGTCCCCAGGGCAGGCCGAAGAGGGCGACGGTCCGGTCGGTGAGTGTGACGGCGACCAGGCCGGCGACCAGGCCCCATACAACGCCTTTCCGGGTGAGGCGCGGAAAGTAGCAGATCCCCATGAGGGCGGGATACATCTGGAAACCGTACGCGACGGCGAGGCCGCCGAGCATGACAATCGCACCCGTGAATGTGGCGGCAACGGTGAGCGCGGCCAGCGTGACGAAGACGACAAAGATGCGGCCGCAGAGTTTCTGCACCCTGTCCGAGGCGTCGGGTGAGATATAGCGGCGGTAGATGTCGCGGGTGACCATGCCGCTGAAGGTGGACATGTACGCGGCGCCGGTGCTTTGCATAGCGGCCAGGGCACAGACGGCCAGGAGGCCGACCAGCCAGGGGACGCTTTGGGAGAGGAGGTTGATCAGCTGCGGAACGAGGTTTTTGTCGGTTGCACTTTCAAACACGCCGTTGGCGACCAGGATGTTGCCGCCCAGGCCCTGAAAGATGGTAAACGAGAAGAGGATAATGCCGATGACGATGGAGGAGGCCACGACCTGCTGCCAGCGGAAGGGCCGGCTCGTCCGGTTGGAAAAGGCCCACATGGAGAAGGCGGGGGAGGACTGGATGCCCATAAGCGCAAACATATAGGTCATGCACATGATGCCGGTCCAGACGCCGCCCTTTGCTTCTGAACCGGAAGAGACGAACTGGACCGCGCCGGGAATGGCGACGTTTCGGGAGTGCCCGGCGGGGGTGAGGTTGTTCCCGGTGGCAAGGTCCTGTTGCACCAGGTTGGCCACACCTTCGGTAAAGCCGGACCACCCACCGGAGAAATGGATGGCGATGCACCCCAGGATAACGATGCCGAGGGCGAGGAGAATGCACTGGACGCAATCGACGTACGCGACCGAGCGGAGGCCGCCCGCAGCCACGTAGATAATGACGATGGCCGAGAGGGCGAACATGCCGAACTCGAGGCTGACCAGGCCGTCGCTGAGGGTGTGGAAGAGGTCGCCGGAGGCCCGGAGCTGGACGCCGAGATAGGGGACGCTGAAAAGGGCGGCGACCAGCACGGTGAGAAGGCGCATGGCGTTGCCGCCGTAGTAGCTGCTGTACATTTCGCCGGGTGTGATGTGGTGGAATGCCCGTCCGATGACCCACTGCCGCCTGAGGAAGAGGACGCCGGTGAAGGGGATGGTGAGGGCGTAGAAGGAGGCGAACGCGTAGGGGAGGCCGTCTCTGAGGATGAGGCCGGGGTGGCCGATAAAGGTCCAGCCTGAAAAGCTGGTGGCGGTGGCGGCCAGGACAAAAACCCACAGGCCGATGGTGCGCCCGGCCACGAAATAGTCGGCGGATGTACGGGAGCTGATCGCGCCTTTGATGCCCCAGAAGAGGCAGTAGATCCAGTAAATACCGACAAATATGAGAAGCCAGACGAGTTTTACTTCCACGGCGTGTGTCCCTCCCTTGATGGGGAAATGAAAAATATCAAATATAAAGCAGTAGACCCCTTCAAGTTATGGCGAACGGCTGCATTTTGCAATGGAATTTTTGTACCATTTTTTTACCAGGCCCTCATGGCGTCTTTGAACATGGCGTGCAGGTCCTCCGCGCTTGCGGGGCGGGGAGAGAGGTTGGTGACGCGGTGCTGGGGCAGGGTGCCTTCGACGAGGGCGGGGATGTCGGCTTCGGTGAAGCCGACCGCGCAGAGGCCATTGGGCATTTCGAGCTGCTTCATCAGGGCGACGATGCGGTCAGCGAGGATGGGCCCGGCCTGGGCCTCGGCGTCCGGGACGGCTGAGGTGTCGGCGCCCAGGCAGGCAGCGGCTTTGAGGTGGCGGGCGGGACGGGCGGGGCCGGTGAAACGGAAGACGGGCGGGGCATTGAGCACGACGGACATGCCGTGGGGAACGATGGGGTGATCGGCGACGAATCCCGGGGGCGTGTAGTCGCGGACCATGCCGGATACGGGGTAGGACATACCGTGGGGAAGGTGGCATCCGGCGTTGCCAAAGCCCATACCGGCCATGCTGGAAGCCAGAATCATGTGGCTTCTGGCCTCATCGTCGTCCGGGTCGGCAACGGCGCGGACCAGGTATTCGGCCACCAGTTCGATCGCTTTGAGGGACCAGATGTCACTGATGGGGTTGGTGCCCTGGTACGCGGGGCGAAGGATGGGGCGGTCCGGCAGAGGGCGCTGGTCGTAGGGGATTGCGGTGTAGGATTCCAGGGCGTGGCAGAGTACGTCCAGGCCGGTAGAGGCGGCCACGACCGGGGGCATGGTGCGGGTGTTTTCCGGATCAACGATGCCCAGGGTGGGTTTGAGGCGGCGGTGGGCAATACCGGTTTTCGCATGCTGTTCGGTCAGGTCGAAGATGGTCACGCCGGTGGTTTCACTTCCGGTGCCGGCAGTGGTGGGGACCGCGATGAGGGGTTTCAGCGGGCCGGGCACGGGCTTGCCCTCCCCGATGGGCGCGTTGACATAGGCGAGGAAATCGTTCGGGTAGGTCGAATAGAGGTTGGCGGCCTTTGCCGTATCTATGGAGGAGCCTCCACCAACGGCGACAAACGCGTCGAAGCTGCCCTCGACCGCAAAGGCGATGGCCTCCTTGAAGGAGGTGTCGGTGGGTTCGACCCGAACGTGGTCGAAGAGGACGAAGTCGATACGTTCACGCTTGAGGGACTCGATCGCCGTCTGAACCGGGGAGAGTCCCGCGAGGTTGGGGTCGGTGACGAGCATGGCGCGTTTGACGCCCAAATCGGCGAGGTCCATGCCAATTTCCCGCGTGACGCCGGGGCCGAAACGGATGTTGGAGGTAGCCATTTCAAAGGCGTAGTCTCGTTCCATAAGGTGGTTTCCCTCAAAGATAGCGTGTGGAAAGACAAATCAAGGGGCAATATCCTTGACAGAACCGAATTTCTGGATTCCGCTCAAAACGACAAACAATGCCAGACCCGCGATATGAAAAACAATATCGGGCCAGAGGAGCAGGAAGGCGGCCAGGGCGAACAAAAGCCTCGGGAAACGGCTGAGCCGGGTCAGGTGGAAGCCTTCAAAAACGATGGCAAACGCCAGAAGACCCAGCGTGGCGCTGATAACGGTTTCCAGGACGCGCCAGACTTCTCCCTCGAACAGGATGGGGGTGTAACAGAAGAGCAGAGGGATGAGGTAAAGCCCTTTGGCAATCTTCCAGGATTCGATCCCGGTTCTGAGCGGACTGCTGCCCGCAATTCCGGAGGCGGAATAGGCTGCCAGGCAGATGGGAGGGGTGACGTTGGCGTCTTGGGAGTACCAGAAGATGAGCATGTGGGCGGCCAGGCGGCTGACGCCCAGGTCCGTGAGGGCCGGCGCGGCCAGGACCGCCAGGACGATGTAGGAGGCGGTGACGGGCAAGCCCATGCCCAGGATGAGCGAGGCGGCGGCGATCAGGACGACGGTGATCAGGAGGCTGCTGCCGGAGATATCGGCGATGAGAAGGGAGAATGTGACGCCCACGCCCACCAGCAGGACCACACCCACCACAATCCCTGCGCAGAGGAGGATAACACCGGTTGTAACCATATTTTTTGCGCCCAGGGCGAGGGCGTCCAGGATGTCTTTAAGGCCCATGCGCGTGTGGGGGTTCAGCCAGCTGGACAGGACGATGCCCACGATGCTCGCGGATGCGGCAAAGGTGGGGGTAAATCCGTAGATAAGGAGGCCGACCAGCGCCCCGATCGGGATGAAGAAGTTCCACCCCTCTTTCAGCACGTCTGTGATTTTGGGGATCTCGCTTTTTTTGAGCGGTCTGATGCCCTGCTTTTTCGCCCTGAGATGGATGAAGAAGGCCACGCTGAGGAAGTAGATCGCCGCCGGAATAAAGGAGACGGCGACGATGTTCAGGTAGGAGATCTGCGTCCACTGGCTCATGATAAACGCGCCGGCGCCCATAATGGGGGGCATGAGCTGGCCGCCGGTTGACGCGGCGGCTTCAACGGCCGCCGAGAACGTGGGGGAGAACCCTATGCGTTTCATCATGGGGATGGTCAGCGATCCGGACCCCACGGTATTTGCAACGGCGCTGCCGGAGACGGAGCCCAGCAGACCGCTGGCAAAAACCGCCATTTTGGCCGGGCCTCCCACGGTGCCTCCCAGAAGGGCAAGGGCGAGTTTGATCATAAACTCTCCGGCGCCGGATTGGATGAGGAAGGCTCCGAAGAGCACAAAGAGGAAGACAAAGGTGGATGACACGGTGGCAACGGTACCGAATATGCCGTCGGGGGCAAAGTACATACGATAGAGCAGGCGGGACAGGGAGACGCCCGGAAAGTTCCAGAGTCCGCTGAGGAACTGCCCCCAGTATAACGCGTATGTCAGGAAAACGATGGCAAGCACCGGGATAAAGAGGCCGGAGGTGCGGCGCGTGATTTCCAGCAGCAGCACGATCGCGATGCCGGCGAAGATGAGGTCTGCCGTGTTGGGGACCTGGTTGCGTGCATGCAGGGCGTCCTCGAAGAAAACAAGGTAGAGCGCGGTGAGGCAGGACAAGACCGCAAGCCCGTAATTGAGTCCCGGGGGGCGGGCGATGCGTTTCTGAGATCCGGGATAGAGAAGATAGCCCAGGAAGAGGACAAAGCCGAAATGGACCGCGTTTCGCCGGATCTCGGGCATCACACCGATGGTATTGACCCAGAGATGGAACAGGGACATGAGGATTGCCGCCCCATAGACCACCCCCGCGTTCCAGCCCGACAGGGTTCTCCGGGCAGTGAGGACCTCACCGCCTGTGTGCGGTGAACCGCCAATATCGGCTTCTGGGTGCAGGGTTGCCATAGGTCAGGTGGATGGTCGGACACGCGGAGGTGGGCTCAGGGGCGACCCACAAGGGGGGGCGGAATTTCAAGCCCCTGCTCCCTGTAGAATTTCGCTGCGCCGGAGTGGAGGGGGACAGACAGCCCCTTGATGGCCCTGTCCAGGGCCATGGCCGTGGTTGCTTTGTGGACGTTTTGGAGGAAGGGGAGGTTTTGATAGATGGTTTGGGTGACAAGGTAGACCACGTCATCCGCCAGGTCGGCGTGGCAGGCCAAAAAATTGGGCTGGGCAACCGTATGGATCGGCGCTGTCTGTCCCGGATAGGTTTCGGGCGGAACAACATATCTGTCCCAGACCGGATAGGCGCCCCGGATGGAGACGACCTGCTCGTCGGTAAATTCCAGGACGGCGACCCTGTCCCCACCCATCTGCGCGTATACCTGCGTGACCGCAGCAACCGGAGGGCCGGCGGGCAGGGTGGCGCCGACGATCCGGCCGTCCATCATCGCCTGTGCGGAAGAACCGTACCCGAGGTATTCCGGGACCATGTCCGTTTCCGGGTCGATTCGCAGGGCGCTGAAAATGGCCCGGCTGGAGCCCTCGGTGCCGCTTCCTCTTTTGCCGATGGAGTATTTCCCGTTGAGATTTTTCAGGTCCAGGATGTTTCCGGTTGTTGCGTGTTTTTTTGACAGGACGAAATGTTCGACGTTTTCCCACAGCATGGTGATCGAACGGAAGTCACGAAAAGGCCTGCCTGCGTACGGCCCTTTGCCGTCGTATGCCATGGCGCCGAACAGCCCCTGGAGGATCGCAAAATGGGCTTCTCTGTTGGCCAGCATCTGAATATTTTCACCCGAACCGGCGGAGTTGATTGCAGAAGCCGTGATACGGGGCTGCAATTTGTTGCTGATCAGGGTGCCGATTGCAACCCCGACCGGATAGTAGGTGCCCCCGGGGGTTGCAGTGGCGATGATCAGGTTGTTGGATTTTTCAGGCGAACAGGACAGGAGGAACAGACCCGCAGCAACCAGAACGGCAAATCGCATAGCGTGACCTCCACACAAAGGGCGTCTGCGACGATTTGATCACCTCTAATAAAGAAACCGGATGTATCCCGTCAAGTAAAATCTTTGGTTTCCGCGCCTGGAGAAATGTGACATGGGCATTCGTTCACGTCTGCTCAGGTAAGAGAATTGAGGCTTGACAACGCCTGATGGGATCTCTATACTTCATCTGAGATACGATCAGGAGGACTGTTTATGGGATTGGGGATTGCCCATCGTTTTTTGTGCTGTCTGGTTCTCTGGTCTCTGGCCGGGTGTGCCGAACGGACGGCTTACCGGCACCTGGAAGCTGCGATTGAACACGAGCAGCACCGGGAGGCCGAAGCGGCGCTGAAGGCTTTCCGCGCGGCGGTGGAGGCGCTGCCCGAAGACCCCTATTTGCGCCGGGAACTGGGGCGGGCCTACCTGCGGCGCAAGATGTACGGAGCAGGGGTGGCCGAGCTGGAGCAGGTGCTGCGGGTGGAGCCCAGCTATGTGGACGCCTACCGGGATCTGGCGATGGCTTTTGAAGCGCAGGAGATGCCGGACGCCGCTGTGGGCTGGCTGGAACGGGCCGTGGAAGAAGTGCCGGGTTATCTCCCTGTATTCCGGAATCTGGTGGACCTTCACCTGTCGCATGACCGGCCCGACGAGGCGCAGCGTCTCCTGGAAAAGACCGCGTTGAAGCGCTGGCCGGAAGCGGTCTGGGTGCATTACCGGCTGGGGCACCTCTACCAGCAGCTGAAGTCCTACGAGCAGGCGGAGGCCGCGTTTAAGAAGGTTCTGGAGATCAATCCCCGGGCCGTCAGGGCCCACGCGTTCCTGGGCAATGTGCTGTACGAGCAGGAGAGGTACGACGAAGCCATTGAAGCCTACTGGGAGGCGATAGCGCTCGATCCGCAGGACCACAGCAGCCTCAACAACCTGGCCTGGGTTTATGCTGTGCAGGGCATACGCCTGGAGGAGGGAATCCGGCTCTCCCGCCGGTCGATTCGGCTGGCTCCCGGTCCCTCTCCAGAGTACCTGGATACGCTGGCTGAACTCTATTTCAGGCGGGGAGAAGTTGCGCGGGCCATTGAGATCATCCGGCATGCGGTTTCACTGCAGCCGGAAAACCCCCAGTTAAAGGAACACCTGCAGAATCAACTCAAGCGGTTTGTTGCTGCAGGCCGTGGGAAGGTCTGAGCGCTACGGGATGGTGGGGCTTTTCCGCCAGGAAGGGACATTGGGTATGACGCGGATTGAACGGGTGCACGCCCGTGAAATTTTGGACTCGAGGGGCAACCCGACCGTGGAGGTGGAGGTGGCGCTGACGTCGGGTACCGCGGGGCGGGCCGCGGTGCCTTCGGGGGCTTCTACGGGAGAACACGAAGCGGTCGAACTGCGCGATGGAGACCCCGGGCGTTACCTGGGCAAAGGGGTGCTCCAGGCGGTCCGGAACGTCGTGGAGCAGATCGCTCCGGTCGTGGTCGGGATGGATGCGTCGGATCAGATCGGCATTGACCGACGCATGGTTGAACTGGATGGGACGCCGAACAAGCAGACGCTGGGTGCCAACGGAATCCTGGGGGTCTCGCTGGCTGCGGCCAGGGCGGCTGCGGCGGCTTACGGGATGCCGCTTTACCGGTATATCGGTGGGGCCGGGGCATGCCGTCTGCCGGTGCCCATGATGAATATCTTAAACGGTGGGGCGCATGCGGACAGCAGCGTAGACCTGCAGGAATTTATGGTAATGCCGGTGGGGGCGAAGCGCTTTGGAGAGGGGCTGCGGATGGGGGCAGAGGTGTTTCACGCCCTGCGGGGCGTGCTCAAAGGTGCGGGCCACAGCACGGGGGTGGGTGACGAAGGGGGATTTGCGCCGAGTCTGGGGTCCAACGAGGAGGCGCTGGAGGTAATCGAAAAGGCGATCCGGAAGGCGGGCTACCAGGTCGGCAGGGATTTCCTGCTGGCCCTGGATCCGGCAACGAGCGAGTTCTACGCCAACGGGCGGTATGTGTTCAAAAAGTCGGACGGCTCCACACGGAGTGCCAAACAGATGGTCGCCTTCTGGGCGGATTGGGTCTCCCGATATCCGATTGTCTCGATTGAAGACGGCCTTGCCGAGAATGACTGGAAGGGGTGGCAGGCGCTGACCGGGGCGCTGGGCGACCGGGTTCAGCTTGTGGGTGACGACCTGTTCGTGACCAATACGGCGCGCCTGAAGCGGGGCATTGAGACGGGGGTGGGCAATTCGATCCTGATCAAGGTCAATCAGATCGGGACGCTCACCGAGACGCTGGAGGTGATCGAGACGGCCAGGCGGGCGGGCTACACAGTGGTGATTTCCCACCGGTCCGGGGAGACGGAGGATGCGACGATTGCGGACCTCGCGGTGGGGACCAACGCCGGACAGATCAAGACCGGATCGGCTTCGCGCTCGGACCGGATTGCCAAATACAACCAGCTTCTGCGGATTGAAGAGGAACTGGGGGACTCGGCGGTCTATCCGGGGCTGGACGCCTTTTACAATATTGCCGTGCCCGGGACGCCGGAGCAGACCGGGAGGCAGACGCGGTGAGTGGTGTGCTGCTTCAGATTGCGCCTGCCGGGGAACCGCACGGCGATGCGCTGTCCGCTCCGATTCGAGAGCGGCTTGAGGCCCTGTACGACCGGGTGCCGGACGTCATCTGCGGGTGCGACCGTCCGGGCCAGTGCTGCTGGTTGACCGAAGAGGAGATGGCAGCGGAATTTGCCACCATGTATCCCCTCTATACAGTGGAGTACCTGAATATTGTGGACTACGTCCGGCGCCACTTCGACCCGAACCGGCAGGCGGAATACCTTGGCATTATCGAGGAGCGACCCACACGGTGTCCGTTTTTGACCGAAGCAGGCGCGTGTTCGATCCATCCGGTCCGGCCGTTGGTATGCCGGACATACGGCGTGCTGGACCGGGAGCAGGTGGAGAAAACGGCTCTGGATGCAAAAGGAGAGTTGCCCGGGGACTGGATACGGCGTTTTCTGTTTACGGAGCGGCAGACGGTTTGTCCCCACACCCGGGTCGTGCAACCTGAGAAGGTGGCCGCGCATGCGGAGGCGATGGTCTCTTCTGCATACGAGCGGGAACTCCTCCGGATGGGGCAGGAGGTTGAGGGGCTGGACGGCGTGCGCCAGCGGGTACTCCGGGAAGTCACGGATTTGAAGTGGATCACGCGGTGGACGTGGGGAGGATTTAACGCACTGATGCGGGCGCCTGCGGAGTGGGTGAAGCGCCATTTTGCGGACTATTGGGAAGCGGCGTTTCTGGGGGAATGAGAAAGAGCAAATGCAACGGGCAGGAAGCACGGGAGAGCATCCCGTGCTTTTTTTTTGCGCTACGGAGCAACACCGAAATTTCCGGCGAAAATAACAAAGTCGGAAAAGCCGACGCGACGGTCGCCGTCCAGGTCGTAGGTGGGAATAAAACCGGAGTCTGCGGTCGTGTAGCCGAAGTTTTTGGCGAAGAGGACGAAGTCTGTAAAATCGACCCTGCCGCTGGCGTCGAAATCGGAGGCGGCCACAGACCTTCCATCTAAAGGAACGATGGTGAAGGTGTAGTCTTCGGTTTCGCCGGAAGTGCGGGTGACGGCCAGGGTGCGGGCGTCCGGCCCGAAGGTGTTGATCTGCTTTCGGGTACCGGTCGGGATGGACAGGAAGGTAACGGCCGGTCCGGTGTCCCGTTCGGCGATGAGGACGGTTAGCAGGTCGCTTCCGGCGCCGGCGATGTCTATGGAGAGGCCGGGAGAGGCCTCCAGGGCAAGGTAGTCAGTGCCCCAGAGCCGCACTTTCCGGGTGCGGTTGCGTGTGGGCACGGCAACGGTGTCCCGGCTGACCGGACCCAGGTCGAGGCGCTGGTAGCCCAGGTGTGCCGGACCGTCCAGGTAGGTTGCGGCCATCCAGTCTGCAAAGAGGGTCTCAAAGCGCTGCGAGGTGTTGTGGGACGCCAGCACCCTGTTGATGCCGGCAATTCCGTTTTCGGGTTCCGAAAGAAGGGGTTTGAGCACGGCTTCGCCGGAACGCTGGACAAAATAGGTCATCCACAGGAAGGACTGGTCGAAGTCGAAAGGGAGGTCTTCCCAGAGGGTGAGGCTGGTGTTGGTAACCTCCAGGAAAGCCGCTGCCGCAGTTTGCGTCGTGTCCTTGTACCCGCAGGCGAGCTCGGCGTATTCGGAGCAGCCTTCGTCCACCCATTTGTCCTCGTCGGGGTCGGCCCGCCAGTGGAGCATGTGCTGGAATTCATGGGTGAGGGTGGCCCGGGCGAGGGTGCCGGTGATATCCAGGGGATTGGTATCAATATAGATGATTTCACGCGACGTGGGCGGGCCCTGGTTGTCGGTGTCGAAATATCCGACAAAAGTGATGCCGGTAGTGGCGCTGTTGTCCAGAATGTCGAGGAGCACGATCAGGATGCGGGGGTCGCCATCCACGTCAGGTGGGGGGCCAAAGAGGTCTGTGTCGATTGCGTAGATGCCGCGGCCGGCGTCCCCGGGCGTGGTCCGGTCGAAGGCGTCGGCCAGGGAGTCGATACCGGCCTGGGTGAGTGTCCCCCACACCTCGTCTTCGACGAAGATATAGCAGTGTCGGCCGACGAAGCGGCAGGTGGTGGTGGTCTGGTAGTGCCCTCCGTCGCCCCAGCGGAAGCTGAAGGCGGGAACGGTGAGCGGGTCGCCGACTTTAAAGGGCTGGACGGCCTGGAGTTTGGCGGCCCTCGGCAGGGCTCCGGACCGGGGCAGCAGGTGGGTGCCGCACACCGGGAGAAGGGAGTCCGCAAGGACGGGTGTAACGCCCAGCAGCAGGAGACAGACGGAAATGGCAGCAACCGTCGAAGGGTTCCACTTCATAACCATTGATCTCCACCTTAAAACCTGATCCGCACCCGGCCCTCCAGAACGCCGTCGGGGTGGGGAACAAGCGCCATCTGGACCGTTTGGGGCGGTGTGGTTTGGGTCTTCCGGGCAATCCGGGCGGCGTTGAGAACGCTGGCAAACCGGTTGAAAACGAGCGCACCCGCGAAGAGGAAGGCCTTCTGGCTGGCCCAGGTTTTTTTGTTTCTGAGCGTCTGAAATTTTAAACGCGAGGCCTCGGAGTCCCACTCCCAGATATTGTCCGGCGTCTCGGGTCTGAGTCTCCCCGCGTCTCCGGAAACGTACTCCTCATAGGCGTTTCGGGCGTAGATGCTCCGGAACCGTTCGAGCTCGTCAAAGTACGAGTTCGGCTTTCCATCCGTGTGGGCGCCTGCATGGGCCGCTGCAAAGGATTTAAAGGTGGTCTCCCGGGCAGAGGCCAGCGCCCGGAAGGCGAAGAGCCCGGTCCAGAAGGTGCCTTCGGTAAAAAGGAAGAATCGCCCGGACTTCCCACCCCCCGCGTAGAGCTCCCCCGTTCCGGGCAGAAGAAGGGAGAAAAAAGCGGCCTTGCGAGGGGATTTGGGGCCGTTTGCGCAGGAAGGAATGGAAAAGGACGCAAACAGGCAGAGGACGAAGAGACAGCATACGAAACGTGTCATTGCCGGTTCCGGAAATATGGATCAAAAGCGTATGTTGAGGGCCGCGCCTGCTGCGGGACGGCCGTCCGGGTCCAGGGCGATAACCTCGATCCAGGTCCGTCTGGAGGCCTTCTCCGGGTTTAATGACCGGGCGTGGACCGAGGCGTGAATGGCGCTTGCGATACGGTTCACAACGGCAAGCCCCAGGATGACCGAGGCGCGTTTGAGGAATTTGTTGCTTTCGTTACGCTGGCTTTCATAGTCCAATCGAACAGGTGAGGCGACCTGGTCGTTGATGGTGCCGAAAGAGACGTCCCGGGTGTCGCTCCAGCCGTACACGAACTGGTCGTATTTTCCGATCATTTCGTAGTACTGCTGGGTGTCCACCTTTCGGCAACTGGCGGCATTGGGATCGGTATGTTTGCAGGGCAGGGTCTCGGTTTCGTTATAAGGTCTTCCGTGGGCCGCGTTGTAGACCTGCCAGTCCCGGTAGCGCGATTCGTCCCAGTGCTGGTCGGCGAACGCCCGGAATTTCGCTTTCAGATCGTTCCCTTTGCTGCGCCAGCGGGTGTAATTGATCCAGGTGAGCGCCTCTACGGCCACAAAGGCAATCGCCCGCTTTGTGGCCCCGGTATAGAATTCTCCAAGCCCGGGCACAACCAGGGACATCAGGAAGGCGACCCTGGAGGATTTGGCACCGGAATCGACGGATTCCTGTAAAAACCGGGTCAACGTCCCATCCGGCGCGTAGCCGCGGGAGGAAGTCGGGGCGGTGAAGTCCGCTGCCCGGGCCGAACCGGCCCAGATCAGCAGCACAACAGCCATGAGGGTGCGCATGGGTCTGTTCCTTTCTCAAAGCCCGACGCTTTGTAGATAGCCGAAGAGGAGGGTGAAGTAGAACTTCAGCCCGCTCCTGCGCGAAGGGTCTGTGGGACTGAGCAGCGGGACAGTGTCGAAGCCGTAGGCGATGTCGAAACTGATCCGGGTGGGGAAAACGTAGAAGGAGGTGCCACCGTAGCGAAGCTGCGCCCCCACATCCCGTTTCCACCCCCGTTTGAGGGCGCTGTCTGAGGCGGTGCCGTCCCAGGCACGTCCGATGCCCGCGTAGATCGAGCCGTAGAGGTGGTCGGAGTAGACCGGGCCGGTCTGGCGGTTGATACGGGTCCAGATCGGGAAGCGGTAGGCGGCCCGGAACATGGCGGCCCGGCTACCTTCCAGGCTGTAAAACGTGTAGCCTTTCAGATAGGGCAGTCCTCCCAGGTGAAAGTCGAAGAAGTCATCCACGGCGCTGTCGATAACCCCCCCGTAGAAGCGGAATCCGAGGGCACTCCGGCCGGGTCCGACGGGCAGGAATTCGCTCCAGTCCAGCGTGAACTGATTGTAAAAATAATGGTCGTAAATTTCAACCAGGATGGAGGTATTTTCTTCAAAACCCCGGAGGAAGAAGTTGAAGAATCGGTCGTATCGAAAGGCGATCTGGCGGCCGACGCGGGGGTTGATTTCCGAGTCCCGGGCGCGGGCCACGGACTTCAGACGATACGAGAAGGCAAGGTCGAATCCGTTGAGGTAAGTCGCGCCGAAGGTGGTGCGGTTCAGGCCGTTGAAGCGGGCCTGGTCGATGATCCATCCGTAGCGGCTGTAAATGAGCCTGGCATCCAGCAGCCCTCCCCGGCCCATCCGATATTTTGCGCCCACTTCAATGCCGTTGAGCGCAAAGCTCCGGTTGAAGATACGGAAATCCCGGTCCCGGTCAACCACGTCCTCTTCCACGTTCCGTGTCACCCGGTAGGCCTCAAAAAAGAGGGTGGGGCGCCAGTGCCGGGATTCGTAGAGGCTGTAGAGGTCCACGTCCCTGTCGGGTGATATCATGCCGACAAAAAAGAGGCCCTGTTTTCCCACCACGTCATCCGATCCGGTCTCAAAGCCGAGTTTGAGTTTGCCCGCATCTATGGCGATTCGGGGCAGGACGATCAGGGGGGTAAAATCGTTCCTGTAGGGCCGGCTTTCCGGCTGTTCGACCGCTGCGGATGCAGGGAGGGAAGGCGCCGTTCCCCGGGGGTGGAAGGCCTCCGGATCGACCGGTTCCCAGAGGCTTCGACCGTCGATGCTACGGATCTCGTAGCCCTTTGCACCGTAATACGTGAAGGCAACACGCCCGTCGTGCGGATGGACATGGGGCTGTAAGGCCCCGCCCGGAACACGGGTGATCCGATGTACGGCCCCATCGGTCAGATTGAGGTGGTAGAGGTCAAAAATCCCCTCCCGGTCGGAGGCGAAGACCAGGCCCGTGCCGTCGGGCGTCCAGCAGGGGTCGCGGTCGGTGCCGGAGGATGAGACCACGCGGGTCCAGTCGCCTCCCTCCGCGGGGATGACGGCGATATCCCGGCTGCCGTCGGGGCGGAAGATGGAGAAGGCGATCCGCTTTCCATCGGGAGACCACCGGGGGGTATAGACCAGGGTGCCGTCGTCGAATTGGGTGAGGGAGCGAACGTCACGGGTGCGGGCATCCATAACGCTCAGGTTGGTGGACCCCCCCCTGTTTTTGACGAATGCGATGGCGGTCGCATCCGGAGCATAGGCGGGAAAGACGGCGCGAAGGCCGTGGGAAAGGCGCGTTTCTCCGGGGCGTTTTCCGCCGGACAGGCCAAGGATGCCCGCCGCTTTTTGGAACACACGCCCTTGATCCGGGTGAGACGGGTCTGCGGTGTAGAGGTCCCAGAATCTGGAGCCGTTGCGGTCGGGGGGGCTGCGGCGGGCAAAGAGGAGGTGCACCCCGTCAGGAGACCAGTCGAAGGCGGTGTGGGCGCCCGGAGCGACCAGTTCCCGGGTGCTGTCGACAAAGCTGAAGGCGTAGAGGCCGGTCCGGCCGTAGTCGCTGCCCGCATTGGAGAGGTAGGCAAGCCGTTTGCCATCGGGGGACCAGCGGGGATAGAGGTTGAGATAGCCCTCGGCGTGGACGACCTCCCCCGCGGCCGGGTGCGTCCCGATTTGGGTCTCCTGCATGCGGTAGCGCTCTTTTAAGGACGCGACCCAACGCCTGTACAGTTCCCGGCCGGAGATGCCCAGGGCCTCCTGAACCGCGCCTCCAAAGTCGGTGCGCCACCAGGTGGCCATATTTTTGTAAATCCGTGCGAGCTTCTCCTCGCCGAAGGTGTTGACAATAAACAGGACAAGCGCATAGCCGTGGTCGTAGACTTTTTCGAACCCGAGGCCGGTTTTGGCGCCAAAGGCGTTCATCTCATCGTAGGTGAGGAGGGCATCATTGAGGGTGGCCATCCGGAGGATCATATCCCGGTGGGAATCCCAGCGGTCGTAATGGGCACCGGCGGCCATGTACTGGGCCGTGCCCTCGGCGTACCAGGGCGGCACGATGGTTGTGGGAACAGCATAGGCAGCGAGGATGTCGGGGTAGCCGGTGAGCACATCGTCCCGCCGGCCCTCGTTCTGGTAGCCGAGGAATTGGAAGACGAAGGCGGGAAGGCGCCGGGTGCCCTTCCGGGCCGTTTGCAGGGAGATCAGATGGGTGAGCTCGTGGGTGAACACGTTGCGCAGCCAATCGGTTTTTGTCCCCCGGAACTCGAAGTCGATGTTGATGCTGGAGGCCCAGATTTCGAGCATGTTAAAGGGGGGAATGGCCACCCCGAAGCCCATGTCGTCCACGTCTTTCAGAACAAGCCGGATCTTTTTGGCAGGCACGAACCCGTAGAACCGGGTGATCGGCCCGAAGACCTCTTCTGCGGCTCTGGAGGCCCGCTCCGCAAAGCGTTCCAGGCCCTGGTGGTAGTGGATTTTGAAGTGCTCGGTCTCCAGGGTTTCCCAGGTCAGCTCCGGATGGTTGGCCTCCCTGCCGAGCTGGGCCCGGGCGGGGGTTGCCAGGACGAGCAGGCCCAGGGCGAAGCGCAGCAGCTTGTATCGCCTTTCACACATTCGTCCACGTTCCGGGTTAAACAGGCGGCAAAACGGTCTATTTGATCACCGCCGCTTTTACGAATCGGACTTCAGACCGACCTGTGGATACGGCTTCCACCCGACAGATGTACAGGCCGCTTGCATAGTCGCTGGTGTCCCAGAAGATTTCGTTGTCCGTTCCGGGCACCGGGTTCTCCAGAGAGAGGCGATCCACAATTTCTCCAAGGGCGTTGAGCACCACCACCCGCACCCGGGCGGTATTGCCCAGGAAGAATCGAAGGGTGGCCGACGACCCCCGGATAGGATTGGGATAGCAGTAGACCCGTCCCGGCGGGAGGAGCACGGGAGAAGGGTCCTGGGGAGCGGCCTGGGGGGACATGAGGAGACGGCCGGTATTTGCGGAACCACCCCCGAGCTGTCCCCAGACGATTCGGTTGCCGGTCAACTCAGGGGCGACCTCCTCCAGGTGCCGGAGGTGGACTGCGCCGTTGGCCGTAAACAGAACGAGTTCCAGGGTGCCGTCTCCATCCAGGTCGTCGAGGATGGGCGAGGTCCGGATCGGGCCCGGCACGGAGAGGGGGAAGCCGGGCAGGGGCGTACCGTCTCCGCGCAAACCGTAGAGCACCCCCCCCTGTGAACCGGCGAAAATTTCGGGGACGCCGTCTCCATCCAGGTCCGCCAGAACCGGCGGGGCGCCGATGGGGCCGGCCTCGTCTTTGAGGGGGAAGGCAAGCGGGGCGCCGGTTTGCAGCACGCCGTTGAAGCGGACCGCCCAGAGACGCCCGCTGCCCCCAAAGAGCGCCTCCACAAAACCGTCTCCATCCAGGTCGCCCAGGACGGGCGGAGAGACCGCACCACCGGGCACCGGCACGCTCTGTGCGGCCAGCCCGGCATTGTTGAGGATGGAGACGACGCCGTTGGGCGTCACAAGAACAACCTCGTCTACGCCATCCCGGTCCAGGTCGGCCAGGACCGGGGCGCCCACGGCCGGCCCCTGGAGCGCTGCAAGCCGCCGCACCCGGGCAGGCCCTTCCACAACGGCGATGCGGCCGGTTTGGGTGAGGGCGATCAGTTCGTTGGACGGGTCCTCGTCGATATTCCCGACCGCGAGCGCCGCAACAGGTTCAGGCCCCGGGTCCGCACCTCCGCTCTCGCCTGCAAATTTGCCCCATTCGACCCTTCCGTCGGACCAGCCCCAGATGTCTGCGGACGCATTGCCGGGGAACGCAGCGATGACCGGCGCTGCTGAGACCACGGCGTTACGGGAGACAACCTCGTCGCCCGGCACCGGGACGAAGCGGCCGTTCACCCACAGGATGGGTGTGCCCCCGTCGCCAAAGATGAATTCGGTCCGGCCGGCGCCCGCTCCGCCGGTGACCAGGTTGCCAACAGCAGGCGGTACCGAGGCCGAGAACCCAAAGGCGTTGAAGGGGCTGCCGTTGAGGGTCCAGGCGCTGTGACCGGTGGGTGCGCCCCGGATGATCTCTTTTTGCCCGTCTCCGTCCAGGTCCAGGGTGCGGGGAGCCTGGAGACTGTCCGGACGCAGGCCGGTAACCGGCCAGGCGCCCTGCCGTGGGGCAAAGGTGATCGCCACGGCCATGGTGTCTCCCGGCGGGCTGAGGACCTCAATGGTGAAGCCTGTGGGATAGCCCAGGTTGCTGTCGGTATTTGGCGTGGTATCCGGGCCAAAGCGGACCGTGTTGCCCACGTAAAAAGGGTCCTGGGGACCGCCCTGGATGCTGCTGAGGGAGATGATGCCGTTTTGAACAATCCGTCCGGTGGAGACATTGCCGATGTCTTCCAGCCCGTCGGCCTCTTCCAGCGCAATTCCCCGCCGAAACTGAGAGGTGACCCCGTCGGAGGCGATCCGGTAGCCGGGGTTGCTGTTGATGGGGTGATCGTTGTCGCTGGCGCGGATGACAACATCATCCACGTGCCAGATCAGGAGGCCCGAGCCGGGAATAAAGGCGTCGTAGTCGTCCACGGAGAGCCAGACCCCTCCCCCATCCTGCCGGGAAAATTCGATGCCGGGCACCCGCCCCTTGAGGGCCAGACGGGAGATCCGATTTTCAAGCAGGAAGTATTCGGTGGCGCTGATGGGGACTTTGACCGCCTGGGGCAGGTCGGATACGACGTGGGGGGCCACGACCTGCACGGTGTCGTTACGGGTGACGGTTTTCGGCGTGAGCCAGCCCAGCTGAATCCGGGACCATGCGAGCATCCGGCTGGGGATGAAGCCGACGAGCAGCGTATCCGCGGGCTCGGCCGACAGTCCCTTGAGGCCCAGCCGGACGGATGAGGCAACGCCGATGTTTCCGGTATCCATCAGGCTCCAGTCGCCCACCGCAGGCAGGCCGTCTTCAAAGTTGGAAAGCCCCTGCAGGCCAAGCTGGTTGGCAAAAAAGCGAGCGAGGGTGCCGTTGAGCCCCCCCCGCCCATCGGTGCTGATGGCTTCCGGAAGGAGCATACCATCCGTAACACGGGCCACGCCGTTGTCCACCCGAATCGGACCGCCTGCGTAGCGGGCCAGGTCGGCTGGCGCGATAAAGGCTGAGGGGATGTCGTTGAGGGCCTGTTGGCCCGCTTCTGCCCCCAGCCCCGCGTGGAAGACCGCAAAGGCCCGAAAGTTCGAGAAGTCGAGGCCTTCCCCTTCGGCCGAGTCGGCAGCGGCGATCCCATCCCGGAAGAGCCGGGTCTGGCGCTCGTCGATTTCCTGTTGGGTTCTTCCGTTGCCGTATTCCTTCAAAGGAGTGGAAAGAACATAGCTGCTGTTGGCATCGCGGGGGTAGACCTCGTAGTCAATTTCAAGCTGTCCCCGGGAGATATCCCGGTAGTAGTTCGCCAGGGCCTGGAGGTGGGCCTCAAAGTAGGCTTTGTCGTGTGGGGGCGTATCGTAAGGAAAGCGCAGGCTGTCCTGTACGTCGGCGGCGGGCCGGAGGTCGAAGGTCCCGTTGCCGCTGGTGGTCTCATCGTCCGGCTCTTCCCGGGGGAAGGAGACCCGCACCGCCAGGATGCGCCAGGTTTCTACGGCCTCTGCATTGGGAGGAACAAGACCCCCTGCGGTGAGGAGCAGAAGGAGCCCCCTGTACGCAGAAGAGACCGCAAGGCGTGGGAGAAAGGCCCGGTGTGCTGCCTTTTGCCCCTCCTGCGGTCCGGTTTTTCGCGTTTGCCGTGCCCGCCTCAACCCCACGGTTCATTCCAATAAAAAAACGTGAAGGTGCACCTCAATGCCCGATTAGAAGGAGAAGCCCCCTGTAAACCGAAACGCTTCGCCGAAGCCCGACCTCTCCTTATCGTCCAACGGGACAAAATAGGAAAGGTCGAACGAAGCCCAGTTGTACTTCAGCCCCAGGCCGAAGGTAAGGGCCTTTCGTTCGCCATCCGTGTCGTGCGTGTAGCCCGCGCGGAGGGCAAAGGCCGAGTCTTCGGAGAGGTTATAGGTCCACTCTGCGCCGGTGTGGTAGTCAATGTCTTTGAACTCTTCGGCCGCAGGGCTGTCTGCCCATCCGCTGATAAAGGAGGTAAACCCCTCGTCCGTCAGCGGCTTGTAGATGTCGGTGGAAAAAAGCACCGAGGTGTGTTTTCCTTCAAAAATTCTGTACGCAAAACCGACGGTAAGGTTCTGAGGCAGGGGGTCGGCCTGGTCGGCGTCGATAAAGGTGATGTTCGGCCCCAGGTTGCGGAGCACCCAGGCGAGGACGAACCGGTCAGAAGCCTTCCACATAAAGCCCAGGTCGCCCGCGAATGTTGTGCCTGCGCCCTTCCCCTGCTCGGTACCGGCGCCCTGGCTGGCGAGGTTTTCGTGCACCATTTTTACGGTAACGCCCAGCGACATAGTCTCTGTGAAGGAGATGCCATAAGATACCCCAAAGGCCAGGCCAAAACTTGTAAATTCTCCCAGGTCGTTCCCCTGCTGATCCGTTCGGTACTGGGTACCATAAGATGCGTAAATAAGGCTGAACCCCAGGTTGCCCACGCCTGCGAAGGGCTGGGTGTAGGCGCCGAAGGAGGTGAAGATATCGGTCGCCAGCCTTGGGATGGGCCTGTAGAACGTGGTGCTCAGGCTCCGGTCCGTGTCGTCGGCCAGGGCTGCGGGGTTGTAGTAAGTGGCATTGGCGTCGTCGGCAATGGCGATAAAGGCATCTCCCATGCCGGCGGAACGGGCGCTGGGCTGGTAGAGGAGAAAAGGCGCAGCCGCCCGACTCTCCGGGGTGGCCCGGGCCGCATCGGTTGTGAGCATGCCGATACCGGCCACAAACAGGATGAAAAAGGACTTCTTCATTTGGAGACGCCTCCTCTCAAGAGGTCATTGTGGTCTTGTGCCAGGAGAAAAATAAGCAAAAACAGGGCCACATGGTATAAAAAAAACCCGGATACGGACCCAGATCAGGGGTTCCGTCAACCCGGGAGGGGTTATTCCGCTTGGACATGCTGTATCCTCACGCGCTCAGGCTTTGGCTGGAGCTTACATTGCAACACCCGACATCAAAGCCTGCAAAAGGTCCACCCGGCACCCGCTGTACCGCGTGGACGGGGTGTATGGTTGGACATTATGGTGTAAGTCAAAAAAAACCAAACCCTTAGCGAGTCACAATAGGCACTCCTCTGGCTGGATGGTGTTGCAGAGAAAAAAGAAAAAAAGCTTGTTCAACAGCGGTTCGTTGTATATTTTTGCCTGAGTCGATGATCGGTGGCTGATCCTTTCAGAAAAGGGAGCGCAATGATTGAACAGGACTTGCTCGATATCCTGGCCTGCCCGGAGAACAAGACGCCGGTGAGGCTGGCCGATCAGACGCTGGTTGACGAAATCAACGACCGTATTGAAAAAGGCGAGATCAAAAACCGGGGACAGCAAAGGGTCCAAAAGAAGATTGACGGTGGCCTGGTTCGCCAGGACGGCGCGTATCTTTATCCTGTAGAAGACGATATTCCAATTATGCTGATCGACGAAGCCATCCCGTTAAAGGATATTTCTTTTCCTCAGAAACATCCGTGAAGGCGTCAATAAGCATAAACGCACCTGCCCTCTTTTCGGTTCCCAATTTTATTTCCCGGCCGTCGCCTGTCGGCTCGGCTTCTGCGACGCCCCCGGTTTGGTGTGATATGTTGAGGTTGTATTCAGTAGAGCGGCCCGCCTTCATCCGGACCCTGAGGAGGGGGCTGTGTGCTCTGGGTGTCTGCCTTGCCGGGTGCACCGGGCAGGACAGCGGGCATGGGGCGCCTGCCCCGGCGGTCTCTCCAGTGCCGGACGGCCACGTGGCATGGCGTTCCTGGTCCCAACGGGATTCGGCCCGGGTGCTGGGACGTCCTGTTTTTCTTTTTTTGTATACCCGCCGTTCCTGCTGGTGCCGGGAAATGGTTGAGCGCTGTTTTGCAGACCGCGCGCTGGCCCGTGAGGTGGTCCGGGGGACCTTCCCGGTCCGGGTGGATGCGGACCGCCGCCCCGACCTGGCCGAACGGTTTGGGATGGGGGGGTGGCCTTCGGTGGTTTACCTTACGCCGGAGGGGGATTGGGTGACGGGCAGCACCTATATGGATCCGGTCGATCTGGTTGATCTGGCGCGGCGGGTGCGCATCTATTTTGACAATCCCAAACGCCGGGAGGACCTGGAACGGGCGCGAGGGTACCTGAAGGAGCGGATAGCGCAGGAGGTCCCACGCGGTTTGCATCCACCTTCTTCGGAGCTCTTGCAGCAGCTGGTGGACAGTACGCGCACGGCGGTTGCCCGGGGGGCACATCCCGGCTTTGAGGCCCTTACCATGCTCCTGGAATACGGCAGGCTAAAGGGGGAGGGCGACGCAGGGGAGGCCGCCCTGGGCATGCTGGACCGCCTGGCCTGTGGGCCCATGCGGGACCGCGACGGCACCTTTTTTCTGGCGCCTCTGACATCCGATGCGGCCGTGGTGGACCGGGAAAAGAACCTGGCGGTGAACGCCGGGCTGCTGGGAACGTTTGCCCGGGCCGCCCGACAGACGGGACGGGAGAAGTACCGGGAGGTCGCTGTGGGGCTGGGCGAGGCCCTCCGGCAGGGATTCTACGACCCCCGGAACGCCCTCTTTTTTGCAGGATATGCGGGGGTTTGCGAACGCGCGCTTTTGAACGAAGAGGCAACGCCCCTCCGCGACCCGGCCTTTTACACAGGCTGGAATGCGCTGGCGGTCTCTGCGTTTCTGGACCTCTATCGGGCGGTGGGGGAAGATCGGTACCTGGAGATCGGCCGTCGGGTTCTGGCGGCCCTGAGGCGACGGATGGTCCGTGCGGATGGAGGATTCCGGCATTTTCCCAATGCCCCCGACGACATTCCCCTGCTGTTAGAGGATCAGGCCCTGCTTGCGCGTGCGGCGCTGGATCTTTTTGAAATTGATGGCCGCGTCGAGGACCTTCGGTTTGCCCGGCACCTGGCCGATACGATGCTTGAGCAGTTTGCGCACGGTTCGGGTGCATTGCACGACCGGATGCCCGAACCGGACCGGGCCGCCACACCGGCCCTGGACCGCCTGTTGCCTTCGGGCAACGGGGTTGCTGTACAGGTGCTCCTTCGGCTCCACGCCCTTACGGGCCATCCCCCTTACCGGGAGCGTGCCGGCGGGATATTGACGGCCCTGGTAGGACCCCATATCGACCGTGCGGCCTATCTGGGCGCTCTGTGCCGGGGGATCATCGCCTATCTCCATCCATCCGAACCCTCCAAACCCCGGATCGAATCGCTGTGACCTCCTCGCCTGACACCATCCTTGTGGTGGGGGCCACCGGCTTTCTCGGACGCGTCCTTTGCGATGTACCCACCCGGGACTTTCGGCGCATTCCAGCGGTCCGAACGCTGCGTGCTCCCTTTGCCAGACCGCCGTTGCAGCAGATGGATATTACCGATTCCGGGCAGGTCAACAGGGTGGTCGAACAGGTCCGTCCCAAATGGGTGATCAATACAGCGGCAGAGACCGGCGTTGATGCGTGCGAGGCACAGCCGGAACGTGCCCGCCGCGTCCATGTCGACGGGGTGCGCAACCTGGTCCGGGCGTGTGAACGGACGGGCAGCGGGCTGGTTACCCTTTCGACCAACTACGTGTTCGACGGCACAAAAGGCCCCTATGGGGAGGAGGATGCGCCCAACCCGCTCAATGTGTACGGCCAGACCAAGCTGGAGGGCGAGGCCTGTACCCTGGAGGCGCGGTGTCCGGGTATTGTCGTCCGCACGGCCGTACTGTACGGGTATCGGCCGGGGTGCCGACCCAACTTTGTGACCTGGGCAGCGGGCGCCCTGGCGCGGCGGGAGGAGATTCGGGTGGTGACCGATGAGTGGGCGAATCCGACCTGTGTTGACGAATTGGCGGTTTTCCTGCTGGATCTGTGTCGAAAGGATTTTCGGGGCTTGATTCATTTTGGCGGTGTCGAATGCCTCACCCGCTATGAGATGGTACAGCAGATCTGTGCCTGTTTCGGCCTGGATGTCCATCTGGCGGTGCCTGTGGCCTCTGCGGAACTGGGGCAGATGGCCCGGCGCCCCTTACGGGCAGGCCTCAAAATGGATCGGGCATGGGAGGTTTTCGACGGGCGGGTTGGGTCCTTCGGCGAGAATCTCCGGCGGTTGGCCGCTTCAATTGGAGACCCCGCCGCCCTCCCCTCACAGGCGTGAAAGCCACGTCCGAAGCCCGTGCCGGACATGCGATTTCTCCTTGACATCTCGTCTGGCCGGGGTTATGTTAGCTCCACTTTTCACTCTGTTTTAAAAATCCCTTCCGAGGTCTGTGATGCCGTTGATTCCTCTCCATCTGATCCTTCCGGTGGTGATCGGCCTCTGTACAGCCTGGTGGCCAAACCCGGGCCGTGCGGAGAGCGGCAGAAAGGTAAACATCTCAATACAGGCCCATACCCTCGTAGAGTTGGGCAATCTGGTCCGAAGGCATTACTACCAGGAGACCGACCCGGTGGAACTCTACCACGGGGCCATTGAGGGATACCTCTCCGGGCTGGATCCCCATTCGACGTACATCTCTCCCAGGGAACTTCGGGATATCCAGGAAAAGCTGACGGGCTCTTTTGAAGGCATCGGCATCCATTTCGATATTATTGAGGGGTGTGCATAAAACAGTAT
>JAAXHW010000082.1 GCA_012270675.1 Candidatus Latescibacterota bacterium | reverse complement strand
TTCGACCCCCACGCCAAGATCTTCGAACCCATCCGGGCGCTGCAGCTTGCCAACGCTCTTGCGCCCTGCGACCCCCTCTTCTACGAAGAGCCCCTGCGCCCGGAGCACATCCCCGCCTGGTCCAGGCTGCGCCAGCAGATGCAGGTCCCCCTGGCCACGGGTGAGTCGCTCTACATGCGGTTCGAGTTCCTCGACCTGATCGCCGCTCAGGCCGCCGACATCGTCCAGCCCGACGTCTGCATCTGCGGCGGCCTGCTGGAGATGCGCAACATCGCGGCCATCGCAGCGGCCCACTACGTCACCGTAGCGCCTCACAATCCGATGGGCCCGATTGCAACAGCGGTAAACGTCCACTTCGCAGCCTCCATACACAACTTCCTCATCCTGGAATACATCGATCCAACGCAATCGGAATGGAAAGACTGGGTGGACGAACCCTACCTGCCCAAAGACGGCTACCTCGAACTCCGGGACCGGCCCGGCCTGGGCATCGAAGTGAACGAAGACGCGATCAAAAACAGCAAATACGTCCACTGGCAGCGCACCGCGCCAATCCGGCCCGACGGCGCCACGGGCTACATCTAAGAGGCGTGAGCCTATGGCCATGTGGCCCTTCACAGCGGCACTGGGCGTGCTCGGTCTGGGCACCCTGGCCTGCCTGATCCCCCTGGCCCGACGCCGGGAGCGGCTGGGGGGCATGCTCCTCGCGCCGCGCAGCGCCCTCCGGGACGTGGCCGGACAGCCGGACTGGATCGCGCCGCTCTCTCTTGTGCTGGTCTTTGCCCTGCTCGGTTCGATGGCGCAGAGCGGCAAGTTTCTCGAGGCGATAGGCGGAAGCGGGGGTGGGATATCCGATTCTGAACGTATCCTCATCGTAATCGTCCCGTTTCTTATGGTGGTCGGCATTCTGGCGTTCAACCTCGGCGCCTGGGTCGTCCGGACCGGATGCATCTGGCTCCTTGCCCGGATCTCCGGGGAGAAAACCCGGTTTTATCCCCTGCTGTCCGCCGTAGGCTACGCCTCCCTTCCGGAATGGCTCTTCGGAGGGATTATAACGGCCTGTGTCATCGCCTTTGGCGGAGCCGACCTGTCCCCAACGTTTTCGATAGCGCCTCCAACGAGCCTGGCCGGCCTGTTTCCGGACCTGACCGCGGAAAATATGCCTCTACAGCACCTCTTTGGAAGAATTGAACCCTTCGGGCTCTGGTCGCTGGTGCTGGCCGTCATCGGCGTACAGCGGGTCTGTGGATGCGCTATGCGCAAAGCCGCCCTCATCGGCGCAATCTACTGGATGCTGGTTCTGGGGACGACCGTCGGAGTGGTCGCCATCCGGGATGCCGCCATCGGATGAAAAACACAACACAGGAGGAAGCGATATGTCAACCCAAACCATGCGCAAAGGCACGGGCGTGGCGCTTTGTATCCTGATCGGCCTGACGGTGGTCGTGGTGGGCTCCAGGGTGGGCAGCGATGTGAGAAAGGCGGAGATCCCGGTCCGTCCGCCGGAAGCGCGTTCATTCGCACCGGGCGGCGTTCCAGCCGGAGAACCGGCCCCGGTTTTTGCGCTGCAGGACCTGGACGGAAACGAGATCAACCTCACCGACCAGCGGGGCAAAGTCGTCCTGATCAACTTCTGGGCCACCTGGTGCCCTCCCTGCCGGGAGGAACTCCCCCACATCCAGCGGTTTCACGAGCAGTACCGGGATAAGGGGCTGGTGGTCCTGGCCATCAGCACCGACCGGGACAAGGAGAAGGTGCGGCCCTTCATGGAGAAGCACGGCTATACGTTTCCGGTCCTCTTCGCCGATGGAAAGGTCGCGTCCGCCTACAAAGTCAGGGGAATCCCGGTCGTCTACCTCATCGACCGGGAAGGCGCCGTACAACTCCGCAAGGTCGGCTACGCCCCCGGTGGAGAAAACCGCCTCGAGCAGCAGGTCGAGAAGCTCCTCGATCACCACACAGGGCATCCCCTGTAGGGGCGACCCTTGTGGTCGCCCTCCATGGCGTCCGGGCGTCCGGGCCCTGAAATATTCATCGGGACACCTGCGTATGGGAAAGCTCATCGGCGTCGATATCGGAGGCACCTTCACCGATATCATCCTCCTGGACACCGACCGTCAATCCCTCCGGATCGAAAAGATCTCCACCATGCCCCACGACCCGTCCGACGGCCTCATCGCCGGCCTCGATGCGCTCCGGGTCTCCTATCCCGAAGTCGAACTGATCATCCACGGCACCACCGTGGCCACCAACGCCATCCTGGAGCGAAAGGGCGGGCGCTGCGGCCTCATCGCAACCCGCGGTTTCCGGGACGTGCTGGAACTGCGGCGCCGGGACCGGCCCCACCTCTATGGACTCACCGGGTCCTACGAACCGCTCATCCCCCGGCACCGCCGCTGTGAGGTCTCCGAACGGACCTCTGCAGAAGGAGAGATCCTCACCCCCTTAAACCCCTCAGAAGTCATCAAAGCCGCCCAACGCCTCGCCGACGACAACGTCGAAGCCATCGTCATCAGCTTCATAAACGCCTATATCAACCCCACCCACGAACACCAGGCCAGGGCCCTCCTGGAAGCGCACTGGCCCGACCTCCACATCGTCGCCTCGTCGGACATCCTCCCCCTCTTCCGGGAATTTGAACGGACCAGCACCGCGGTGGTCAACGCCTATGTTCAGCCCGTTGTCAGCCGCTACCTGACAAATCTCCAGGCGCGCCTGAGGGAACGGGAATACCGCAGGGACCTTCTGATCATGCAGTCCAGCGGCGGCATGATGTCCGCAGAAGACACCCGACAACTGCCCGTAAACACCATCCTCTCCGGCCCCGCGGCCGGGGTCATCGCGGCCACGCGGATTGCCGGTGAGAGCGGCTTTCAGAACCTCATCGCCTGCGACATGGGCGGCACCAGCCTGGACGTATCCATGGTATTCCAGGGCGAACCGGTCCTTTCAAACGGCACGGAACTGGAATTCGGCATCCCGATCATGCTCTCCCTGATCGACATCCACACCATCGGCGCGGGAGGCGGCAGCATCGCCCGCATCGACCGGGGGGGCATCCTCCAGGTGGGGCCGGAAAGCGCCGGGGCCGAACCCGGGCCGGTCTGCTACGGCGGGACCGAACCCACCGTCACCGACGCCAACCTCATCCTGGGCAGGATCAACCCGGACTACCCCATCGCCGGAGAAGCCGGGTTTTCACTTGACCTCGACCGCGCCCGCTCCGTCGTCGCCGAGCGGATCGGCAGAAAACTGGACCTCTCCCCCGAAGAGGCGGCCGCGGCCATCATCGCCGTTGCCAACAACCGGATCGCAGGCAGCATCCGGCGCATCTCCATCGACCGGGGCCACGACCCCAGGGATTTCGCCCTCTTCTCCTTCGGCGGCGGCGGCCCGCTGATGGCCAGCTTCCTCCTCCGGGAACTGGGCATCGGCCGGGGCATCATCCCCTGCTATCCCGGCATCGCCTCCGCCTGGGGCTGTGCCATCGCCAACCTCCGGCGCGACTTCGTCACCATGCTCAACCGCCGCCTCTCAGAGGTTGACCCCACAGAAATAGAAAACACGTTTGCCGGGCACCTCACCGGGGGAGAGGCCTTTGTCAAACGGGAAAACCTCCCGCTTATCCGGGTAAACGTGCTACGGGAAGCCGACATCTCATATGAGGGGCAGACCCACGTGATCCGCACGCCGCTCCCCCCCGGCCCCCTTTCCCGGGAACGAATCGCGGACAGTTTCCGCAGCGCCTACCTGCGCCACTACGGCCATGTGGAAGGGGGATTCGGCGAACTGGACACCCTCCTGGACCGCATCCCCATCCGCCTGTTGAACCTCCGCACCTCGGTCATCGGCATTTCGCCTGCCCAGACCCTGAAAGACTTCCTGCCCAGACCGGACACCACCTTGCAGGACGCCCTCAAAGGCGCCCGGCCCGTCTACGTGGAAGACCGGTTCGTAAAGTGCCCCATCTACGAGCGCGCCCTGCTCCCCTGGAACGCCAGCCTCTCCGGCCCGGCCGTCATTGAGCAACCGGACACCACCATCTGGCTGGAACCCCGGGTGAGTGCCCGGTTAGATGAAAACGGAAACCTTCTGATTCACCGCAAAGACGAATAGGATGAAAATAGCTGTCCGTACACACCCGCTCCCGCCTCTCGCCTCTGCTTCTGCGATGCCCCCGGTTTGGTGTGAGGGGAAGGGGCTTTTCCGCGCAGATCCCTCAAGCACCATCGTCCAGCAACACCCCAGAGGTCCCGACTATGGAAATCGACCCCATCACCCTGGCCGTTATCCGCGGCAGCCTGGAACAGATCGCCGATGAAATGGACGCCACGCTGGAACGCATGGCCTTCTCGCCGGTCATCTCCGACGGCTTTGACCGGGCCAGCGGCATCTACGACAGAACGAACGGAGAGGTCATCATGCAAGGACCTCGCGGACTGCCCAACTTCATCTACGTGATGGAATTCACCGTCCGTTCGGTCATCAACCGCATCCCGCACCCCGCGCCGGGGGACATCTACATCGTCAACGACCCCTACCTGGGGGGCACCCACCTGATGGACGTCAAAATGGTCAGACCCTTTTTCTACAGGGGAAAGCTCACCGCCTTCCTGGCCAACAGCGGGCACTGGCCCGACATCGGGGGGCGGGTGCCCGGTGGGTTCTCCACCAGAGCCACCGAAATCTACCAGGAGGGACTGCGCCTGCCTCCGCTGCGTCTCTTCGACCGGGGCAGGCTGAACCGGGAGGTGCTCGACATCATCCTGCACAACGTCCGGGTGCCCGGGGAGCGGCAGGGCGACATTATCGCACAGGTCACCGGTCTCAACCTGGGCGCCGACCGCCTGACCGGTCTTCTGGACCGCTACGGTGGTGAGACCGTCTTTGCCGCCATCGGTGAACTGAAAGCCCGCTCGGAACGCCTGATGCGCAGCTACATCGAGACCATCCCGGATGGGACCTACGTCTTTGAAGAACACATGGACAGCGACGGCGTGGACTGGAAGCCCCTCACCATCCACCTGGAGATGCGGATCAAAGGCAGCAATGTGCACCTCGACCTCTCCAAAAGCAGTCCCCCCTGCCGGGGACCGCTCAACAGCGTCCTCAGCACCACCCGGGCCGGGGTCTACATCGCCTTCAAACACACCTTCCCCGACGTGCCCATCAACGCCGGCTGTTTCAAACCCTTCACCTTCAACCTTCCGCCCACCACCTTTCTCAACGCCCGGCACCCGCGCCCCGTGTCCGGCTGCGCCGCCGAGGTCTGCCAGCGCATGATCGACGTTGTCCTGGGCGCCCTTGGCCAGGCCATCCCTGAAAAGTGCTACGCCGGTCCCATGGGCACGGTGACCAACCTCTCCGTTGGCGGGGAGGACCCGGAGAAAGGCTACTATGTCTTCTACTCCTTCATCGGCGGAGGATATGGAGGAAACTACCTCACCGACGGACTGACCAACGGCAATCCCACTCTGGCCCTGGCCCGCACACAGGCCCTGGAAATCTTCGAGTCCCGCTACCCCGTCCTCTTCACCCGCTACGCCATCCGGGAGAACTCCGGTGGGGCCGGCATGCGCCGCGGCGGATTCGGCGTCATCTTCGAGTTCCGGATCCGCCGGGGCGAGGCCAGCGCCTCGCTCCTGGGCGACCGGGGCCGGTTCACCCCCTTCGGCGTCCTGGGCGGAAAATCCGCCAAACCGGCCAGGCACACCTTCGTCCTCCAGGGACAGGACTACCTCCCGCCCCACATCACCAAAGACGAGGGCGTACACATGCAGACCGGCGATCTGCTGCGGCTGGAAACACCCGGAGGAGGCGGGTACGGAGACCCTCTTGACCGGCCTCCGGAAAGGGTCCTGCAGGACGTGATGCGCGAATACTACGACCGGGAAACCGCGAAACGGGAATACGGCGTCCTCATCCGGGAAGACAGGTGGCAGGTGGATACGGAAGCAACCGCTCGGCTGCGGGCGGACCTCCGCACCCGCCTGTCAGAAAAAGCTTGACCTGCACACACGGACCGGTCTGCTCACATTGTCCGCGCCAGCAACCCACCGTCCACCACCAGCGACGTTCCCGTAATAAACGACGCCTCGTCCGACGCCAGAAACAGGACCGCCTGCGCGATGTCTTCTCCGGTCCCCAGGCGTTTGGCCGGAACCATCTCCGCGAACAGCTTCCGGTCCTCCTCCGGAACCGCCATCCGGTCCCACAACGGCGTCAGAATTGCGCCCGGCAGCACCGCATTCACCCGGATGTCCGGCCCGTAATCGATCGCCATCACCCGCGTCAGCCCCAGCACCCCGGCCTTCACCGCATCGTAGGCCGTATGCTCCGCAAACCCCACCAGCGAATGCACGGAACCGGTATTCACAATGCACCCGCCCCCTGTCTTGCGCATCACCGGAATCCCGTACTTTCCGCTCAAATAGATCGCCTTCAGGCCAACGGCCAATATCCTGTCCCAATCCGCCTCGTCCAGCTCGGTGGCCGGAGCGATCCTGTACCATATCGCGTTATTGTGGATCATATCCAGCCGCCCGAACGCCTCCTCGGTCTGCCCGATCATCTTCTTCACCGCCCCGGTCTCCGCCACATCCGCCTCCACAAAAATCGCCCTGCCTCCGGCCTGCTCAATCCGATCGACCGTCCGCTTCCCCGCCTCCCCATCCACATCGACCACCGCCACCGAAGCGCCTTCCCGCGCCAGCAGCACCGCCGTGGCCTCGCCGATTCCCGACCCCGCACCGGTCACAATCGCGGCCTTCCCCACCGCACGGCCTGCTTCGCGATTCGTCTGGCCCATCTTTTCACCTCCTGTTGCGTGCATCGCCACTTTCTCTCCCGAATCTTTTTTACAAAAAATCCGAATTGATATATTTTACAATATACTCTGGTACCGTCTGAAATCAACTGATCTTCAACCCAAAATTACGAACACGAATGGGAGAAAAACCATGACCCCCGTCGCACTCGTCACAGGCTCCAGCCGGGGCATTGGCCGGGGCATCGCCTTCTGCCTGGCCCAGGCCGGCTACGACATCCTCATCAACTACACCCGCAACAGACAAGCCGCCCGGAAGGCCGCCGATGGCGTCCGGCAGCGGGGCCGTCGGGCGGAAATCTGCCGGGCCGACATCGCCTCCTCCCGGGAGGGAACGCGCCTGGTCGACGTGACCCTGGACACCTTCGGCCGGCTCGACCTCCTGGTCAACAACGCCGGTATTGCCCCCGGTGTGCGCGCAGACCTCCTGGCAGCGACCCCGGACAGCTACGACGAGGTCCTGGCCACCAACCTGAAAGGCCCCTATTTCCTCACACAGTACGCGGCGAACCACATGGTCGAACTCCAGAAAAAGGGAATCGTTGAAACGCCCCGGATCGTCGTCATCTCCTCCATCTCTGCCTTCACATCCTCTCCCTCTCGGGGGGAATACTGCATCTCCAAGGCTGGCCTCAACATGATGACCCGCCTCTTCGCCGACCGGCTGGCGGAATACGGCATCCCGGTGATCGAGGTCCAGCCCGGCATCGTCCAGACCGACATGACCGGCCCTGTACGGGAAAAATACGACCGCCTCATCGCAGACGGCCTCGTCCCCTACCGCCGCTGGGGCCAGCCCGAAGACATCGGCAGGGCCGTTGCCGCCATCGCCCTCGGCTACTTCGACTTCACCACCGGAGCGGCCATACCCGTTGACGGCGGATTCCACATGCGCAGGCTTTAGAAACAATTGGACGAATATACGGTTCTCTGGTTATATTCAGAGCGCATACACTTCACCAGGGAGGACACCATGCGCAGGCTTCTACCCCATCTGACCCGCTGGTCCATCCCGGGCTTTGCGCAGACCTCGATCTTCGCACTCCTGTGCATCGCCCTTTTGACTTACCCGCAGTCGCTTTCTTCCCAGAACGGTTTTTCACTGTCTGCGGACGTGGATGGAACAGCAGGCGACCAGGGGGCCACGTCTCTGAATATATCTGCTGCTGAACAAATGGTTTCCATTCAGATTTTCGGCAGTGGTATTCAGGGCGCGGCGGGTATCTCCATTCTCTTTGAATACAATGCGAGTTGGGCTGGATACGAGGGGTTTGACGTGGGCGATATTCTGCCCAATGTCCAGGTGCTTATGGAGTAACGCAGAAATCCGACCTTTGTCATCATACGCATGGTATCCCTGGGAGGTCGCGCCACGGTCGATACGGGGCTGTTGGGCACAATTCATTTTCGCACATCAACCATATTTTCAGGCACCACCATACGGCTGGCGGGTGCTGAACTGATCAGAGGCGGGCAATCTGAGCGTGTGGCAGTGAATGTCGACGTTGCGCTGCAACCGGGTCCTTCTCCCGACTTTGACGGCGATGGTGTGGTTGGCTTTGCAGACTTTGTGCAATTTGCAGACAAATTCGGGTCAACTCAGGGCAACGAAAAGTATGAGGAACGGTTCGACCTGGATGGCGACGGGTCTGTTGGGACTTCAGACTTTCTCGAACTCTCGGCTCAGTTTGGGAAAAAAGTGCCGACACCCCTGCCGGCGGACGGCATTATGCTGGTGGCGCTGTATAATGCGACCGATGGGGACTATTGGGCGGACAACACAAATTGGCTGGACAACAACGACCTTTCGGCCTGGCATGGCGTCACGGTTGTGAACGGTCGGGTCACGGAACTGGACCTGGAGAACAACTATCTGAGGGGCGCGTTCCCATCCGAACTGGGAAAACTGGAAAACCTTACGGTGCTGAATCTCAGCAACAATGCGTTGATTGGCCCGATCCCACCCGAACTGGGAAAACTGCAAAAACTTACGATGCTGAATCTCAGCACCAGTGCGTTGAGCGGTCCCATACCACCCGAACTGGGCGGCCTGGACAGCCTCAGCATACTGTCTCTTGACAACAACCAGTTGATCGGGTCCATCCCACCCGAACTGGGAAAACTGCAAAAACTTACGGTGCTGGGCCTTGAAAACAATGCGTTGAGCGGTCCCATACCACCCGAATTGGGCGACCTGGACAGCCTCAGCATACTGAAACTTCACGACAACCAGTTGATCGGGTCCATCCCACCCGAACTGGGCGGCCTGGAAAACCTTATGGCGCTGGGCCTTGACAACAATCGGTTGAGTGGTCCGATTCCCGTGGAATTGAGCAAACTGGGCAACCTCAGGCAACTGTCTCTTTACACCAATGAGTTGAGTGGTCCCATACCACCCGAATTGGGCAACCTGACCAACCTTGCGGTGCTGGACCTTGACAGGAATCAGGTGAGCGGTCCCATCCCACCCGAATTGGGCAAACTGAAAGGCCTCAGGTGGCTGATCCTTGACAGCAACCAGTTGAGTGGGCCCATACCACCCGAACTGGGCAACCTGGAAAACCTCACGTGGCTGAGGATCAGCGACAATCCATCCTTGACGGGTGCGCTTCCTCAGAGCTTGACCGGACTGACGGAACTGCGGGAACTTTATTTTGATGGCACGGGGCTATGTGCGCCGCTTGATGCCGCCTTTCAGAGGTGGCTGCGGGGCATTGGAGAGACTCGTGGCTCGAATTGCCCGTAGACGCCACTTCAAAACAGCAACACGAAAAGCAGGCCAGAGAGGCACGCGCCCCTCTGGCCTGCTTCCCTGGGCACTACTGTATATCATTCCCCTATCTTTCCGCCAGGGGACCGCGCTGAGGCACCAGTTTACCGCTGAAATGGGCGAAACCTCAATCGGGTTCAACTCACTCGAAAACCTCCAATTTGCCACCCCGGACGACCAGTACAATCGGGTCGTACACCGCGTCCCCATTCGCGTCAAAAGAGAACCGGCCCAAAACCGTGTCCAAAACGATATCCGCCATCGCATCTCGAATCGCGCTCGCATCCGTCGACCGGGCATTCGCGATCGCCTCCGCAAGAATATGGAACGCGGCATACGACTGCGCGGCCCAACGGTTCGGAACAATACCGTATTTCGCTCTGTAATTCTCAACAAAAGCTTGATTTCCCGGTGTGGAAGCCGTGCTGTTCCAGGTCGTAAACGTAATCGCGCCCTCGGCGGCATCACCCGCAGCCTGCACTTCGTCCATGGCCATTCCTATAACAAGAAAGGGAATATCGGAGGGAATGCCAAGCTGGCGGCCCTGGACCAGAATCTCAACCCTTTCTCGTGATAAAGCTGAGATAAAGACGGCATCCGGACGCAACGCCTTGATCCGGTTCAACTGCTCGGCAAAGGTCGTATCGCCCGTCTCAAAAGTCTCTCTGGCCAAAATCTCAACGCCGTTTTCAACCAGCGCGCGCCTCAACGCCTCGTCGCTACTCCGGGAAAAGACATCTTTCTGATCGACCATCATAGCCACCCTCTGATAGCCCAGCTTCTCCTGAGTCTGCCGGACGCTACCGGGCACAAGCACATTTACGCTGAGGCCAACGCGGAAAATAAAATCGCCAATCGCACTCAGGCCGGCGGCGCTTGAGGTCGAACTCAAAGCCACCACCTGATTTTGTTGCGCGATGGGGAAAGCCTCTTTGGCCTCGGTTGAGATGGTGGGACCGAGGATGACAGGCACACGGTCTTGATGAATCAGTTTATTGAACGCTTCAACCGCCCCCTCTACGGTGCTTCGAGAGTCCTCGAAAATGAACTTGAGACTTGCCTCGCCAAGTTGCGATGAACCGTTGACCTCTTCAAGCGCAAGCTCAAAGCCATTTTTTATCGCCTGGCCGCCTGGCGTGTTCAGGGGCAAGACGACGCCAATTGGAATCAGAATGGACGAACCCGTCACGCGCGCCTTCCCGCCAACGGGCAAATCAACCCTCGACGCATACCCACCGTTAATCGGAACACTCGACCACGAACCCAGCATGTTCCCGTCCTGCATGGCGCGCGCCTGATAATACCCACTCACATCATCCCCATCAATCTCTACCCTCGCCTCACCATGCTCATCGGTTGTGGCAGACCACGCATAATCCGCTGCCCGTCCTGAAACCGAACGCGAGAATTCCACGGTCGCGCCACCAACGGGTGACGCATCCTGTCGCACCGTCACCACCACCACAGCCTTTGTCAGGTCCCTGCGCACAGCCGGTTTACTCAGCGGTCCCCGGACAGACAGGTCTGCCTCCGTTCCCTGTGGCGTCGTCACGCGTTCGCCGCTGCAACTCCACGTCACCCCCCCCGCAAGCAGAAACATCAGCACACTGCGAATACTGCTAAACATAGCGAGCCTCCTTCATCTTGGAAACGACCGGCGAAACAGCAGGGAACGCGTCCTTTCGCGTTCCAACTTAAGAATATAAGTCCATTTGCAAGAACACAAGTTTTTTTCAAGGCTAAGAGATCGCAGAGTTTAGCGGGCGGTCTCTCAGGTGGAGACAATAAGCTTCAGCCCCTTAAAAAAATCCCCACAGAAGTTGACTGGTATCGCTAAAATCCCTATATTTGGCTAAAGAAGGATGAGAAATCACAACAGGGATGGAGGCTCGGCGCCATGCTGAAGGGATTCTTCACGCGGGACGAGGACGAAGACACCTCAACAGCCCGTGCAAAACAGATTGTGATCGAAGGCCAGGAGGAAGAAGCCGAAGAAGCCCTGTCCCTCCTTTCGGAGGGCGGAGATGGCCTGGATCAAACGATGGAAGAAATCGATACCGCCGTCAAAGAGGCGGCCAAGGCCTCCCTCCGGGATATCAGACTGATGGAGGAAGGGCGCTGTCCCTCCTGCGGGCACAAGACCCGGCAGTTCCTCTTCACCAGCGTCTGTGCCAACTGTGGATGGTTCTCCTTTATTTCTCCCGAAGAGGGCAAATCCATCATCCACCTCAAAAACGCGGACACCATCGAATGCGGCACCACATTTGACACCAGAGGGGACTATATCCTGGGGATCACCGACGGCGTGGTCCGCGCCAAAGTCTCCAAAGAGAACGTCGAGTACATCGAATTCGCCTGGACCGAAGACGAAATCGCCAAAAAGCGGAAAACCCGGGCCCGGGAACAGGCCGGCACCTGCAGCTGGTGCGAAAAACTCCTCACGGAAACCAAAGGCGAGCCGACTATCGTCTACGCCGCATTCGGAAACGACCAGGAACGCTACCTCTTCTGTGCAGAAAAATGCGAGGAAGCGTTCAAAAAGCAGTATCCCATTCGCATACACAAGAACTGCTACAACCGTTCCTGCATCGGCTGTGACCTCTGTATCAAGAAATACAGCGGAAAAGACGAAACCCTTCTCCAGCGCCTCGAAGACGCCACAGTCTGAGAAGCTGTTTTAAAATTCCTGCTTGACAGCTTTTCCGTCTACTTCTGGGAGCAACGCATCCTCTGCCTGCGCCTGCTGCTGTTCGTAGATCTGGCGATAGACCCCCCCCTCCCGCATCAGGTCCTCGTGTTTCCCCCATCCTGCCATCCGACCGTTGTCCAGCACCAGAACCTGTTCTGCCCGCATCGCCGTCGAAATCCTGTGGGTAATCACAAAGGTCGTCCGACCCTTCATCACCCGGTCCAGTGTCTGCTGGATGCGCGACTCGGTCCTGGCGTCCAATGCCGAGGTCGTATCGTCAAGAATCAAAATACTTGGATCGTGCAGCAGCGCCATCGCAAACGCCAGGCGCTGTTTCTGTCCCCCCGACAGATTGCCTCCCCGCTCTCCCACGTGGGCCTCGTACTTCTCCGGCAGGCTCATAATAAAATCGTGGAGTTCCGCTGCCTTCGCCGCCTCCATAACCTGATCGGGCGTGGCATCGTCTCGCCCGTACACGATATTCTCCGCAACGGTGCCTGAGAAAAGGATCGGTTCCTGAGGCACCATGCTGATATGTTTCCGGAGGGAGGAGATCTTGACATCCCGGATGTCGTAATCGTCGATCAGAACCGACCCTTCGGTCGGCTCATAAAGCCGCAGCAGCAGGCTCAACAGGGTGCTCTTTCCCGAACCCGAAGGCCCCACCACCGCCACGGAGGTCCCCGGCTTCACCTCGAAGTGCAGGTCCTTCAGCACATAATCTCCGCGCTCACTGTACCGAAACCAGACGTGCTGAAAAGCCACCCGCCCCCGGACCCGGTCCAGCCGGACCGCGCCGGGCCGGTCCTGAATCAAGACCTCTTCGTCCAGAATCTCAAACACGCGGGAAATCACCACCAGCATCTCCAGAATGGTGGCGTTGATGTTGGTCAACGCCACCAGGGGCATAAACAGGGCGCCCAGCGACATGTTGAAATAGACCAGGTCGCCCACCGTCATCTCCCCCGATTTCACGGCCAAAGCACCCCAGTAAAACACCAGCGCCGTGGCCACCGCGCTCACCGCCGAGCAGGTCGCCCCCAGGCCGGTATTCAGCATCCACCGTTTAACGGACAGCCGGAAAGTCGTCGCCACCCGCCGGAAAAACGCCCGCAGTTCCCCTCGTTCCCGCGCAAACGAAAGCACCACCTGAATCCCCCGCACCCGCTCCTCCAGAATACCGTAAGCCTCTGCATAGGCCTCCCGCATTTTTAAAGAGGTCACGGCAATCGAATGCTGAAAAACCTTGTAGGCCACCACATAAAGGGGCAGAGCCAGCATGGCCAGCAGCCCCAGCTTCGGATTGATCGTCAGCAGAATGACGATGCCGATCAGCAGCCGGGCAACCTGTCGCACCGTCTCCACAAATGTCGAGGTCACCTCGCTTTGCAGCAGCCCCACATCGTCCAGGATGCGGGACATGATCTTGCCGACCTGCTGCCGGTCGAAAAAGGTCATCTGCAGCTTCTGGACCTTCTCGTGCAAATCCAGCCGAACGCGAGCAACAATCCGCTGTCCCACAAAGGAGATGTTATACATATAAACCCAGTTGCTCGCTGCAAAAGTCATCCGGACCAGCAGATAGGCGAAAAAAATCACCCAGAGCCAGTAAAGCTGTTCGGTCCTGGTCTTCTTCGGTCCCGCTGCTTCCTGTCCACCCGGGCCCGGCAGCACAACCTGGGGGTCCCGGTGCAGGGGCCTGCCTTCCCGCTCCCGGACGGCCCCATCGCGCAGGCCGGGCGCCCGGCTGTCCCTCCCCCTCAACTCCTGCCCCTGTGTCGCCTCTACGCCGGGCCTGAGCTGAAGCACGTGGTCCACGGTCACCTTGGACAGAAATCCCAGCACGAACCAGTAAGAGGACGTGACCCCTGCCAGAACCATCACCAGCGTCATCCGGCCCCAGAGCGGCCGGACGTAAATCTTTACAAACCGTCGAAAATTCTCGTTCATCGCCTTCTGTCCCTTCCGCCCCCGTCAATCCGCTGCAACTTCCTGCGCGTCAAGCCCGGCAAACTGTTGCTCGTAGAGCTGCCGGTACATCCCGTCCGGCTTCTGCACCAGTTCCTCGTGGCGCCCCATCTCTACGATCCTCCCGTGGTCCATCACCACAATCAGGTCCGCATTCACAACCGTCGACAGCCGGTGGGCGATCACAAACGACGTCCGCCCCTTCAGCACGTTTGCCATCGCCTTCTGAATCAGCGCTTCAGAGAGGGAATCCAGCGCCGACGTGGCCTCGTCCAGGATCAAAATGGCCGGATCAGTCAGCACTGCCCGGGCAATGGCAAGCCGCTGTTTTTCCCCCACGGAAAGCTTGATTCCGTCCTCTCCGAGCATCGTATCGTAGCCCTGTGGAGTGCGCATAATAAACTCGTGGATCTCCGTCACCCGGGCCGCTGCGATGATCTCCGACTCGGTGGCGTCCAGGTGGCCGTAGCGCAGGTTGTCTTTGATGCTCATATCAAACAGCACCGAATCCTGCAGCACCTGGCCGATCTGCTTCCGCAGGGACCTGAGCTTCACATCCCGGAGATCGTTTCCATCGATGGTGATCGTCCCCCGGGTCACGTCGTAAAACCGCATCAACAGATTCGTCAGCGTCGTCTTCCCGCACCCGGTATGCCCCACCAGGGCCACCATCGTCCCCGGCTGAACCTCCAGGCAGGTATTCTTGAGAACCGGCTCTCCCGGCGTGTACTCGAACCAGACCTGGTCGAACACCACGTGTCCTCGCAGGCGCGGCATCTCCCTGGCCCCGGGCCGGTCCGCAATGTCAACCGGCCAGTCCAGGATCTCAAAGATCCGGTCCAGAGAAACCATCATCCGCTCAAATTCGGTGGCCATTCTGATCAGGTTGAGCACCGGCTGGAACATGCGCATGGCATAGGCCTGAAACGCCATCACCGCCCCGTAGGTCATCTCTCCCTCGATCACAAAGTAGCACCCCACGCAGAACACCAGCGTATTGCGCAACCCGGTCAGGGCCCAGTTCCCGGTCTCCTGGTGCGCCCGGTATACCACGCCCTCCATCGCGTACTTAAAACTCTCCCGGGTATCCTCCACAAAAGCCCGGTTCTCGCGCCGCTCCTGCCCGTAAGCCTTTACCAGCCGCACGCCGCTGAGCCGCTCCTGAAGCCCAACGGACACCTCATCCATCTTCGCCCGCCACCTCTGCCAGGCAGACCGCAGGCCCCCGATGAAGAGTTTGTAGTTTAAAAGATAAAGCGGCATCATGGCCACCAGCATCAGCGCCAGCTTCCAGTTCAGGCCAAAGCAGAGCCCGATCGCAGTCAGGAAGACGACGGCATCGGTCATGGTCTCCAGCATCCGCCGGGTCACCATACTGCGCACCGTCACCACATCCCCCATAATCCGGGACATCACCTTCCCCGTCCCCATCTCTTCGTGAAATTTCATCGACAGGGCCAGAATGTGTCCGTAGATCTTCATCCGGATGTCCATGATCAGCTTGTAGGAGATGTAAGAGACCTGATAGGTGGTGGCCACCCGGAGGCCGGTCAGAAGCACCGGAATCAGAATGGAGACCAACAGCAAGACCTCCAGCATCCCCCAGTTGCCCGCGATAATCACCGAATCGATAACATACATGACAATCAGGGGCGGCGTCATCCCCAGCACCGTCAGCGCCACCGTCAACATCAGAGCCAGAATCAGGCCCCGGGCATAGGGCCGCACATAGACCAGCAGTCTCCTGAAATTCCTGTATCTATTTTGCGTTTCCACAACCTGTCCGTCCGGTTTCACACCCGTCTCAGAAAATGGTTTCGCAGTAACGTAAAAGCCAAATAATATATAAATAACCCTGGTGGAAATCAAATCGCGGAAGGCAACATTTGATCCCTATTTCACCCAAACCCCTTGACACCTCTGCCGGTCCGTCCTACATTAAAATCAACAAAATCAACGCCGCTCGACCTGGACGGTCAGACCGGTCAACCCCCTTTCACGCTTTACGCCTATGTCCCTCCCCGACCTCTCCACACTCACAATCGCCGCAATCCGGGACCTCATCAGCACCCTGGGCGGCATCGACGACACCCTGATAAACGCCCTGGAGGCCGACCCCAGGAGCGGCGTGAAAAACCTGGCCCTCCGCGAGCGCAAACGCCGCAGGGCCGAAGCCGCCGAACACGCCCGGCTGGAAAAGATGCTCATCCTGGAACGGAAACTCCACGCGAAGGGCATCCGGCGCATCGCCGGGGTGGACGAGGCCGGCCGGGGACCCCTGGCCGGTCCGGTTGTGGCGGCCGCCGTCATCCTCCCCCAGGACGCCCTCATCCCCGGCCTCAACGACTCCAAAGCCCTCTCCCCCGAACGGAGGGAGACCCTCTTCGACCGCATCCATGAGGTCGGCCTGGCCGTAGCCGTGGGCCGGGCGGACCCCGCTGAAATCGACCGTCTCAATATCCTCCAGGCCACCTACCTGGCCATGCGCCGTGCCCTTGAAGGCCTCTCCCTTCCCCCCGACCGGGTGATGGTGGACGGAAAGGGTCTCCCGGAAAGCCCTTATCCTGAAATCGCCGTGGTAGACGGAGACGCCACCTCCCTCTCCATCGCCGCGGCCTCAATCGTTGCCAAAGTCACCCGGGACCGGCAGATGGTTGAATACGACAGGCAGTACCCCGTCTACGGATTTGCCGGACACAAAGGCTACGGCAGCCCCGACCACCTCCGTGCCCTCCGGAAACACGGCCCCTGCCTCATTCACCGGCGGTCCTTCGCCGGTGTGGCCAACCTGTCCCCCGACCGTTCCGAAGACTTCCGGATCTTTGCCGAAGGCATCGCCCAGGCCGCGGACCTGTCCCAGCTAAAGGCCATAGGCCGCAGCATCGCCGATGCGCGTGAGGCCCTGCCTCAGGATGAGGTGGAGGCCCTCCGGAAACGCTACGCGCAGCAGCAAACCGCCCTGTCCCGCACCGGCCGCCGGGGAGAAGACATCGCCGCAAAAGACCTGGTCCGGAAGGGCTATCGCATCCTCGCCCGAGGCTACCGGACCGCCAGAGGCGAAATCGACATCGTCGTCCAGAAAGGGAACACCCTGGCCTTCGTGGAAGTCAAAACCGCCACCTCCCCCCACTTCGGGCCTCCCGAAGCCCGGGTCACCCCGGAAAAACAGCGCCAGGTTGCCCGCGTCGCCCGGGCCTACCTTCAGTACCACGCCTTCCCCGCGTGCACCCCCCGTTTTGACGTGATGGCCATCCGCCTCTCCCGGGACGGCCACAGCATCCAGCACATCGAGGGTGCCTTTCGCGTTGAGAGTGGATAAATCTTGACAACACGGTCACTTCTGTTTAGTTTTGCCGACCTGTCCAGAATGGAGGTCCGAACCACCATGGCCCGGCAACTCGTCCAGCGCGTCAAAGGAACACGGGACTTCTATCCCGAAGATTGGGAATACCAGAAGTGGCTTGCGGAGAAATTCATCTCGCTTGGGACTTCGTTTGGATACCAGGAATACGAGGGCAGCATCCTTGAGCACATGGACCTCTATCTGGGCAAGAGCAGCGAGGAGATCGTCAACCGGCAGACCTTTTCCCTGACCGATAGAGACGGCAGGCTGCTCGTGCTTCGCCCGGAGTTAACCCCCACGCTGGCGCGCATGGTCGCCCAGCGGGAAGGGCAGACGGTCTTCCCCGTTCGCTGGCAGTCATACGGCCAATTTTTTCGGTACGAAAGGCCCCAGAGAGGACGGGGGCGCGCCTTCTTCCAGTGGAATATCGATCTCCTGGGAAGCGAGAGCCACGCTGCCGATGCGGAGATCATCACCATTGCCTGTCTTTTATTCAAAAATCTGGGCCTCACACCGGACCACGTCACCATAAAAATAAATGACCGCGAGGGGCTGGAACAGCTTTTACGCACCACCCTGGACATCCCCCACCAGTGGATTCACCCGCTGTTCGCCCTTGTGGACCGAATGGATAAAATGCACCCGTCGAAATTTCACAATGAACTGGAAAAGATAGGGTTATCCGAAAATAAAATCGACAGACTGGACCACATCCTGAAAACCAGAGACCTCACACCTTTCCCCTGGCTTCAACAGATTCTGACGCAGCTGGACCTCAACGGGGTAGCCCAATATGTGGAGCCCGATTTAAAGATCGTGCGCGGCTTCGACTACTATACCCGCACGGTCTTCGAAGCCTGGGCAAAAACAACGCTTAGAAGGTCGGTATTTGGAGGGGGCCGCTACGATAATCTCACCGTTCAGGTTGGGGGAAAGCGAGACCTCCCCGGGGTCGGGTTTGCCCTGGGCGAAATGGCGATGACCGAACTGTTGAAAGAAGTCGGTCTTTACCCTGAAATTCGTACAAAATGCGCCGATGTACTGGTTACGGTTTTTTCCGAGGACCTTGCAGAACACTCGGTCTCTTTTGCCCGCACCGCCAGAGAACACGGGATTTCCACAGAACTCTATCTGAACCCCGGGCACCGGCTGGACAGGCAACTGAAGTATGCCGACCGGAAGGGAATTCCCACCGCTGTCATCATCGGTCCGGATGAAGTCCATTCGAATGCCGTTGTGGTAAAAGACCTGGTAAACCGAACCCAGCGTGTCGTTGCGAGGGATTGTTTCGATGCCCTCTGGCCTCAACTGAAGACCAACACACAGGCTACTGAAAAATAATGTCTTCTACACAAAAGAAGCGACCGATGGTGGAATCGTTGGGCGACTGGAAGCGCACCCATACCTGCGCAGACCTGCGTCTGGAAGACATGGGCAATGCAGTCACGCTGATGGGCTGGGTCACCAGGCGTCGGGACCACGGCGGGGTTATCTTCGTCGACCTGCGGGACCGGTGCGGCATCACCCAGGTCGTCTTCCGGCCCGATGTGAACCCCGGGGTGCACAAAAAAGCGGAGAACATCCGTAGCGAATACGTCCTGGCCGTCAAGGGGAAGGTCGAACCCCGGCCCGAAGGGATGACCAACCCCAAACTGCCCACCGGCGCAGTCGACGTGGAGTGCACCCAACTGCGCATCCTCAACGAGGCGGAAACCCCGCCCTTTGCCATCGAACCGGATATCGATGTCAATGAAGAGCTCCGGCTGCGCTACCGCTACCTGGACTTGAGGCGCGCCGATATGCAGGAAATCCTGGTCCTGCGCCACCGGGTCTCCCAATCCACGCGCCGCTTCCTGACCGCTCAAGGCTTCCTGGAAATCGAAACCCCGTTTTTGATGAAAAGCACACCCGAAGGCGCAAGGGACTACCTTGTGCCCAGCCGGATCAACAGGGGCATGTTTTACGCCCTCCCCCAGTCCCCCCAGACCTACAAGCAGCTCCTGATGGTCGCCGGCTTCGACCGCTACTTCCAGATTGTCCGCTGCTTCCGCGATGAGGACCTCCGGGGCGACCGCCAGCCCGAGTTTACCCAGATTGACATCGAAATGTCTTTTGTGGACGAAAACGACGTGATGGACCTGGCCGAAAGCCTCACCGTCCACCTGTTCAAAGATATCCTCAACCTCAACGCCCCCCGCCCCTTTCCAAAGCTCACCTATCAGGAGGCCATCGACCGCTACGGCACGGACAAACCGGACACCCGGTTCGGGTTTGAAATCGTCGACCTGAAAGCCCCTGCGCTGGCCTCCGAGTTCCAGGTCTTCCGCAATGTGCTGGATGCCGGAGGGCAGGTCCGGGGCATCAACGCCAGGGGATGCGCAGGCCTCTCCCGCAAACAGATTGACGACCTGGGGGCGTTGGCTGGCCAGTTCGGGGCCAAAGGCCTCGCCTGGATCAAGGTCACGGATAAAGGCCTCGAATCCTCCATCGTCAAATTCTTCCCCGAAGCGGCGCAGAACCAGATACGAAAGGCCCTGGACGCTGCCCCCGGAGACCTCCTCCTCTTTGTGGCCGACCAGCCCGACATCGTTGCCCAGGCCCTTGGCAACCTCCGCCTGGAACTCGCCCGTCGGCTCAACCTGATTCACAACGACGAGTATCGCTTCCTCTGGGTCACCCGGTTTCCCCTGGTTGAATGGGACGAGGCGGAGAAACGCTTTGTTGCCGTCCACCACCCCTTTACTTCGCCCCTGGAAGCCGACCTGGACAACCTGGAGTCCAACCCTGCGGCCGTCCGGGCCCGCGCCTACGACCTGGTGCTCAACGGCAACGAAATCGCCGGCGGGAGTGTGCGTATCCATCGGCGGGATATTCAGGAGCGGATCTTCCAATTGCTGGGCATCCCCTCCGGAGAAGCCGAAGCCAAATTCGGATTTCTCCTCAATGCGTTTCGCTATGGCGCCCCCCCCCATGGAGGCATCGCATTTGGGTACGATCGCCTCATCGCCCTGATGGCCGGGGTGGAATTTATCCGGGATGTCATCGCCTTCCCCAAAACCAACACCGCCGCCTCACTGATGGACGGGGCCCCCTCTGAAGTCGACCCGACGCAGCTGCGTGAACTCGGTCTCAGACTTCTTTAGAAGTTGTTTGGAGAATCGTTGCCGCGTCTCGCCTCCCCCGCCTTCGCTGCGGGGTGGTGGGGCTTTTCCGCGCGGTTCCGTCCAGCACCAACACCCCAAAGGCCCGCAGGGCAGAAGCTTCCGTTTCCACCACAGAGACAATTTTTCCCTTGACATTGGCGTTTTTATGTGGTAAGTTGTTTTTTGTAAAAACAGGGCAGGGGGCAATTTTTCCTTTTTCAGGGTAAATTTGGAGCCAACCCTCTGTTTTTCTTAGATGTTATACCATTAAAGGAGACATCCACACCATGAGAAAACGCAGACGGCAGAAACGGGCGATTGGCATCGTGCTGGTATTGGCGATGCTTCCTCTGTTGTCGGGGTGTGGCCCCCGAATGGCCAACCAGGAGCAGCTTGCAATGCTTGAGGAAGCCCGAAAAGCGGCGGAGTCGGCCCAGGCCGAACTCAATGCCTGCAGGCAAAAGCAGTCGGAACTGGAAAAGACACTGGCCCAGAAAAAGCAGGAACTGGCCAAACTTCAAAATGATCGGGACATGGTGCAGAAAGCCCTGAACCAGCAGTAGATCACGCAAATTCTTTAAGGAGTTTCTGGATGACAGCCTTCAAGCGTTTCGGATTCCTCTTCGTCTGCGCCGCCCTGCTTATTCCACAAATGGGCCTTGCACAGATGGAGATGACCTACGAAGAGTACGAAATAAAACTTATGGAGTCTCAGAACCAGGCGGCCGAGACGAATAAGTTGCTGGCAGACTGCAAGGCGGCCGGAGAGAAACTCAGCCAGCAGATCGCGGACACCGACGCCCAGATTGCAGCCACACAGCAGGAGATTTACGACCTGGTCGGTTCGGATGCACAGGGCATCAAGGACTATTTAAGCAAACTGGACCGTATCGAGCAGCAGCTGATGGGGCTGATGAGCCTCTCCGATGAAGACCTCGCTGACAGGAGGGATGAATTCGACGCCATCGTGGAGACGGTCAAAACACTGAAAGCCAACAAGATCTCGCTGTTGCCGGAGGCCCAGGCAAAGCTCAGGAATATCGACAAGCTCATCGAACGGATCGATGCCCGCATGCCGCGCAAGCGCATCAAGAAGTATTCGGTGGTCCGGGGCGACAACCTCTGGAATATCGCCAGGATGCCGGCCCACTACAGCGACCCTTACATGTGGCCCCGGATCTACCTTGAGAACCGGGCGCGGATCAAAGACCCCAACCTGATCTACCCCAACTGGACCCTCAGCGTGCCCATCGGCGCAGACCAGAATCAGCACGTGGTCCTTCGTGGGCAACACCTCTCCAGCATTGCCCAGACCGCCTATAAAGACATTACCAAGTGGTACAGGATCTATAAAGCCAACAAGAGTCAGATCAGAGACCCCAATCTGATCTTCCCGGCGCAGGTGCTTGAAATTCCTGAAAACTGACAGTCCCACGCGGTTGCTTTGCCGGGAATCGGCCCTTTATTGACTATGGAAAGTTCAATTCTGGATTAATCTTTAACGCCTGAGCTCTCGTTCTCGTAGTATGGGTGGGAACGGGAGCTTTTTTTATTTGTTCCAACCCCGGGAGGCACAGCTGCTGAAGGAAGCGACACGTTCTCATCAGATCTCGATCCAGGACGTTGACCCGCTCACGCTGTATGGGCACAACGATGCCAACCTGCTCGCCCTGGAAGGCCGTTATGGCGTTCGACTGACGGCCCGGGGAGATATTCTGACGATCAATGGGCCCACACACAAAGTGCGGCACGTATCGGCCCTGATTGAGGAGATGGTCTCCTGTCTGCGCCGGGGAGATACCCTCGACCCGTTCGATTCTCTCAATTTTATAGACTATCGGTCGGCCGGGAGAAGCCGTACCGACCCTTCAAAAGCGGTACTGGTGACCAAGAAAAATCTGGTGCGGCCTCGTTCTGAAGGACAATTGGCCTATGTATCGGCAATCGATGAATACGACATCGTTTTCGGAATCGGCCCGGCGGGTACCGGGAAGACCTATCTGGCTGTGGCCTGTGCAGCAGCGGCGCTCAAGCGCAAGGAAGTCTCCCGTATTGTCCTGACCCGTCCAGCCGTTGAAGCCGGTGAACATCTCGGTTTTTTGCCGGGCGACATCCAGGAGAAAGTCGATCCCTACCTTCGGCCGCTCTACGATGCGCTTGGGGATATGATTCCGGCCGACCACCTCCGACACCTGATCGAAATCCGCACTCTGGAGATCGTTCCCCTGGCCTTTATGCGGGGTCGAACCCTCAACAACGCCTTCGTGATCCTGGATGAGGCCCAGAACACCACCGTCAGTCAGATGAAGATGTTTCTGACCCGCCTGGGAACCCACTCCAAAGCCGTCATTACCGGCGACATCACCCAGATTGACCTCCCCCCGGACACAACGCCGGGACTGGTTCACATCCAGCATATTCTTTCGCATATCGAAGCCATCCGCTTTGTCTACTTCACAGAGCGTGACGTGGTGCGGCATTCCCTGGTTCAGGAGATCATAAACGCCTACGACCACCACGAAAACCGCCTTCAGAAAGACGACATCGCCGGCCCGCAGGCCGGTGAGGACAGCAAAAATGGCGATCAGTAAGCAGGCGCTGCCATGATGCGCGGCACCCGGAAAAAACCGACTCACAGCGGCCTTACGGGAAAGGACCTTGGCAGCCGCAAACCCGTGTGGAAGCGCTGGAAAAGCTGGACCCCTCGGATCAGGGCGGAACAGGTCCTCCGGGCGAGCATTCTGGTGGTGCTGGTGGGCATTCTCACCCTGCTCTACCCAACCAGACGGAGCGGCGAGTACCAGGACTTTGTGGAAGGCGGAATCGCCCCTGAGGAAGTGATTGCGCCGGAAGCCTTCAACGTCCGGAAAAACAAGGCCGAATACGAGCAAGAGGTTGCCGCTGCCCGGCGTGAGATCCTGCCCGTGCTGATCTTCGACGCAACGCTGCCCGCAAACCAGGAAAAGGCGTTTAACGCCTTTTTCGAGAACCTGATCGACCTGAGCGGTTCGGCCTCTCCCGACTCGGCCATACTCCGCCTCAAACAGGCCCACCCCGAAATCGGGCCGATATCCAGGCCCACCCTCCGCTTCCTGTTGAACAAGGCAGCAACCGCCCCCCAACGCCTGGAAGCGTTCAGAACAACGGCTCAAGACATCCTTGCCACGATCTACGCCTCCGGCGTGATGGAACACAAAGCCGAAATCCTCGAGGAAGGCTACACCGAGGCCATCCTCATCAAAGACAACAAAGAACAGAGGGTGCCTATGGAGAATATCCGAGACCGGGAGGAATTTATCCTCACCCTCCAGATCCAGGAAGATATCGAGCGCAAACTTCCCCAGGGCGCCACGGCCGAGATCAAAACCGTCTACGAGCTTGTTGTTCTGGCCTACCTCACCTCCAACCTGACCTACAACGCCACGGAAACCGAACAGCGTCGAAAAAGCGCCGAGGACAAAGTCTCCGAAATCAAAGGGACGGTACTTAAAGGAGAACGCATTGTCCACAAACACGACCGGGTGACTGCCGAACATATCGACCAGCTGAACTCCCTGGTCGAGCATATGAAAAAATACAGGCAGGAAGATCCCTACATCCGGATCGTTCAGGTCGGCGCCCAGGCCATCTTCAGCGGACTGATCATCGCGATCTTCTTCGGCTTTCTCAAGGGCTTCAGGACCTCTATTTACGAACGGACCTCCAGCCTGGTCCTGTTTGGGATCATCATCCTGATACCCGTACTGGTGGCTGCCTATGCCGCTACCCACGCTGTCCTCACCCCCTACATAGTCCCCGTCGCCCTGGTGGCCATGTTGGCCACCGTGCTCTTTGATGCGGGCATCGGTCTGGTCATTTCCATGATCAGCGCAGTCCTCTGTGCGAGCATTCTGGGCAGCCTGCAGCACAGCCTGGTCTTTCTGACCACGGGCGTGATAGGCGCCTATTCGGTGCGCCATGTGCTCAATCGCAGCGATTTCTACCGCTCTATGGTCTATCTGAGCGCCGCCTATATCCTGACCATAGCAACAACAGGCGTTCTCCTTTTCGACCACTCCAATATTGTCGAATTCTTTGAACAGATCAAATGGGACCTGGTCTTCGGGGTCTTTACGGCCTGCGCCTCCACTGTGCTCACCATCGGTTTGTTGCCGATCTTCGAGAGCATATTCGGCGTTGTCACCTCCATCACCCTGCTCGAACTTTCAGACCTCAACCGCCCCCTGCTGCGTAACCTGGCCATCCGGAGCCCCGGCACTTACAGCCACAGCATCATCATGGCCGGCCTCTCCGAAGCCGCCGCAGATGCCATCGGCGCAGACCGGCTTCTCGTGCGGGTAGGATGCTACTATCACGACATCGGCAAAATGGTCCGCCCCCACTACTTTATTGAAAACCAGAAAGGGATCAACCCCCACGACGAACTCCAGCCCAGGATGAGCGCCCTGATTCTGATCTCCCATGTCAAAGAGGGCGTCAGGCTGGCCCAGGAGGAGGGCCTGCCCCGCGCCATTGTCGACCTGATTCCTCAGCATCACGGCACCAGTGAAATTGCCAGCTTTAAACGCCGTGCCCTGGAACGGGGGGACAAACAGACCGTCCGGACCGAAGACTACCGCTATCCCGGGCCCAAGCCTCAAACCAAAGAGGCCGGGATCATCAACCTGGCGGACGCCGTGGAATCCGCCACCCGTACCCTTTCCAACAGTTCTCTCGACCAGATCAGAGACATGGTCCAGACCCTCGTCAGGGGAAGGTTCACGACCGGTGAACTGGACGAATGCGACCTGACGTTGAGGGACCTGACCAGGATCCAGGAGGCCTTCCTCCCCATTCTGGAGGCCACAAGACACAGCCGGGTGCCCTACCCCTGGCAGCAGCAAACGAAAGAACTTCGGGAACGCAAAAAATGACCAGACCGGAAATCGCCATCGCGTGTGTGGCTCCCCTTACAGAGCGCCTCGACCAGGACGCCCTGAAAACAACCCTTCAAGCCGTCCTGTCCGACCAGAGCGCAGGTGGCCTGGTCACCCTCATTCTGACCGACGACACCACTTTGCGCCGGCTCAACCGGGATTTCCGGGGCATCGATGCCCCCACCGATGTCATTTCCTTTGACCTGAAGGACCCGGTCCATCCCGCAGGGCGTGAAATCGGCGAAATCTACATCTCCCTGGACCGCGCCAGGGTGCAGGCCCGGGGTGCCCACAGACCACTTCAGGAGGAAATCACTCACCTTGCCGTCCACGGTGTCCTCCACCTGCTGGGCTACACGCACAACACGCACGCCGCGTATGCGAGCATGCAGCGCCAGGAAGTGCGCTATTTGGCCCGGGTTAACCGATGAAAGGAGCGTGACTCCCCGTTGGATGATTCTGAGTGGCCAGAAGTCCTGATCCTGATCGCCTCACTCCTGGTGACAGCCCTTCTGGCGCGTCTCGATTCGATTGGCAGTGCACTCTCCCGGTCCACCCTGGAACGCCTCCGCGACGAGGGAGACCCCCGTGCCCGCCTCCTCTTATCCATATACAGACCCCGCGATGTGCTGGGTCAAATGGCAATCTTTGGCCAGACCGTGGTGATTGCGATCGGCTGCGTGGCCGCCGTCAATCTGACGGCGTCCTTTCCATACCCCATTCCCTGGCCCATTCTGCGCTCTGTCTTCGCGGTCGCCTTCTTCGTGCTGATCTCACTCTGCATCAGCAACATCATTCCGCCCTACCGGCGTGAAGAAGCATCCGATTCTCCCTTACCCCGCCTCCTTCTGGTCTGCTACCCCCTCTACCTCCTCCTCCTCCTCCCAACCCTGCTCCTGCAACGCACCCGCAACCTCTTCGTCAGCGAGACCGACACCAGAGCCATAAAAGAAGAGGGGCTCCGCCAGATCGTCCAATCGGGAACCGAAGAGGGCACCATCGAGGCCGAAGAACGCGACATGATCGAAGGAATCTTCGAATTCGGCGATACCACGGTCAAAGAGGTCATGGTTCCCCGCATCGACATGGTCTGCGCCGAGATCTCCATGCCTCCCAAAGACTTCCTGGCCCTCGTACAGAAAACGCGCCACTCCCGAATCCCCATCTACAGGGAACGGGTAGACCACATCGAAGGCGTGGTCTACGTGAAGGATCTCCTGAGTATCCTCAGCACCGGACAGGACTGGGAAATCGCCCGGATCATGCGCGACTCCTACTTTGTGCCGGAAAACAAAAACATCGACGAACTCCTGCGGGAATTCAAAAACGCGAAGGTCCACATAGCCATCGTAGTAGACGAATACGGCGGCACCTCCGGCCTGGTCACCCTGGAGGACCTGATCGAAGAGATCGTGGGTGAAATCCAGGACGAATACGACGAGGAAACGCCGCTCTTTCAGTGGCGTGAGGAAGGGCAGGTGCTTACCGCCGATGCCCGCATCGCCATTGAAGACCTCAACCTCCTCCTCAACGTCGACCTGCCCCAGGACGGCTACGAGACCCTGGGCGGCTTCATCTACAACCACCTGGGACAGGTTCCCAACCCCCGCGACTCCTTTACGTTCGACAACCTGATCCTGTCCATCGAGGACGTGGTCGGCCAGCGCATCACCACCGTCCGGATTGAAAAACGGGAAACGGACCAGGACGTAAAGGACAAAACCGAAGAAATCGCTTGACAAAATCTTCCGAACCGGTTAATTTTCAAATTGTTTGGATACCATGGTCGCGGGGTGGAGCAGTCTGGTAGCTCGTTGGGCTCATAACCCAAAGGTCGAGGGTTCAAATCCCTCCCCCGCTACCAGAAAAACGATGGGGAGTCGAGAAATCGACTCCCCTTTTTTACAACTATCTTACGTAAATTCACTTCCCCGCCCTATTTGTGAGCATCACCCGGACCGGGGTGCCGGGTCGGACCCACTTTCCCGCCCCCGGAAACGCCGCCACCGCCCGGCAGGTCCCGCTTTCCGGATCGATCACCGGGCTGATCCTCAACACCCGGCCCGAAAGCAGCGATACGGGCGACAGGGTCGACCGGGCCGTCACCGCCTGGCCCGGCCGCACCAGGTCCAGCCGGTCGGCCGGCACGAACAGCTCCGCCGCCAGATCCTCCGGATCGATAATCCGGAACAGCAGCATCCCGGGAGACGTCAGCTCCCCGATCCGAACCTCACACCTGGCAACAAGACCGCCCATCGGAGCCAGCACGACCGCCCTGGCCAGGGCAAACCGCGCCTCCTCCCGGCGGATGCGCGCGGCCTCCGCCTCGTACCGGATCGACTCTACCTGCTGGACACTGATCAGCCCTCTGGCCCACATCTGCTCGGCCCGCTCCAGCCTGCCCTGCGCCTTCCGGCAGGCCACCCCCGCTGCCGCTTCGGCCAGGCGCAGGGCGCCCTCCTCCAGCAGAGCCAGGGTATCGCCGGCAGCCACCCGGTCTCCCTCCAGTACCGCAATGCGCTCAACCTGCCCGGTCATCCTGGCGTACACGTCCACCGACCGCGCCGGCTCCAGAGCAACCGTCAACTCCAGGTCCCCGGCCCCGGCGCTGGTGGACCACAGCAGGACCACAAACAAGCGTCGTACCTTCATTTTATCCCTCCCGGAATCCGCAGAGACAGCAAGCCGGTAAAGCGTACGGTCGGCTCCCTCAGCCCGGCCAGCTCTCTCCGCCTGGCCTCAAGTTCCTCCCGGAGCGCCCGGAGCTTCAGATAGTGCACCGGCGGGCGCTTGAACTGCATTGCCTGCAGGGCCGAGGCCAGCCCCTCGACCTGCGCCCGGAGTGCAGTGACCCGGCCCGCATCCACCTGCCGCCCCGGACTCAGGCGGGCCAGCGCTGACCGGGGTGCAAACGTGAGTTCCAGCGTCCTTCCGGACGCCCGGACGCAGACGTGCCGGGCCTGGAAAACCTCTTTTCGGCCGCTCAGGTGAACGGATGCATCCCCCTCCAGACGCCCCGATACAAATGCCCCCTCCGGGATCTGCGCCAGGACCTCCTCAAAGGTCTTGCCACGCACCCTCAGGCTACCCAGCCGAATGGGCCGGCCCGTCTCTCGCACCCGCGATTTGTCCGACAGAATATCCCCCTCTTCTCCCACGGTCAGCATCCGGCCCTCCAGGACAATCAGAAAGCGCTCTGAGGTGGCATCCAGAATCAGCACCTCTCCCCGGACCGGCCGCCTTGACGCCCGCCACCGGCCCTCGAAGCTCAGCACCGCCTCTGAGGCCGCCTCCCGGTAGTCCGCATAGGCCGTCCGCTGCGAGGCGATCAGGTAACGCGTCGCCCGCCAGATGCCTCCCACCCGCAGCACCGGCATCGACACCGCCAGCAGAATCAACAACAGGACCATCACCAGCCCCTCACCGACCAGTGACCCCGTATGGATGCGGTAACGGTCGTTGGCCGGAAACACGCACACAGCCGGGTTGGGATAGAAAAGGGGCGCCCCGCTTTTGGTGGCACAATCGGCCAACAAGTGGCTTGCATAGCCGATCAGAAGGGCGGCAAAGCAGGATGCCCGATAAAAAAACAGTGGCAGCATGACCAGGCCCAGGGCCAGAAGGGCCAGGAGGGAGTGGGTTATTGTCCGGTGTCCCCACCTCCGCTCGATGGGTGCCGACACAAAGGGCAGCATCCGACCGATGGAACTCTTCGGAGAGTCGATATCCGGCAGCAGGCTACCCAGGATGGCGCCCCCAACCGCCGACACATCCTGATGCAGGGGAACCGGGACCAGCGAAAAGGCGCCCGCAGCGGACAGCAGGCCGAAGGCCATGTGAGTAGAGGCAGTCATATCCCCTCACCTCCGGTAGCGGTAGAGAAAGAACCGGATGCCCATGACAAATGCGCTGCCCACCCCCGCGATCACGTATCCGTCCACACTGCCGATACCCCGGGCGATAAACCGGGCGGCGAGCAGGACCATCGCCACAACGATCAGCCCCGGCGTCAGGTCGATCCGGGCCCGCGCCCCGGTGTGGACCACATCCCGAACGGCTGATCTGGTAATCACGGCTTCCTTGCGCAACCGGCCCACGATCTCCACGATCGCGCGCGGGTTGCCTGCGCTTTGCTGCAACACACAGGTCTGCAACATCCGGAGATCTTCCACATCCGCCCCGACCGCGCACTGCCGGATGAGCTGCCTGGCGTCCGCCCGCGGCAGATTGGCAAGCGCCACCCGGTCGAACCTCCAGAAATACTTCTCGTAACCCGCCTTCACCTCGTGCAGCGCGGCGATGATCACGAACTTTTTGTTGAGCCTGTGGATGAGCCGGGCCGCAGACGCGGTCAGGTCCGACAGATCGTCTACAATGAGCACCCAGGCATCGGGTTGCACCGAGTCAAGCACCATCTGCGTCCAGCCCTGGATGCTCGTCCGTGTGTGTCGCTTTTTGACCGCTTCGAAATCTCCCGTGTCCCCATCCCGACGTTTCCGATCATCCTCCGGCTGGAACACCCCTGCGTTGTGCAGTGCTTCGGCAATCCCGATAATGGCCTGCCGCACGGGCCCCAGACCCTTCACGCGGATCGTCCTGTCCCCCTCCAGCAGGCCCAGCAGGTGGCTCTTCCCCACCCCCACCGGTCCGACCAGCAGGGAGTCTATCCCCTTGTTCAAATTTTCCTGCAGCTTTCCGAGTTCCGCCTGGCGGCCTGCCTGGTCATTGGCATAACCACGGGGTGGGCCCTGTTCGCGACTCAGCCCGCGAAGCCCGAAGCGCCCGCTGATACCAGTCAGCCAGAGACATTCTGGTCAATAACCTATCTGGCAAAGAAGTACCGCAGACCGTCGGTGCGGAAACATCGTCCCGTGCGATATGAACTCCGATGGGGCCCACCCATCAGAATCCAGAAAGTGGAGAGGACCTATGAAACCTCTGTCCAGTAGTATCCGGGGCCGGGCGGGTCGCACCGCTGTGTTCGGGCTCGTCGCGCTGCTGGTTGGCGGATGCTACGACTACGAGAAGCGCATTCAGTGGTCGCCGGACGGCCAGCGGGCTGCCATCCTCACCACTGAGGGCCTGTTCCTGTCGGACGCCAAAGGCCGCTTGTCCCGGAACCTGTCGCCGAAAGCCAACGCTGTTGCCTGGTTGAGCGACTCGCAGCGGCTGGCTGTGGTTACATATGACTCGACCGGAGTACGCCTTGCGATCGCGCGCATCAACGGTGAGGAACTCACCGCAGGCCCTTCGCTGTACTCCGACTCGACCGCTGTCCTCGACATACGGATTGCGCCGGGCGATGCGCATCTCGCGTTCACCATCGAAAACGAATCGGACGCCGCGGACCTGCTCGTCGCACCCTGCGATGGTTCGGCTCCGCCTGCGGTCGTATCACAGCGCGCAGCGGCCTTTCCGGATTGGAGTCCGGACGGACGTGCGCTTGTTTACTTCAAGGGGGGCGGAAAATCGGATGAAGCAAGTCTCGGGACCCTCGTCCGGCGGGGCGTGGTCAATGAGAATGGAAAAGTTGAACTATCCAGGGAGCCCGTCCACCTCGCCGGAGTGCTAATCTTCCCCCTCGCTCATGCTCCTCAAGTTCGCTGTCTGAAGGATGGACGTGTGGTGTTCAACGCCGCTGAGTTCGACCTGCCGCTCGCGCCAGATGACATCGAAGGAACGCGGGAACAACTGTTTGCCGTCGAAACCGCGCGGCAGCCTACACTTGTCCGTTTAATGACCCGCCAGGCGCAGCAAGAGCTGCCAACATCGCTGCGCTTTGAGGTCAGCCCCGACGAACGCCAGGTACTCTTCGGTACACCTGAAGGTAGCGTGCATGTGCTGACCTTAGCGACTGGAAAGGTCCAGGAGGTGCAGCCGTCTGCCGAAGAAAAGGGCAAGATGGATGTTGCGGTGACCCCGGTCTGGCGCAGGGCGGGCCAGTTCACCTACGTCAAGCGTCTGTCCTCCGGGGATAGACCTGCAGAGGTCATCCTGCGGGAAGGTGAGCAAGAGATTGTACTGAGCAAAGACTGGTCCAGCGAATTCATTAAACAACTCGTGCGGTGATATGAAATAAAGGCATCGACCCATCCCCTGCCGCCCCCAGAACCTGTCTTAACCCGCAGTCACGCCCCTCGCCTCCCCCGCCTTCGCTGTGGGGAGGAAGGGGCTTTTCCGCGCGGTTCCTCATATCCGTCTCCGCACAACCCGATTTATTCGCTTGTCATCTTGCCTCCACTTTGCTTAATTTAACTCAAGTTGTGTGGTATAAAG
>JAAXHW010000081.1 GCA_012270675.1 Candidatus Latescibacterota bacterium | reverse complement strand
GGGGGCTGCTTTTCCGCGAACTGCCCTTGTGGTGGTAGCAGGCGGTTGTGCCCAGCGGACGTTTTGAGCGTTTTTGGGCGGAGTGCTTGGGGGATCTGCGCGGAAAAGCCCCTTCCGCCCCGCAGCATTTGTAGGGGCAACCCTTGTGGTTGCCCACCAGGCGGCGGCTGATGGAGAACCGCGCGGAAAAGCCCCTTCCGCCCCGCAGCATTTGCAGGGGCAACCCTCGTGGTTGCCCACCAGGCTGATGCGGTGGGGGCGTCAGTCCGCAGGTGCGCCGGTGGGGGGTTGCACCAGGCGGAAGACCAGGGTTACGGGCGTTCCGTCCGGGGGAAAGCGGTCCTCCCGGATGCGGAACGCCGTGGTTTTGTTGACGTAGTCGCGGATGGTGTACGCGGCGTTGCCGATTTTGGCGCCGGGACAACTGTAGAGGCAGACGACGCAGCCCGATTTCCAGATGGGGATGTTGTCGGCGTGCCCCCCAAAACGGAAGTCGAAGCCCCTGCCTGCGGGGTCTTGCAGCAGGTCGGCAAGGGGCGTCAGACGGTTTCGGTCTCCCCATAAGAGGGCGATGCGGACGGGGCTGCCTTCGATTTGTTTGTCCGGGGCGCTGTTGTTCGAATCGCTACGGGCTTCCCAGGTGTCCATGCCGAGGGCGTTGCCGGGCAGGGCGCCGATGCGGACCAGGGCGGCATGGACGGCCCGGTCGTCGACGGGTGTGGTGAAGAGGGCGTTGCCGGCGGCCCGGCCTTTTCCCCAGACGAGGAAATGGTAGCCGGGCATGCCGGTGCGCTTAAAGCGGGATGGGTGGGCGACGGAGGCGATGCGGATTTCCTTCTGGTCGGGGTCGACCTGGAGGGCATCGCCGGTGCGGGCGGGTGTGTGCGGGCGGGTTGGGAGGAGGGTGGCTGCCAGGATGAGGAGAAAGACAACAACGGCCATCCCTCCGATGTACACCCATCGGGTGCGGGCTGGATCAACAGGGGTATTCTTCATTTGTTTTCTCACGGATGCCGGGAAGAGGAGGCCACTGCGACCGGTAGTGCTGTGTGCCGAAACGCCGAAAGTCGTCTTTTAACATGAACATGCCGCCGTTACGCAGGGGGATTCCGGCTGCCAGGTGGTCCAGGAAGGCCCGTTTCAGCGTTGTGTCCCGGGGAGCGGTTTCGATGTCCACGTCGTCTTTGTAGAAGATGAAGTAGAGGCCGTCTTTGCCGCTGGAGGGCGTGGGGAAGAGGTAGAGTTCGCGCTGGTAGCGCACCAGGTTCGAGGCGGGGAGGCGCATGTTTTCCAGCTGGGTGTTGAAGATCCAGGAGTAGCAGGCGAAGGAGACAAAGGGCCGGTCGGGTTCGTATTTTGGGAAGAAATCAAGGGCCTGCTGCATGGAGGCGCAGCAGGCTTCAAGCGTTAAGGGCCCGCCTTCGGGGATGTGCATTTCCAGGACGGGGTCGCCGGGGGCGAGGGCGCAGGTCCACTCGCTGAGGGACAGGGTGACCCGGGGGCGTATGGCCATGCCACGGGGCGAGACCGGGGAGCCGGTGACTGTGGTTTCGGTTTCGGTGAGGCAGGAGGTCCAGCTGTTTTCCGCATTCGTGACGCCTCCGGCGCCGTCCACATAACCCTCGCCGTTGAAGCGGATGCCCCCCCGGGAGAGGGCGAGGACGCGGTCTGTGCTGCGGTTGCGGTAGACCTGGACCTGCCCCCGGAAGGGTCGAAGCACGTACTGCATCCGGCCCAGGCGGTAGAGGTCGCCGGAGGAGACGAGCCGGTGCCAGGAGAGCAGGCGGCGCTCCATGCCCGGGCGTCCGCTGGTGATGCTTTTGTAGCGGTGTGCGCCGATGCGGATGTCCAGGGCGGTGTGCCGGGTGATTTGTTCGGGTACGTGCCGGACGTTGTGGACGGCGCGGAGCCTGGGGACCGCAGCGAGGCTGAGGAGGAGGTAGAAGACGCCGCAGTGTTTGGAGAGGACGTGTTCGAGCGCCGGCCAGTCGCGGAAGCCGTTGTAGTCCGGGGTTTCGAACATGAGCCGATAGCCGTGCCAGGCCAGGCGCAGGAGGGCGGGGTTTGCGGCGATGCGGTCGGCGGTTTCTTCAAGGATGGGATCGATTTCGGGGCCGAGCCCGCCCCATTCCCGGCTGGCTTTGAATTCGGCCGGGGTGAGGAAGGAGGGCCGTTTGCCGGGGAACGTGGCTTCGGATGCTTCCCAGTGGGGCCGCAGGGCTTCGGCGGTGTCCGGTTCACCCAGTTTGGCGAGGATGGGTTTGAGTTCCATGCTTCGATCCTTTTGGGAAGAAGATGCGCCAGTAGATCAACAGGTTCACGGCCACGACGCACACGCCCAGGACCACCTGCAGGTTGCGGGTGAGGTGAGCCGGGTAAAGCAGGGGGAGGAGGTAGTGCTCGATAAAACTGTCTGTGTAGCCGGTTTCTCCGCCTTTTGCCCTCAGCCAGTTTTCGAGGGGGGTGAGCGGACAGGTCCAGCCCATGCATTCGATCCATACGGCCCACAGAGCAGCCGGGACGTGTGCCCAGATGACGCGCCGCCGCCAGGATACCAGGAGGCCTCCCAGCACGGCGAACAGGACGAAGGCGATGTGCAGCAGGACGACGAGTTCGGCCAGCATGCGATAAGACACAGGCGCTTATCCGTGGCGCAGGGATGTGTGCAGGGTCAGGGTGTCACCGGGGCCGACGACCATGACGCGGCAGGTGCGGCGGCCGTCTCTGTTTCGGTCGGGGAAGTTCCGCAGGGTGAGGGCGTTTGCGTTCAGTACGGCGCTGCCGTTTTTGATCGATTTGATCCGACCGACCACCCTGCCGACCTCGTTGACGACGGTCATGCCCGGTTCGATGAAGTAGACGTATTTCGGGTTGAATGTGATGCGATTTCCAGCGGCCGATGTGATGTGAACCGTACCGGCAGAGAGTTCGTCGTCGCCCACGGCAAACGTGGTGGCGTTGACGGTTTCTGCGACGGGGATGGCGTTGGCGTGTTTGGCGCTTTCCACGATTGCGATCCCGCCGGCGGGAGCGGATGGAAAGGGTCTGGTCAGTGTGACCAAGCCCTGTTCGTAATCCACGCGCTTCACGCTGGTCCTGACGGCGGGCGCAGGGGCGATGCCCAGCCCTTCGGTCTTGTTGTTGTTGAGCAGGTAGGTCCGTCTGAAGTCGCCGTTGGCCGTCTGTTCGAGGACTGCGGCCCGGGCGTCGAGGGTGATGCCGCTGCCCAGCTTCAGTACGGAGGGTTTGTTTTTTGCCTTTTCCAAACGGTTAAAGAGGATGTGTTTCCCCCCGCCGCATGCGATTTCGAGTGCGACGGGCAGGTCGCTGCCGGCGCTGGTGGGGAGTGCTTTTACCGAGTGGATGAAGGGCGTTTTTCTGTAGGGTTCGAAGACGGTGATGTAGACGCTTTCCAGGTTTTCGCCCGTGCGGCGGCGGAAGAGGAATTTGACCGTTTCCGGCCAGGTCTCGCGGCGCTGGGGCACGCCGTCGCAGGCGAAGACGGTTTCGTCCCGGCCGATCAGGTGCGCGCGCAGGACCACGCCTCCGGGGTCTGTTTTCGGGTAGAGGTCGGGCGGGCGGTTGAGGTGCCAGCTTGCGGTGCCGACGCTGTTCAGCTTTGTCTGCTGTACGTTGAAGAGCCACTGAAAGGAGCTGCCTTCATACCGGCTGTAGGATACATGGGCTGCGTTGTTGTTGTCGTAGCGTTTGTCGTCGTAGAAATCGCCGTACGGGACGTTCGGGCCGGCCAGGGTGCCTTTTTTGCGCGGTTTGGAGAAGGGCAGATCGCTCTTGAGCGCGGCCTGGGGGCCGTGGACGATCCAGTCGTGCTGGGCGCCGCCTCGCACGCGGAAGATGTCGACGATGTAGGCTTTGTCGGGGGCGACATCCACAAGCAGGAGGGTGCGGCGGTAGAGGCTGACCGCCCGGGCATAGGCGGCTTCGGCAGAGGTCTCCACGAGCTGGGCGAAGGGGCCGGGATCGTAGAGGTGCAGGCGCCCGCGCGCTCTTGCCTGCCGCCTGGCGTTGACCATCACGGTGTTGTGGGTGACGGTGTGGGAGAGGAAGCCGTACCGGCGGGGGTCGTAGGCGTCGGCGGTTTCGGGATAGCCGAAGTCGGGGGTGAGCGCCTGCCCCCAGGAATAGATGTCGAGTTGCAGACGGTCGTTGTGGGCATGCCCCCAGTAGTCGCCGTAGAAGAGGGCGAGGGCGGTGGGGTTGGCGCCGGTCTGGAGGCTGGCGAAGCCCACACCGGGCAGCAGTTCGCTGGTGACGCCCAGGCGACCGGGATATTTTTTGGCGGCGTCGGCCAGTTCTTTTCCGTCGAGGGGCTCAAGGAAGAGGTCGCGTTTGGGTCTGGCGCCGATCTGTTTCAGGGCTCTGGCGAAGATGGGTGCTTTGTAGTGGCGGTAGGCGGATTCGAGGATTTCGCCGGTTCGAAGATTTGTCCGGTCCAGGAGCGTGTGGAAGAGGTTGCTGGAGTCGCCGTAGGAGGGGACAAAGCGCCCGGCGCACGCCATGCGGAGTACCCAGGTATGGAGTTTTCGAAACCGGGGCAGGGCGATGATTTTTCGGCCCTGCGGGCCGAGGGCTTCGACGATTTCGTTGAGGGTTTTGATCCAGAGGGTGTTGTACTGGGGCGATTCGAAGGGGTAGCCGTCGCGGTGGAGAAGGTTGTTGATGGCGTCTTCCAGGCCCAGCTGGGTGTAATTCCGGGCATCGGGATTGTTGAGCACCCAGGCGACCATGTCGCGGCTGGTGGGTTTTTTTCGGCTGTTTTTGAAGACGGCGGCAATGCGGAGGAGGGTGACCTGGTGCATGCCGTAGTTGCCCTGGATACGGCCGGAGCCGTCCATGATGTCGCCGGCCATGGTGCGGAGGAGGCGGTTCTCGATGTGGGCGCGGATCTGCCGGGCGGTTTGTCCGGTGAGCGCCGTCAGGGCCCGGTCTTTCCCGATGGCGGAACGGACGGCGTGGTAGGCGGGGGGCACCGAGTGGCCGGTGAAGTGACTTTCCCAGGTGTGGTAGAGCAGGCGACCCCTGTAATCGGGGTTGACCTCCCTGCCGTAGCGAGACTGTTTTTCGTAGGCGTAGCGGGGATAGTATTCCGCAAGCTGCCACAACAGCAGGGCGCAGGCGTGGGCATAGCGGGAATCGCCGGTGATGAGGTGGGCCCTGCTGAGGTCGTCGAGGGCGGGAAGCAGGAGCCGGGTCACGGACCAGTGGGCGTAGAAGGCGACGAACCAGAAAGGCCTGTCTTCGCCTTTCACATAACATCCCCAGCCGTCGTCGGGGTAGGGTTCGGTGAGGAGGCTGCGGTCTTTGTAGCCGCTTTTTATGAAGGCTTCGAAGTTGTTTGAGGGGTAGACGGTTGCATCGACGGGGTGGATGACTTTCCAGGGCCTGTCGAAGGAGATTTTCCAGGCGTTTCGGCCGATTTTGTTGAGGGCGTCGCCATTGACGGGTGCGCCCTTTTCGTGGGCAACGATCGCCCGGGGGATTTCGGGAGGGACCACGAGGGACCGCAGACGTTCGTCGTCGTATTTCAGCCATTTGTCTGCCCGGCGGACGATCTGGTCCCGCTGCTTTCGGGCCCAGCCGTATTTTTTCAGGTTGTGTTCAAGGACGTTCATTCCGGGCTCACCGTGAGGGTGGGGGCGGCGCTGCGAGGTGTTTCATGGCCGGGCCGGTCCCGGCGCCGTAGGTATAGACGATGTGCCCGCCGGTGTAGCCGCTGACGTTGATGAGGCCGGCCAGGACGAGCGCGAGAAAGAGGTAGATGAGGCGGAGGGTTCCGGCGAAGCGTTTTGTGAAGCTGAGGTGGGTGCGCGCCAGGGTAAGGGCAATGGACAGCCAGGCGGCAGCGGTAGAAAGGGTTTCGTGCTGTTCCAGGTCTGCTTTGATGTCCGGGATTTTTGTCGCGGTTTCAGCAGCGGACGCTCCGGTGAGGGCGGCGGCAACCGCGCCTGCGGTGCCCAGGATGAGGAGGAGGTAGCCGGTTTTGAGGAACAGGTCCCGGTGGCCGAGGATGCCCACGGTATCACAGAGGGCGCCCACGGTGAGCAGGGCGATGGGAAAGTGGACGGTGAGCGGGTGGAGGTTCATGGGTATTCGCCGGGTGTCCGGGACCGCGAGGGGGACGGTGTAGAGGTGGTGGATGAAAAGGTGCTGCGCCCCAAGATAGTGGGGTGGGGGGGGCTTGTCAAGGCACAAGGGAGGGGT
>JAAXHW010000080.1 GCA_012270675.1 Candidatus Latescibacterota bacterium | reverse complement strand
ATCTGGTGGCCGAACCGGGAGTATACCATCGCTGCCCTGAACGGTGCGGCCACGCTGGCGTTCACCCGGCTTTTGGGGGGGCGGGAGGAGTACGGCCAACGCGCCCGGGAGTTGCTGATGGCCTGCGCTGCGTGGGACCCGAAGGGGGCGACGGGATTTCGGTACAATGACGAAGCCGGTATGCCCTACGCGTATTATTTCTCCCGGACGTACAGCTTTGTCAACGATTTGCTGACGGAAGCCGAGCGCGAGCAGTGCCGCAGGGTGATGCGCATTCGGGGTAAGGAGATGTACGAGCGTCTCTGCCCCCGGTTCCTGTGGCGTCCGTACAGGAGTCACGATACCCGGTCCTGGCATTTTCTGGGGGAGGTGGGCATTGCATTTCTGGATGAGATTCCGGAGGCTGCGGACTGGGTGTGGTTCGCCGCGAATGTGTTCGCCAATACGTATCCGGTGTGGAGCGATGACGACGGGGGCTGGCACCAGGGCATGTCGTACTGGCGGAGTTACATCCACCGATTTACCTGGTGGGCGGATGTGATGCAGCAGGCCATGGGCATCGATGCTTTCGATAAGCCCTATTTCTCGAAAGTTGGGTATTATCCGATGTATCTCCAGCCACCGGGTACTCGAGGCGGCGGCTTCGGGGATCTGACGGCCCGCCTCAAATCGAAGCACAACTGCGGTGTGATGGCCCTTTTCGCCGCCCGGGCGCAAAATCCGTACTGGCAGTGGTACGTCACGGCACACGGTGAGTCGCCTTCCGAGCCGGGTTATATCGGCTTTGTTCGGGGTGCGCTGCCCAGGGTGGAGGCGAAGCGGCCGGTCGATCTGCCCACGTCGCGCTGTTTCCAGGGTACGGGCCAGGCCGTGTTCAATACCGATCTGGAGGATGCCCGCAACAATGTGGAGGTGATTTTCAAGAGCAGTCCGTTCGGGTCCCACAGCCACGGGTACGAGGCCCAGAATTCGTTCCTGCTTTACGCCTTTGGAGAGCGGCTGTTGATTCGCTCCGGGCGCCGCGATATCCACGGGAGCGCACATCACAGACGGTGGATGCACCATACGAAGTCGGTGAATTCCATTACGGTCAATGGCGAAGGGCAGCTACCCAATTCCCGGGAGGCGGTGGGAGAGATCCTGGATTTCCACACGTCGGCGGGTTTCGACTACGTGGCGGGAGAGGCGGGCCCTGCGTACGCGGGAAGGCTGGACCGATTTACCCGGCGCATTCTTTTCGTCAAACCCGAAGTGATTGTTATCTTCGATACGCTGCTCGCGCCCGAACCCGCCAGGTTCGAGTGGCGGCTGCACGCGCCTGTGGAGATGGCTGTCCGGCACCAGCGGGATGTGCGGGTGGTCAACGGCGGTGCAAGCTGCCGGGTGTCATTTTTGTGGCCGGAAGGTCTGGAATTGAGCCAGACCGACCGGTTCGATCCGCCACCCCGGCCCCGCATCCGGCTTGTGGAGTACCATCTGACGGCAACACCCTCGGCGCCTGCCCGGGAGCGGACGTTTGTGACGGTACTGAGGCCGCATCGGTCCGGGGAAACCTTGAAAGGCGAGGCAGAATTGGTGGAAATTGAGGGTGGGTACGCGGTCACCGTACCCCTGGCTTCGGGCCGTGCGACTGTGCTCCTGCAGCCAAAGGGGGGCAGGGTGCTGTCCGGTGCGGGGCTGAGGACCGACGGCGAGGTCGGCGCAGCCACGTTTGACGCTCAGGGAGAGGTGAAAGAGACGTTTGTGGTGGGGGGGACGGTGATTGAAGCCCTGTGACTACCCCTTGAGATTTTCTTGAGGGAAAATTCCGCATCCCCTCTCCCCAGATTCCCATGCCTTCGGCGAGGCCTTTT
>JAAXHW010000079.1 GCA_012270675.1 Candidatus Latescibacterota bacterium | reverse complement strand
ATTAAAATTTTGTCCGACCCTCGATCAAATCCAATCACTGAACCCAGATTCTGAATTTCCAAAATAGGGCCGCGCCGGACGCCTGTCAAGCCACAGAGACATTGCGCATTGCGGATTTTTCAATCTTCAACCCTGGCAATCTTCAATTTTCTTGACCCCCATACGCTGATTCGGTAAATTGAACATAAGATGTGGCCTTTCAACAGGATGTCAACAGGAGCAGCGGGCAATGGGAAATTCATTCGGACACCTGTTTCGCATCACCACCTGGGGCGAATCCCACGGCGGCGGCGGCGGCGTCATCATCGACGGATGTCCCCCCAACCTTGCGATCACAACAGAAGAAATCCAGGTCGAACTCGACCGGCGGCGGCCCGGACAGAGCCGCATCACCACCCAGCGGCAGGAAGCCGACCGCGTGGAAATCCTCTCGGGCCTCTTTGAAGGAAAAACCCTCGGCACGCCCATCTCCATGCTCGTCTGGAACAAAGACGTCCGGGCCAAAGACTACGAGGAGATGCGCACCAAATACCGGCCCTCGCACGCTGACTACACCTACCAGGCCAAATATGGCATTCGGAACTGGCAGGGCGGCGGCCGTGCCAGCGCCCGGGAAACGATCGGCCGGGTCGCAGCCGGAGCGGTCGCCCGCAAAATCCTTCGGGAGGCCTGCGGCACCGAAATCCTGGCCTACGTCAAACAGGTCCACAAAATCGCCGTCGACATCAATCCCGACACGGTCACCCAAAAGCAGGTAGAAGCCAACATCGTACGCTGCCCCCACCCGGAGACCGCAGAGCGTATGATCGAACGGATCAAACAGGCGCGCGCAGAGGGAGACTCCTTAGGCGGCATCGTAGAAGCCGTGGCCCGTAGCGTCCCGGTCGGTCTGGGGCAACCGGTCTTCGACAAACTGGAAGCCGACCTGGGCAAAGCGCTCCTCTCCCTGCCGGCCTGCAAGGGCTTCGAAGTCGGCTCCGGTTTTGCCGGTGCGGAAATGACCGGTTCGACCCACAACGACCCCTTCTACAGCAATGGGAAACGGGTGCGCACCCGCACCAACTACTCCGGCGGCATTCAGGGCGGCATCTCCAACGGAGAAGACATCCTGCTCCGGGTCGTCTTCAAACCCACGGCCACCATCCTCAAAGAACAGGAAACCGTGGACGTACAGGGCAACCCGACCACGCTGAAAGGCCGGGGCCGCCACGACCCCTGCGTTCTGCCCCGCGCCGTGCCAATGGTAGAAGCTATGGTCGCCCTCGTCCTGTGCGACCACTACCTGCGCTACCGCGCACAGTGCGGCGAGCCGACCCCTGATCTCTGACCTCTGTTATGCATCCTCAAATCTTCACCTGCACAAAAGACGGTGCCCCGCATACCTACCGATTCCCCTGGAAAAACTTCACGCACCTCCTCCGGGAGTGCGCGTCAGGGCAAGGTGAAAAACCTGCCCTGATCTTTCGGGAACTGGACCGGGAAACGCGCCGGGTCATCACCTACGCTGACCTGGACCGCCGGACCGCCGCCCTGGCCGGGCATCTCCATCGCGTCTTTGACATCGGACCGGGCGACCGGGTGGCCCTGGCCCTGCCCAACTGCCCCGAAATCCTCCTGCTCAACCTGGCCCTCTTCCGCCTGGGCGCAGCCTCCGTCCCCCTTGATCTGAAACGGGACGTCCCGGAGCGTAAGCGCTACAAGCTGAAGGACGCCTGCGCAAAGCTCCTGTGCGTCCTGCCCGAAAACCTGGACACGGAAAAAGAAATCGTCCCGGACATCCCCATCGTCGCCACAGACCGCCTGCTTGCATCTGGTAAGGTCGCCGACATGGAGCCGGAGTGGAGCGGCGTTCCCAACGGTGAACAGGCCGTAAACATCATCCTCTACACCTCCGGCACAACCGGCTATCCCAAGGGCGTACTGCTGACCCGGCAGAGCATCGCCAGCAACGCCGACGGCATTGCCCAATGGCTCGAATTTAATGAGCACGAACGCCTCAGTCTGGTCCTCCCCCTCCACCACGTCAACTCCACCATCTTCTCGATCACCCTCTTTATGGTCGGGGGTACCCTGATCCTCAACTCCCGCTACCGCGCCTCTAAATTCTGGCCCGTCATCGCCGGTGAACGGGCCACCTCCAGCAGCATCGTGCCCACCATCATGGGGGATCTGCTCGCCGACGCCGACCGCTTCTTCGAGGAAGGCCACGACATCTCGTCGCTCAAAAAGATCATGATCGGCTCTGCGCCCGTGCCCGCCGGGGCCGCCTGTCGGTTCTACGACCGCTTCGGCATCCGCCTGGTCCAGGGCTACGGCACCACCGAAGTCAGCCTCCGCGTCACCGGCGTCCCTCCCGACCTGCCCGAATCGGACTACCGGGAGGTCCTGTCCCGGAATGCCGCTGGCGTGGAACTGGCCAACAACAACATCCGAATCGACGGTGATCCCCCCGAAGGCGAATTGGGTGAAATCCTGGTCCGCGGCCCGGTCGTCTCCGCAGGCTACCTCAACCAGCCGGAAGCCACGGCCGAGGTCTTCCGCAACGGCTGGTTCCACACCGGCGACATCGGCTTCCGGCGCAGGGTCGGGGGCCGAACCTATCTCTTCGTCCACGGTCGGAAAAAGGAAATCCTGATCAAAGGCGGCGTGAACGTCTCCCCCATTGCCGTGGAAAATGCCCTGGTGGAGGCTCTGCCCGACCTGTCCGCCGCCTACGTCGTCGGCATCGAAGACCCCCGCTGGGGGGAAGACATCTGCGCCGCCCTCATCTTCCGCAACGGCCTCACCCCGGAGAAACAGGCGGCCGCTGCGCGCCGTATTGTCCAGGCTGGACAGGCCGGGCAGATCCCCGGTCTGAGTCCCTATGAAGCTCCCTGCAAAGTGATTCCCATGCAGCCCCATCTTCTACCGATGACCTCTACCGGGAAAGTACAGCGCAACGCCCTTCGGGAGATCGTTCAAAAGATGGTGGCGCGGAAAGAGGGATAAACAACAAAAGAGGAGATATGATCACAATTACGAGCACCTACCGATCGTCCGGCGAATGGCTGAGGGGCAACCTGCACAGCCACACCACCCTCAGCGACGGCACCCACCCTGCCCGGGAGGTCATTGCCGACTACGAAAGCCGGGGCTACGACTACCTGGCGATCTCGGACCACGACGCATTCGTTGATCCGGACGCCCATCGTGAACACACCACGATGGTCCTGCTTCCTGCGGTCGAAGTCACGGCCCTGGGCCCCCACATCCTCCACATCGGAACGACGGAAATCGTCGAACCCCGGGAAGATCGTCAGACGGTCATCGACGCCATTGCAGCGCAGGGTGCCTTTGCCATCCTCAATCATCCCAACTGGCAGAGCCACTACAACCACTTCTCCCAGGAACTCATGGAACAACTTCAGGGCTACGTTGGCATCGAAATCTACAACGGCGTGATCGAACGTCTTCAGGGAATCCCGCTGGCCACCGACCGCTGGGACCGCCTCCTCTCTCAGGGCCGCCGGGTCTGGGGGTTTGGCACCGACGACTCCCACCGACCCGAAGACGTGGCCAGAAGCTGGAGCACGGTACAGGTGGACGAACGGACGCCCGAAGCCATTATAGAGGCCCTCCGGACGGGCCGCTTCTATGCCTCCACCGGCGTCACCATCCAAACAATCGAGACAACGGAAAACACCATCTTCACCGCAGCGTCCGACGCCCAGCGCATCCGATTGATCAGCGATTATGGCGTCATTCAGAAGACGGTAGACAGCAGCGGTGCCACCTTCCGGCTCCCCGATGACCTCATCTACGCATCCAAAACCACCTACGTCCGGGTGGAATACTACGGCCAGGGCGGGCGGATGGCCTGGACGCAGCCCTTCTTTCTGTCGTAGAAAAGCGGACAGTTGATGATCGTCTGGAGATAGCACAAGCTGTGCACGGACTCTTCTCCATCCTCACACGCCTGCCGAAATACCTCAGGCTGTCCTGGCGGTTGATGGTGGATTCCCGTGTACCCCGGCACCTCAAACTGATCGTTGTGGCCGCGGTCCTCTACGTGCTTTCTCCGTTTGATCTTATCCCCGAAGCCTTCGTCCCCCATTTCGGCCTTGGAGAAGACCTTTTCATCTTTCTCCTCTCCATCCGGAATCTCATTCGAAAAGCCCCCGAGAAAATCGTTACCGAACACGCCCGCGAAATCGCTTACAACACAAAGCGTGAAGGGTAGACCCAGCGCCAAATGGACACCCCCTTCAACATTCCTCCCCAAAAGCGGTCCGCAATCCAACACCGTCTCCTGGCCTGGTATCGCCGGACCAGACGGGACCTCCCCTGGCGTCGGACCTGCGACCCCTACCACATCCTGCTTGCCGAATTTATGCTGCAGCAGACCCAGGTGGACACCGTTACCCCCTACTACCACCGTTTCCTGGCCCGCTTTCCCACCCTCCAGTGCCTGGCTGCGGCCCCACGGGCCGACGTCCTCAAGGCCTGGGAAGGGCTTGGATACTACGCCCGGGCGCGCAACCTCCACCGGGCCGCACAGGCCATCGTCAAAGCATTCAACAGCACTGTCCCGGACACCTACGACGACCTCGCCTCTCTGCCCGGCTTTGGACCCTACACCACGGCGGCCGTGCTCAGCATCGCCTTCAACCGCGATCACGCAGTACTCGACGGCAACGTCATCCGGGTGCTCTGCCGCCTCTTCGGAATCGCTGATGACACCGCTCAGACCCGCGTCAAAAACCGCCTCTGGGAACTGGCCGACAAACTCCTTCCAAAAGGGAAGGCCGGCGCCTACAACCAGGCGATGATGGAACTGGGAGCCATGGTGTGTCGTCCCAGGCTGCCGGACTGCGCGGCGTGCCCTCTGGCCCCGCACTGCGCCGCGTTCCAATCGGGCCGTCCCGAATCGCTCCCGATCAAAACCCCGAAAAAGGCCCGGCCCCACCACACGATGGGCGTGGGCCTCGTCTGGCGCGGCGGCACCCTCCTCATCGCCCGCCGCCCGGAAAACGGCCTCCTGGGGGGGCTCTGGGAATTCCCTGCAACTCGCCTGCAAACCGGAGAAACCCTGCAGGACTGCTGCCTCCGGGGAATCCGGGAGGAAACCGGGGTGCAGGCGACGGTCGTGAGCCGTTTCCGCACCGTCAAACACGCCTTCACGCACTTCAGCGTCACCATGCACGCCTTCCAATGCGCCTACCGGTCCGGTCGGACCCGCCCGCTGGGCTGCACGGAGGCCCGCTGGGTGTCGCCGGATGAACTCTCTGACTATGCCTTTTCCCGCGCCAATCGAAAACTGATCGACTTCCTCCTGGAAGCGCGACCTCTCGAACCCTTCTAAAAATGGAACACCACCCCTTAAAACCCATCCTGCTGTCTCTGACGCTGCTCCTCTTTCCGCTTCCGGGGGCTGCGGACGAACCCGACTCCATAACCCAGATTCCGGTACAGGGGAAAACCGGCGTATGCTATAAACGGCTGGCCCTGGTAGGCGTCGGCGGAGGGGGTGCCCATTACGTCGCCTATCGGTACCTGGACAGGACCTGGTGGCAGGGAAAAAAGCTGGACCACATCCGGTTTATCAACGACTGGTCCGGAGACACCTACCTCAATATGGACAAATTCGGACACTTCTTTTCCGGCATTGCCCTCGCCGAGGGCATAGGCGGCATCTACGCGTGGGTTGGATTCTCGCCGCGCACATCGGCAATCCTGGGGTCTCTGACCAGTCTGGGGGAACTCTTCCTGGTCGAAATGCGGGATGGCCGGTTCGATCAGTGGGGCTTCAGCATCCCCGATTTCACGGCCAACGTGCTGGGTGCGGCAGTCCCTCTGGTCCACACCCTCTTTCCCGGCACGCAAGCCGTCCGGTTCAAAATGAGTTACTTCCCCTCCGCGCTCTATCGGGACCGGGCCCGGCGAAAGGCAAGCAACAGGCCCCATTATGAGTCGATAATCGATGATTACGAAGGGATGACCTTCTGGATGACCCTGGACATGGAGCGCCTGCTCTGGCACGGAGCACGCAGCGTCTGGCCCGACTGGCTGGGGCTGGGCGTGGGCGTGGGCGCCAGGGGGATGCACGGGTCAAATAAGCAGAGCAAAGGGCCGAACAGAGGATACCCCGAGCTCCTCGATGCCCAGCATGAGATCTTCCTTGCCCTCGATTTTAACGCTGATTACCTGCCCGGCAGCGGAAAGATATGGCGGCGCGTCAAATCCGCGCTCCGTTTCGTCCACCTCCCTGCGCCCGCGGTCCGGATCTATCCCGAAAAAACGTTCTATCTGCTCTACTTCTAAACCCCTTCTGCAAACCGAAAGGTCAACCATGCCTCCAGACCCTATGTCCCTCGAAGGCCGCACCGCCATTGTCACCGGCGCCGGCCGGGGCATCGGCCGTGCGGTTGCCCGGCGGCTCTCGGAAGCAGGCGCCCGGGTCGCCGTTGTCGACATCGATCCGGCAGCCGCCGAAGCAGCCGCCGAAGCCATCGGCGCGGTCCCCATTCAGGCCGACGTGTCCTGCTCCGACGACGTCAACCGCACCGTCCGCACCCTGCAGGAACGCTGGGGAGCAATCGACATCCTCGTCAACAACGCCGGCATCGTCGGCCGGGACGTCCCGGTCCTTGACCTGGCCGAGGGGGACTGGGACCGCGTCCTGGATACCAACCTGAAAAGTGTCTTCCTCTGCTCGCGCGCCGTCATCGGTCAAATGATCGACCGGCAGCGGGGCGCCATCGTCTCCATCGCCTCCATCGCCGGCAAAGAGGGAAACCCCAACATGGTCCCCTACTCCGTCTCCAAAGCCGGCATCATCTGTTTTACCAAAGCCCTGGCAAAGGAAGTCGTCGCCCACTCCATCCGGGTCAACTGCGTCTCGCCAGCCCTCATTGAAACCTCAATCACCGGGGGCATGGATCAGCAACAAATCGACTACATGGCCTCAAAAATCCCGATGGGCCGTCTCGGCAAACCCGCAGAAGTTGCTGCCCTCGTCCATTTCCTCGTCTCGGACGAAGCCTCTTTCACCACCGGCCAGTGCTACGACATCAGCGGAGGCCGCGCAACGTATTAGAACTGGGGGTTTTAAGACAACTTCTTAAATCACTTACCCCAGCGGTCGCGCTTTCCAGATCTCGGACAGGTACAGAAAGAGGCCTCCCAGAAAGGTCACCGCAACAGCAATACCAATTGCCATCAGGATCAGAAGCATCTGTGAGGGCCGCTGTCCTGGATCTTTCATCGGATGCTTTCGGAAATCGTCGGGATACATCTCAGACCTCAACGTTTCTCTTCATTTCGCAACCCCCAATCCCCAATCCGCATGGGCTGTTCATTCATATCGAATCGCCTCCACCGGATCCAGAGACGCTGCGTCTCGAGCAGGCAGGAGGGTGAAGAGGTAACACAGGATAAGGGCAGAAACGGAAATGATGACAAAATCAAAAACGTGCATCTCCACCGGCAGCGCACTGATCAGATAGACATCCCCCGGAAGCTTGATGGGCCTGTACCGCTGCTGCACCCAGCAGAGCACAAACCCGAGCAGATTCCCCAGCAGCACACCCGCAAGACCGATGCTTAAGCCTCCTAAGGTAAAAATCCGTCCCACACTCCGCGGCGTGGCCCCCATCGCCTTGAGAATCCCGATCTCCCGCCGCCGCTCGGACACGTTCATCGTAAGAATGCTGATAATGTTGAACCCGGCCACCATCACGATCAGACTCAGGGCCAGAAAGCTGAACCACTTCTCCATCTGGATCCAGACGTAGAGGTTGCTGTGCTGGGACATCCAGGAAGACGGGAAAAGCCCCGGATAGACCTGCCGCAGCACCTCCCGGAGCTCCTCCCCCACCCGGTCGGCCGCAAAGGGATCTTGAAGCCGGATCCGGATGCCCGTAACCACATCGTCCCACCGCAGATCCCGCCGCGCAGCTCCCAGAGAGACAAACACCAGTCCCGAATCGAACTCGTAATACCCCGTATGAAAGATCCCGGTCACCACATATCGGCGCAGTGTTGGCGTTTGCAGCATCTCTTTGGGAATGAACCCCAGGTGGACTTCGGAGCCCAGCATCGCCCCCAGCTTATCGGCCAGAACGCGGCCGATCACCATCCCGTCGGCCCTTTTCCCCTCCACCTGTCGGGGCGACAGATCCACTTGCCCTGCCCAGAGGTGGTCGGACAGATCGCTCGTTTTGAGCGCCCTTTCTGCATCTACCCCGCGCGCCAGCACCCCCGAACTGATTATCTCTCCGCCCGGTGGACGACGAAGCACAAACCCCTCGGACTGGATGAACGCCGATGCGCCTACAACCTCCGGGTGTGCTTCCAGCGTCCGGAGCAGAGGGCCGTATTCCTCAATCCGCCCGTCGTAGGCCTTCCGAACCGTAATGTGGGCGTTTATCCCCAGCAGCCGGTCCCAGATCATCTCCGAAAACCCGTTCATCACCGACAGCACAATCACCAGCGCGGCCACCCCGATGGCCACGCCGACCACCGCAATGATGGCCGTAAACGAAACCCGTTTCCGCCCGCGCATGGACCGAAGGTGCCTGCGCGCGATCAGAAATTCATAGGACATATTCCTTTATCCCTCATTCCAACGCCTCGCCCGCGCCGCGCCCCGGGTACCCCACACAAAAAATCCCGATCCGGAAATACGTCCGTGTTCAGGATCAGGACCAGGGGCAGCGGGTATGCCCAATCGCCAGACTATAGCCCCTGCAAAACCCTTCATTCACCGGCCGGTCAATCAACGACCACCCGTGCAGCGGGTGGCCTGCTGCCCCGGCCTGCGGATGCGTTAGAAACTCCTGCCTTCGAGCCTCTGGAGACGGTCCCGAATCCGCGCGGCCAGTTCGTACTTCTCCTCCGCAATGGCCTCCTTCAGTTGTTGAGAAAGCCGCTGTTTGAGGCCCAACGGACGGTTGTGACGGATCTCTTCAGCCCAGACCTCGAGGGCCTGAAGTTCCTCGCTCGACTCGATCAACTCCGGATCGCCAAACGCCTCAAAAAAGGAGCGGATCTCCTCAATACCCTCCTGCACCACCTCCAGCGCGCCGTCGTAGTCGTCGCTTTGCAGACAAATCTCCCCCTTGGACCGGGCATGGACCATAATCACATAGGGCCGGTACTGTTCAAAAGAAAGTTTGGCCTCTTCATCGTCGGTATAGGCCTTGACCAGATCGAAAACCGCCAGGTTGTGCGCCGTATCCCGCAAGACCCCCTCGTAGTCCTCCAAACGCAGAAGGCAGATATAACGGTGGTAATAATATACGCTCTCCTGCCACAATTCGGCGCACGCCTTTTCATCCAGACAGAATCCCTCGTCAGTCCCATGCGCAACCCGATATTCCTCAAGGCGATCCAGATAGTCATCCAGGGCGGATTCGTAGCCATTGGGACGGGCGCTGTCCGGACGCCCGGTCAACTCCATCTGAAGCACGCCCAGGTCCAGTCGGACCTGAAGCTTTTCCCTGCCATCCACACCGATGATCTTCCGGGCGCAGATATCCCCCGGATCAAACTTCCAATCGTTGAGGATAGGTGAAAGATCCTCGTTCATCGCAGGCCTCCACCAGAGGAGATGGGATCGTGAATCTGAACGCAAACACAAGCCTGAAAAAATATGGAGAAAAGAAATCTAAATGTCAACCAAAGAATAATGGCCCGTCGTTTCTTTCACCTGAAAATGCTTGACAAAGAATTTACCGACTTTTATTTTCGTTTCACGATCAGCGGATAGGTACAACCACCACACAAAATGATGTCGGCCCAGCTTCACAGTCTTAGACCGGGAATGCAGAACATGAAAGCCCTTATCCTCTGTGGCGGAACCGGAAGCAGGCTGAGGCCCATGACCCACACCCGGGCCAAACAACTCCTGCCGGTAGCAAACAAACCCATCGTCTTTTACGGCATCGAATCGATTGTCCGCGCCGGCATCCGGGAAATCGGCATCGTCATCGGAGAGACCGGCGAAGAGATCAAGCGGAAAGTTTCCGATGGGTCGTGCTGGAACGCAAAGATCACCTACATCTACCAGGACCGACCGCTGGGATTGGCGCACGCGGTCAAGACCTCCCGTGACTTTCTAAGAGACGATCCCTTTGTGATGTACCTGGGAGACAACCTGATCAAGCACGAGGTGTCGGAACTGGCCAAACAGTATCAGGAACAGGACCTGGACGCCCTGATCCAGTTGAAGGAAGTCGAAGACCCCAGGAGTTTTGGGGTCGCCGAACTGGATGGAGAGGGCCGCGTGATCCGCCTGGAAGAGAAACCGGAGGTCCCCCGCTCCAACCTGGCCCTGGTCGGCGTCTACCTCTTCAACGCCAGAGTGCACGCCGCCATCGACCAGCTCCAGCCCTCGGCCCGGGGAGAATACGAAATTACCGACGCGATCCAGGAACTCCTCGACTCAGGATCGAAGGTCGGGTCCAATATCCTCACCGGCTGGTGGCTCGACACAGGCAAAAAAGACGACATGCTGGAGGCCAATCAGATCGTCCTGGATGAACTCCCGGACAAAAAAAACATCGCCCCGAGCGTCCAGGTCGACTCCTCCTCCAGGATCACAGGACGGGTGCAAATCGCAGCGGGCACCCGGGTCGACAACTGCATCGTCCGGGGGCCGGTCGTCATCGGCGAGAACTGTCGGCTGCAAGACGCCTATGTGGGACCCTATACGGCCATCGGCAACGGGGTGGAAATTGTCGGCTCTGAAATCGAACACTCCATCGTCTTGGACGGCGGCCGCATCCTCGACCTGGGCGAACGGACTGCAGACTCTCTCATCGGCCACAACGCCGAGGTCACCCGTGCCAGGGCCCGGCCGGCCGCGTACCGGTTTACGCTTGGGGACGACAGCAAGGTGGATATTATCTGAGAATCAACACCTGAAACGGCAAACGGCAAACCGGATAAGAAACGCGTTTGCTATTTGCCGTTTTCCATCTGAGGAAGGTATGGAGACCCCCATCGGGGAAGGCACGGTCATCCGACAATATCTGGGCCATTACCACGTTGCTTCCGGCTCAACCATCATCGATTGTGCCCTTTCCACCCGACTGCGGAAACAGCTGCAGTATCCCGAAGCCAGTCCCGGTTCCCGACGACGGCGCGTACAGTCCGTCCGCCGGGTCCGGGTGGTGGACCCCGTTGCCATTGGAGACCAGGTGCGCTTCGAGGAGGGCGAGGGAGGAACCGGCATGATCTGCGAAGTGATGCCTCGCCGCAACAAAGTCTCCCGCCGGGCCTCGGGCGGTTCCCGGAAAGAGCAGATCCTGGCGGCCAACGTTGATCAGGTCCTCCCCATCTTCTCCGCAGCCGCCCCCCCTCCCGAGTGGGACCTCCTCGACCGGATGCTGGCCATTGCCGAATGGGAGGAGGTCCCTGCCGTCATCTGCTTCAACAAAATCGACCTCACAGACGAGGTTGCCGCCCGTGAGGCCATGGCCGGCTACGAACGGATTGGATATCGCGTCGTCTACACCAGCGTGACCGCCGACATGGGCAAAGAGGCGTTCCAGGATGTGCTGCAAAATCGTGTCTCCCTCATGATGGGTCCCTCCGGTGTGGGAAAGTCAAGCCTCCTCAACTGGCTACAGCCCGGTCTCAAACTCAGAACCGCCGGGGTCAGCCCGGCCACCGGCGGGGGACGGCACACCACCACCCACCTGGAACTTGTTAAACTCGCCGGCGGCGGATTGGTGGGCGACATCCCGGGCGTCCGTGAATTCTACCTCTGGGACGTCGAACCGGAAGACGTCCCGGCCCTCTTCAAAGAATTCCAGGATCTGATCGGCCAGTGCCGGTTCAGAGACTGCTCGCACATCCACGAACCGGAATGTGCGATCAAGGAAGCCGTCGAAGCGGGAAATATCGTCCCGGCGCGCTATGCGAACTACCTGCGCCTGCGGGAGAATCCCTGACTTCTGCTGCACCCCATACCCTATGGTACGACTCGCCTACCCGTACTTCTCCCGCAACACCTGAGCCGCCCCTGCCTCGTTACACAGCTTCTCATACGCCTCGTCGATCGGAATATCCGCGGCATTCCCCGGCGCAAACCCACAGTCCGGATTTAGCAGAACCTGCTCCGGTCGCAGATACTGCAGCGCCTCTTCCACCCGCCCCACAATCTCCTCCACCGAATCGACCACCTCTCCCCGGCAGTCCACACACCCCAGACCCACCTGCCGGTCGCCCGGCAGTTGCCTCAACACCGACAGGTCGCCCGATACCGGAATCGTAAACTCCATCACGTACTGATCCACGCGCAGCCGCTTGAGCGCCGGCAGAATCGGCTCGTATCCTCCCTCCCCCACCCACCCGGCGCGCCCCTTGTTCCGCCGGCACAGGTGAATCGCCCGGGTGATCCCGTCGATGCCGTCCACAATCCGGTTGAACAGGTCCACGCACAGGTCCGCCTCTCCGTCCGGATTCTTAAACCGGGTGCGCACGCGCTCATCCACGAACAGACAGAGGTGGGGATCGTCGAACTGCACGATATCTGCGCCCGCCTCTCTCAAAAGCTCCAGTTCTCCCCGCAAAATCGGAACCAGCGCCTCCATAAATGCCTCGCGCGTGGGATACGCCTCCCGCGACCGGTCCGGGTCCCACATCCGCTGCCCCAGCAGGTAGGCCGAAGGCAGGCAGACCTTGATCTGCCGGTCCGTACGCGCCTTCAGGTAGCGCGCCTCCCCAGCGGCTATTCCCGGACGGGCCACCCGCATCGGCTCCACCACCGTATGCCACCACAGGCCGTTCTTCCGCTCACGCAGGAAGCCATCCGCCACATCCGCAATAATCCCGATATAAGACCGGCGGCGGTACTCTCCGTCCGAAACAATATCCAGGCCGGCGGCCTCCTGCAGTGCCACGATATAATCCACCGCCGCATCCATCCGTTTCGCAAATACTTCTGGATCGGACGGTTCCTTTTCCGGATCGAGCAGATCGCGCACGAACTGTGGCCTGGGCATACTTCCCACCACACCCGCAGAAAAAAGAGGCCGCTCGTTGCTCATCCCGACCACTCCTCTCGCGCAATCTGAAAGTCCTGGTTCGTGTCGATCTCCATATACCCCCCCTGGGTTTCCATCGGGTACATCGGTATCCCCTCCTCGATCATCTCCTGGAACAGATCGATCAGATATGCTTTCTGGAACACCGGGGCGTCCTGGAAAGGGCGCCCATCGTACTTCGCCTTTGCCCGGTGGTACGCATCCCGCAGTATCCGTGCCCCCTCCCGCGTAAACCGGGCAACCCCGATGTATTCATTCCGGGCCGCCTCAATTGGCATCGTCCGGTTGATCGCAACCACACGCCCCCCTTCCACGGCAACTTTCTCCGCATCCGTCTCAGGGTGCTCCGTCCGCTTCTGGTAGCGCGCTCGCCACGCCCTATCGCAGACCAGAGTCATATCGTGAGCACTCTGCATCAGCCGGTAGGGGATATCCGGACGGTAGAGAATATCCGAATAGGCGCACACAAATCCGTCGTCCATGTGGCATTCAGCGTGCATCAGCGAGACGAGGATGTTGTTGTTCTGCCAGTCCACATTGTGACAGAACGTAAACTCTGGATATTCCGCCTGGACCTGCTCGATGCGGTATCCCCCCACAAAAACGACATCCATCAGCCCCCCTGTCCGGAGCGCCTCGATCCCCCAGTCCAGAATCCGCCGTCCCTTCACCTTTGCAAAACACTTCGGGGCGTTCGCCGTGTGCGGCATCAGCCGCTCACCCCGCCCCGCGCCAATAATAATTGCCTTCAATGTCCGACCTCTTCCAGTGCCCGTTCCAGAAACCACTCCAAAAACCGCTCCGCCTCCACCTCAACCGCACACATCACCCGGTGCCCCTGACGGTTCGCATCTTCCAGGAACGGCCTCCGGTCAGCCACGGCCTGCCCCGCCGTCAACCGACCCTCCGTCTCCACCTCTAAAAAAACAGGCGCCAGCTTGAAAAACGACGGATCAATTGCCAGTCCCACGGCCAGGGGATCGTGCAGGTAGATCCCGGCGTACCCGTAGACCCGTTTGGCATAGGCGATTGACGACTGAACCGCAGCCTCCACAAACCGCGCCTCTGGTGTTCCAGGCGGCGCCACCCGATGTTGAATCCCTTCAACGTCCAGGCCCACCCGGCGCGTCACATCCAGCGGCATCAGTGTCAGCGACGCCCCGGACCGGACCACCTGCCCCGCCGCATCCGGATCGGCATAAAAATTGAACTCCGCCGTCGGCGTCGAATTCCCGGGTTGCTTGATTGCCCCACCCATCACAATCACCTGCCGGGCTTCACGCAGCACCCCCGGCACCTGCTGCTCCGCCATCGCCAGGTTCGTCAGCGGTCCCACCGCGACCAGCGTCACCTCCCCGGGGCGGGCCGAAAGCGTCTCCACCAGAAACCCGACCCCATCTCCCGCAGGCGGGACATCCGGATCGGGCAGCACGGCTTCTCCCAACCCCTCCGGGCCGTGCACCTCCGTTGCGTAGACCGGACCGCGCACAAGCGGCCGGGCCGCCCCCGGATAGACCGGCACACCGGTCCGGTCCAGCAGCCCCAGCACCCGCAGCGCATTCTGTGTCCCCACCCCCAGCGGGACGTTTCCGTGCACCGTCGAGATGCCCAGCACCTCTATCTCCGGAGACCCCAGCGCCAGCATCATCGCCAGCGCATCGTCCACCCCCGGGTCCATATCCAGAATCACCGGCAACGAACCCATACCTGAATCCCTTTTTTAAAATTCCCGGTAACGCGTCCCCCACCGGTAGATCTCCTCCGTCAAGCAGAGACCTTCACAGGATTTGACAACCGGGCCTGGATCGGATATATTAGAAACTTAGAAGCTGTCTTAAAATTCCCGGTGGGAACCAAAGCGACTGTTTCAGAAGGAGGATTGAGAGATGAAACTCGAACTCGTCTATTGCGCGGCCTGAGGCTATGAACCCCAGGCCGTCAGTATGACGGACACGATTTTGAAAACGTTCAAACAGGACATCGAATCCCTCACCCTCGTCCCCTCCGACAGGGGACGGTTTGAATTCAGCATCGACGGCGACCTCGTCTTCTCCAAGGTCCAGGAAGGGAGGTTCCCGGAATACGACGAGATCCAGCCGCACATCCAGCAGCGGCTCTGAAAAGCTGTTTTAAAATTTCCGGTGCGTTCCCGAGCGCGAGCGAAAACGTGGCGGTCCAGGCGGGAGAACACGCCCGTATCCTGGAGATACGGGTAGGGTTGACCAACGCCGACCGGCGCTTTTGCAGCCGCGCGAAGACCGCTGGGGGTTTTAAGACAGCTTCTGAAGTCGAAAGCATGGCGCACAGACAGCCGGAGCCCTCGGTTGAGGCTTCGGCTTTTTCGTGAGCGGCTGACAGCTTACGTAAACTCAGAGTAACATCCTGTGATGATAACCAAAACAGAGAAAGACCTGATCCTGATTCTGTTCCTGGTGATTTTCTACATCCTGGAATGTCTGTTCCCCTATTTTGACACCTTCAAAAACAAATCGCTACACGCTGTTAGAAACATCGGTGTCATCGCATTTAATGCGGTGATCACCAATCTGTTGCTCATCCCTCTCGTCGTCCTTTCAGTTGACACATCGTGGGGCCTGTTTAATACGGTATCCATGGACTGGAGGGTGGAACTCATCCTGACCATTCTCTTTATTGACGTTTTAACCTATATTCTGCATGTCTTATTTCACAAACTTCCATTCTTGTGGCGATTTCACCGGATGCACCATTCCGACACCGAGATGGACGTCACAACCGGATCCCGATTTCACATCGGAGAGCACACCATCACCATCCTGATCCGAAGTGGTCTGTACGCCATATGTGCGATGAAACTGGACTACATTCTGGTTTACGAAACTGTATTTTTGGCCAATGTGTTTTTTCACCACGCCAACATATCCATTGGAAACACACTGGATAAAGGGTATCGCATCTTCTTGACATCCCCTCTGATGCACAAAGTACACCATTCAGACCTGAAGGTTGAAACCGATTCAAATTACACCAGCTTGCTCTCCATCTGGGACAGACTCTTTGGAACCTACAGAATCGTCCTGAATCCGAAAGACATCGTCTACGGCATCAAAGGACTGGAAGAGGAACAGACCATCCTCAAGATGCTGCTGACACCCTTTAAAAACATAAAAACAAGCTGACTTCCCCTCCCCGAGCCGGTTGCGCTTTTCCTGGTTCTCCATTTTCATGCTTTCATGTAGACTAATTCGAACTCGGCACCGGCACCGCAGGTTGCCCCGGGATACCCGGCAGCGAGGATCGTTTCGCCTTCGCAGACGGGGTCTTCTGAGCCTTTTTCGTCCGCTTGAAAAGAGCCGTATGGATCACCCGGTCCATGTGGTTCGCAAACACGACGTTCAGATCCTTCCGCACCGTCTTGGGCACCTCTTCCAAATCCTTCCGATTTTCCTCTGGTAAAATCACCGTCCCGATCCCCGCCCGGTGGGCGGCCAGGACCTTATCCCGTACCCCGCCAATCGGCAGCACCCTGCCCCGTAGCGTAATCTCGCCGGTCATCGCCACATCCTTACGCACCGGCCGTCCGGTAAACACCGAGACAAGCACCGTGGCCATCGTAATCCCCGCCGAGGGGCCGTCTTTGGGCACCGCCCCGGCGGGCACGTGGATGTGCACGTCACGTTCCTGGTTGAAATCCTCCGGCAGGCCCCACTCCGCCCACCTCGACCGGACGTAGGTCATCGCCGCATGCACCGACTCCTTCATCACGTCGCCCACCTGCCCGGTCAGGTTGATATTGCCCTTGCCCGGCATCGCCGTCGCCTCCACAAACAGCACATCCCCCCCCACCGGCGTCACCGCCAGACCCGCGGCCACGCCTACCTCATCGGCCTCCTCAGCGCTCTCATGCCGGTACCGCTGCGCACCCAGATAGCCGTGCAGGTCCCACTCGCGGATCCGGACCTTCCGCCGGCGCCCCTGCGCAAAGCGACGAGCCACCTTCCGGGCGAGCGTGCCGACCTCCCGCTCCAGGTTGCGCAGACCGGCTTCCCGCGTATAGTGCCGAATCACCGAAAGCAGCGCCCCGTCATCCACCTCTAACCTCTTCTCGCTCAGCCCGTGCGCCTCAAGCTGCTTCGGCACCAGATAATGCCTGGCGATCTGCAGCTTCTCCGCCTCTGTATACCCGGACAGCTCCAGCACCTCCATCCGGTCCAGCAGCGCCGGCGGGATGGTGTGCAGGGAATTTGCCGTTGCGATAAACAACACCCTGGACAAATCGAACGGAACGTCCAAGTAGTGATCTTCAAACGTATTGTTTTGCTCCGGATCCAGCACCTCTAACAGCGCCGCAGAAGGATCTCCCCGGAAGTCCGCGCCCAGCTTGTCGATTTCGTCTAACATAAACACCGGGTTGTTCGTCCCCGCCCTGCGCAACCCCTGGATGATCCGTCCGGGCAACGCACCCACATAGGTCCGGCGGTGTCCCCGGACCTCCGACTCGTCCCGCACACCGCCCAAAGACACCCGCACGAACTTCCGATTCAGGGCCCGGGCAATCGACTGCCCCAGCGAGGTCTTCCCTGTGCCCGGGGGCCCCACCAGGCACAGAATCGGCCCGCGCATATCCTCCTTGAGCCGGCGCACGGCCAGGAACTCCAGCACCCGTTCTTTCGGCTTTTCAAGGCCAAAGTGGTCACTGTTCAGAATCCGTTCGGCCTCATTCACATCCAGGTGGTCCTCGGTCGACGCGCTCCAGGGCAGGTTCACCAGCCAGTCCAGATAAGTGCGCGACACCGTGTAGTCCGCCGCAGCCTGGGACATCTTCTCCATCCGCGAAAGCTCCCGCTCAGCCTCCTTTCGGACCGCCTCGGGCATCCTCGCCTGCACGATGCGCTCCCGGAGTTCCTCGGCTTCCGCGGCTTCGTCATCCCCTTCGCCCAACGCCTCCCGAATCGCCTTGAGCTGCTGCCGCAGGAAATACTCCCGCTGCGCCTCGTCCATCGACCCGGCCGCCTCCGACTGGATCTTATGGCGCAGTTCCAGGATCTCGACCTCCCGGTTCATCACCCGGTTGATAATCTCAAACCGCCGCCGGAGGTTGAGCTCGGCCAGCACCTCCTGGCGGTCTCCAAACTCAAGGCCGAGCTGGGAGGCGATAAAATCGGCCTTCTGTTCCAGACCCGGCAGAGACTCCAGGACATCCAGGACGTCCTTGGGCGCGTTGGGAACCAGGGAGACCGCCCGCTGGAAAAGACCGATCACATTCTGCGACAGGGCCTCCAGTTCGGTGGTCTTTTCAGACCAGGTCTCCAGCGTCTTCACACGCGCCAGCGGGTAGGGCTCCGTCTGTACCAGGTCCTGCAGGCCAACGCGGGCAAGCCCGCTCACCAGCACATGCAACCGTCCGTTCGGCAGGCGCTGCATCTGCAACACCTTCACCGCCGTACCCACCGGATAGAGACGCTGGGCCCGAATCCCCTCCTCTTGCTCAGGCCCTTCCCCGGATTCCGATGCATCGCCGGTGGGCTTCTGCCCAAATACCACAACCGTTTGATGCCCCGCGTTCGCGGCCGTATCCACCGCCCGGACCGTGCCTTCATCCTCAACCAGCAACGGGACCACCATATGGGGATAAACCACCGCCTCCCTGGTCACCAGGAGGGGGGCTTCGTGCGGAACCTGCTTATGGATCATCTCCACCGCGTTTTGGGACCCATTTTCTGACATAAGACACCTCTCTGTGTTGTGAAACATCGCCAGATTGTCGAGGTTCGGAGGGTGTCTACTCTAAAAAGCAATATCTGTACCTGAATTCATTAAAAATTGATTAACGACCTTTATTCCAAGCAGCTTATTTAAAAATCTCCGATAACCCTTTCCCACAAGCCGACCTCAACGGCAGCGCAATATGTCAAAATGACAGACGCCGTCCCACACCAGGATCTGTCCAGTTTCCCGTTGAAGACTTCGGCCGGATGCTTTATATTGAGGCACTCGTTTGCAAGATGAGACCTCTGGCCCAGCGGCTTGAGATCACAGCGGGGCCCTCCATTGGGGCACAAAACCGGGAAGAAAGCCAAACGGACAGGATTCTACCGGGAGAATTTACAATGCAAATCACCCACATCCGCACCATCCCCCTCTTCGGGGAAACCCCCGACACCGGCTGGTCGCAGGGCACCGACCCCTCCGAAAACATGAACACCCTCGTTGAAGTCGAAACCGACGAGGGTCTGGTCGGCCTGGGGAGTTGCTTCACCAGCCAGGCCCTTGTCGAAGGCGCACTCGACCTCCTCCGTCCCCACCTGATCGGCGAGTCTGCGCTGGAGCCGGAGCGCGTTTCCGAAAAACTCCACCAGATGACCTTCTGGCAGGGCAGGGGGGGCGCGGTCACCCACGCCATATCCGGAATCGACATCGCCCTCTGGGACCTGCTCGGAAAGGCCTGCGGACAGCCGGTCGGCCGGCTGCTGGGCGGCGCTTACCGGGAAAACATCAAACCCTATGGCTCCCTCCTCTTCCAACGCTCCGAGGAGGACCTCCGGGAAAACCTGCTCAAGGCGGTGGAACGGGGCTTCCGGGCCTTCAAACTCGGATGGGGCCCTTTCGGCCGCATCGACCGCAAAACCGACGAGCGGCTGGTCCGGCTGGCCCGGGAAACCGTCGGCCCCAACATCGAGATCATGGTCGACGCCGGAGGCAGCGAGCAGTTCTGGCCCCACGGCTACAAGTGGGCGCTCGAAACCGCCCACATGCTGGCCGACCACGATGTTGTCTGGTTTGAAGAGGCACTCCCCCCCGACGACATCGAAAGCTACACCCGGCTCAGAGCACATGCACCTCTTCTGATCGCGTCTGGAGAGGTCTTCACCCGCCGGCAGAGCTTCATCCCCTGGATCGAACGGGGCGCGCTCGACATCGTGCAGCCCGATACCACCAAGGTCGGAGGCATCTCCGAAGTGCGGCGCATCCTCTGGTCCGCCTGCGACCACAATATTCTCCTGGTCACCCACGGCTGGAATACCGCCGTGGGGTTGGCCGCCGACCTCCACCTGGCTGCGGCCAACCCCACCGCCCGCTGGGTGGAATACATCACGCACTCGCCCTACGTCGAAACGATCCTGACCGAGCCGTTCAAACTGGACGAGGAGGGCATGCTCACCATACCCACCGCCCCGGGCCTCGGCATCGACCTCGACCGGGAGGCAGTCAAACGGTTTTCAGGAGGCGTATAGGCCCTTACCTCCCGCCTGCGGGAGAAGAGGTGCAAAACATAAAGCCAAACAAGGAGCCATCCATGCGAATCGGCATTATGGGTGTCCATTACGGACACATCAGCGGCATGTTCCGATCGGCTGTCAACGCCCCGAACGGCGAAATCGTCGGCATCGTTGAACCGGACGACACCCTCTACCGGAAGTACACCGAAAACACCAGGATTCCCCGCTATCCAACCCTGAGCGCCATGCTGGAAGAAGCCAGACCCGAAATCGTGATGGAAGGGCTCGCCCAACACGAAAAAGTCGAAATGATCGAGACCTGCGCCTCTGCCGGTGCCCACGTCTTCCTGGACAAACCCCTTTGCCGCTCTCTGGAAGACTGGCAGCGCGTCAAGACCGCCGTTGAAACCCACAGCATCCGCCTCACCATGTTCTTCACCTCCCGCAATTACCCTCCCTTTATCGCCCTGCGGGAGGCAGTCCTGGATGGGGTGCTGGGAGAAATCGTCAGCCTCATCTCCACGCACCCGCACAAGCTGGGCAACTGGGCCCCCCCCTGGTACTTCGACCCGAACCGCTACGTCGGCACCTTCCACGACGTCGGCTGTCACGGCGTGGACCAGATACGATGGCTCACGGGCGCAGAATGCGTCGGTGTCCACGCGGTCGGCACCTGCAAAAAACACACCCACCCGCCTCGAAAAATGGAAATGGACCACGTCCAGGCCTCGTACCGGTTGAGCAACGGTTGCTCTGCCCTCCTCACCGCCGACTGGCTCACGCCCCGGGACTCCCCCTCCTTTGGCGACACCCGCTTCATCCTCATGGGCACGGTGGGTTCGGCGCACCTGCGGGCCTATGCCGCCGACAGCCTCCTCATCGTCGCCGACGGCAGGGGAGCCTACCAGCCCGAGTTTCCCCCCGAACGCAACAGCGTTTTTGTCGAAACCATGATCGACGCCTTCTCCAGCGGTCGCGAAAACACCATCTCCACCACCGACGTCCTGGCCGTTGCAAAGGCCTGCATCATGGCCGAAACCTCTGCCCGGCAGGAAGGCGAATTTTTAAAAATCGAATAACAGATACACACAGGCGCACAGCACAATGCGGTCAAGGCGGACGAACCTGCCCGTATCCTCAAGATACGGGTGGGTTTGACCAACGCCGATCGGCGCTTTTGCAGCCGTGCGAAGACCGCTGGGGGTTTTAAGACAGCTTCTAAGGGGAACAATGGCCGGAACAGAAGGCCGCAGCGCCCGGAGGCGGCGGCAGGAGTCGT